>NZ_JBHWKO010000062.1:0-34788 GCF_042731035.1 Streptomyces sp. NPDC059895
CGCGGGGCCGGGCCGCGTGGGGGCACCCGGCGGCCCTCTTGGCCCCCCGGGGGGGCCGCCGGCGGGGGGCCCGGCGGCCGAGGGTCCCCTCTCCGTCGTCCGGCCGGCGCCCGCCTCCCGTTCAGAGCACGGTGAAGCTCTCCTTCACCTTGTCGTACGTGCGCAGCGCCGCCGCCTCGACGTGCGGCTGGTACCAGGTGTTGATCTGGTACGACGTCCCGCCCTCGTCGAAGCCGAGGAGGCGGGCGTGCCAGGGCGTGCCCTGGAGCGTGAACGTGTACTCCCAGACGACCGCCGGGTTGCCGCGGAACGTCGTCTCCTCCAGGCGGATCTTGCGGTAGTCCCGGCCCTGGTGGGCGTTGCGTTCCGAGGTCCGCCAGGTGTCCATCAGGTCGCCCCGGGCCAGTGAGGAACTGGCCACGAGTTCCTGGGTGCCGTCGGGGGACGTGTAGTGCACCTCCGCACCCGTCTTCACGTCCCGCCGCCAGCCCTCGGGTGTCGCCCACGCGTACCCGCCGGCCTCCTGGTGCGCGCCGGGCGGCAGGCTCGGCGGCCTGGAGGTGCCCTCGACGGTGGGCGTGGGCGTGGGGGTGGCGGTGGGCGTGGGGGTGGCGGTGGGCGTGGGGGTGGCGGTGGGCGTGGGGGTGGTGGCGGAGGTCGTCGCCGGGTGACCCGTGGGCGAGGAACCGGCCCGGTTCCCGCCGTGGCCCGATCCGGGCGACGCCAGCGCGATCGCGACGGCGGCGGCCACGGCCGTGACGCCCGTGGCAGCCGCGAGGGCCGTACGGCGGTGGAGGGCGGCGGGGAAGCGGGGGCGGCGCCCGGTGGGACGAGGCTCGGCGGCGGGCGGCGGGGCGGGCGGCGCGGGCGGAGGTGTCGGCGCGGGCGGCGGTGTCGGCGCGGGCGGTGGTGTCGGCGTGGGCGGCGGGAAGGCCACCGGACGCAACACCGACTCCAGGTCGGTGAGACGTGCGCGGACGGTCGGTTCCTTCTCCAGGAGCGCGGCCAGGATGTCGCGCAACGGCCCTGCCGTGGGCGGGAGTTCGGGTTCCTCGTAGAGGACCGCGTGCAGGGTCGCCAGGGTCGTGTCGCGGGAGAAGGGCGAGTGTCCGGCCAGCGCGGCGCAGAGGGTGGCGCCCAGGGACCACACGTCGGAGGGCGGGCCCTGCGGGCGGCCGGAGATGCGCTCGGGGGCCATGTAGTCGGGGGAGCCGACCAGCATGCCGGCCATGGTGAGCGCCGCCGTGTCCTGGATCGCGGCGATGCCGAAGTCGGTGAGGACGACACGGTCGCCGCCGTCCTCGACCAGGACGTTGCCCGGTTTGATGTCGCGGTGCAGGACACCGCGCGCGTGCACCTGGTGCAGCGCGGTGACCAGGCCGAGGCCGATCCGGGCCGTCGCGCGTGGGTCGAGGGGTCCCTCCTCGGCCATGATCCGCTCCAGGGAGCGGCCGGCGACCAGCTCCATGACGATCCAGAGGCGTTCGCCCTCGTCGACGACGTCGTAGACGCGGACGACGTTGGTGTGGTCGATCCGGGCGGTGGCCCTCGCCTCGCGCAGGGTGCGTTCGCGGCGGGTGCGCGCGTCCTCCGCGTCGAGGCCGTCGATACGCATTTCCTTGACGGCGACCTGCCGGTCGAGTATTTCGTCGGCGGCCCGCCACACCCGCCCCATTCCCCCCTGGCCGATACTCTCGACCAGCCGATAACGTGCCGCCACCACAAGACCCGGCACACCGGTACTCCTGGTGTTTCCCGGACCGCCCGTGTTTCCCGGGCCCCCCGCTCCCCCCGCTCCCCCCGCTCCCCCCGCTCCTCCCGCATTCCTCGCATCACCCGGCATTTCACCTCACCCCCTCCATTGCTCGCTTCCTGAAAACAATGGTCACACTTGGTGCCGCACCAGCATAGTGCGGAGAAATCTTGTGGTACCTCTTCAGGTACTGCGAATTCAGGCGCAGCCAAGGGGGGCGAACATGAGTTCTCGTCGTATGACGGCCGTCGCCGGATCGCTGGTCGTGGCATCTTTCTCGGCGGTGTTGGCGCTTTCCGCGCCGGCCGGGGCGGACGACCGGGGGCCCGGCAGCAGCGAGGGGGGAAAGGCCGTCGACCGGGCACCGGACGGCGTCGAGCTGACCACGCTCCTGCCGGAGCGGATCTCGGTGGACAACGACTCGCGGGAAACGTCGATCACCGCCACGGTGAAGAACGACGGCACCGAGGAAAGCGGGCCGGTCAGGCTTTTGGTCGTCGGATTCGACGGACTGACGGTCGAAAACGTCCATGGGTGTTCGCGGATCGCGAAGAAGGATCTCCCCGAGGGATCCAACAGCGGTTTCTCCTGCCCCGTAGGCTCCCTGGCGGCCGGGGCGTCGACGTCGTACGAGGTCGACGCGGTCTTCGATCTCGGCAGGACCGGGAAGATCTGTCTGCCCGTCCAGACCGCGGACGGGTCGAAGACGTTCTGGCAGCAGGGGCCGGTGCCGTTCGGTACGACGAACCCGTCACCGAACGCGCCCGCCACCCCGCTGCTGCTCGGCACGGACAACACGCCCGTGGGGCCGGGCGGCGACGAGTTGCCCAGGACCGGGCCCGGCCGGGAGGTCGTACCGCTCGGCGCGGCCGGGGCGGCACTGCTCGCGGCCGGCGCGGCCGGACTGTGGTGGTCGCAGCGGCGGCCGGCGGACCGACGGCAGAACTGACCTCGGAAACGGAAGAGGCCCGCCGGTGTGCCGTCGTGGGACGGCCGGGCGGGCCTCTTTCCGTACCGACTCGGGGTCAGCGGCGGGCGAACTTCCAGGCGGTGGGCAGCAGGCCCATCGCCAGGGCCGCCTTGAGGGCGTCGCCGATCAGGAACGGGGTGAGGCCGGCGGCGATCGCGGCGGAGGCGGAGAGGTCGGCGGCGTAGGCCAGGTAGGGGACGCCGACGGCGTAGATGATCGCCTCGCCGACGAGCATGGTGCCGGCCATGCGCCACACGTTGCGGTCCGCGCCGCGGCGGGCGAGGGCGCCGACCACGGTGGAGGCGAGGATCAGGCCGAGGACGTAGCCGAAGGACACGGCGGCCGCGCCGGACCCGCCGTCCGCGAACCACGGCACACCCGCGACACCCGCCACGGCGTAGAGGGCGAGGGAGAGGAAGCCGCGACGCGCGCCCAGGGTCGTGCCGACGAGCAGCGCGGCGAACGTCTGGCCGGTCACCGGCACCGGGGAGCCGGGCACCGGGACCGCGATCTGGGCCGCGAGGCCGGTGAGCACGGCGCCGCCGAGGACGAGCGCGACGTCCCGGACACGGGAGGCCGGGAGGAGGTCGGCGAGGACCTGTCCGGGGCTGGCGGGGGTGGCGGCAGCGGTGCTCATGGGGACTCCGCGAGGTCGGGGGCGGTTCGGGACACCGTGACGCTATCCCAGGCGAGTGGGGCCCATCACCGTCACGGGTCGACAAACGGCCGTTCGGGGACTTGGTGGGCTTTGAACAACATGCCGTGGTTACACCCGGTACGGCGTGACGCTGGTCACTGAGGTGACGTGGTGCGGCCTACGGGGAGGGAGGGACGGGCGTCTGTAGGGTTTCGCCAATCGGGTCGGGCGCGGCCGTGCGCCCCGGGTGCGGGGCGAGGCCGTAGAGCGTGACCGAACCACCACCGGGACCGCGCAGACCGCCGGCCCCACCGCCACCACCGGGCCCACGGCCACCACCGCAACCGCCGCGGCCCCACCGCCGCCGCCTCCACCATCACCGCCGCCAGCCCCACCGCCGCCGCCGGCCCCCCACCACCGCCTGCCCCACGGCCACCACTCGCCACGGTCGGCCCCACAGCCACCGCCGGCCCCACCGCCGCCGCCTCCACCATCACCGCCGCCAGCCCCACCGCCGCCGCCGGCCCCCCACCACCGCCTGCCCCACGGCCACCACTCGCCACGGTCGGCCCCACAGCCACCGCCGGCCCCACCGCCGCCGTCTCCACCACCTCCACCACCTCCCCCGCCCCCGTCTCGCCCGTCGGTCGCCGTCTGGGCAGCGGTGGACCGCTTTGCTAGCTTCGGGCCCATGGTTGCCCAGGCCCGGAACTTCTCGTCGCGTCGCCACGTCGATCTGCGGCGCGTCGGCGCGGCCGCCTGTCGCTCGCCCCGGTGAGGCGGGCGGAGCCGATCCGTCACGCCTCCTTCGCAGACGGCGCAGTGTCGGACCGGCCCCGAGGAACTCCCCCATGTCCCGTACCACGGCATTCCCTCCCGCCCCCTCTCCCGCCCCCTCTCCCGTCCCCCGGGTCGCCGACAGCGACCGACGGCGCACCAGCGCCAGCGTGATCCTGCGGTCCGTGCTGGAGCACGGACCGGTCGCGCGCAGCACCATCGCCCGGCTGACCGGGCTGTCCCCGGCCTCCGTCACCGGCCACTGCGCCCGCCTCAGCGGCCTCGGGCTGATCCGGGAGTCGGACGCGCCGCGGCGCGGCAGCGGGGTGGGCAGGCCGCACGTCCCGGTGGATCTGGACGACGGGCGGTTCGTGGTGGGCGGCGTCCACGTGGCGGTGCCGTACACGACGGTGGCGCTGCTCGATCTGCGCGGCCGGGTGGTGGCGCGGCGGGAGGCGAAGCACTGCGGGACCGACCCCTTCGCCGTGCTGGCGCGGGCCGCCGACGGGCTGGACGCGCTGCTCGCCTCCGCTCCCGGCCGCCGGGCCCTGGGGGTGGGGGTGGCCGTGGGCGGCTGGGTCGACCGGGACGCGGGGACCGTCGTGGAGCATCCGCTGCTCGGGTGGCGGGACGTGCCGGTGCGGGAGGCGATCGGCGACCGCACCGGGCTGCCGGTCCAGGTGGACGGGCACGCGCGGGCGCTGGTCAACGCGGAGCGGCTGTTCGGGCGGGCGCGCGGCAGCGGCAGTGTGCTGCACCTGTTCGTCGGCAACGTCGTCGACGCGGCGTTCGCCACCCGCGACGAGGTGCACCACGGGCCGCGGTCGCAGGCGGGCGCCATCGCCCATCTGCCGCTCGCCGGGGGCGGTGAGCCGTGCGTCTGCGGGCGGACCGGCTGCCTCCAGGCGGAGCTGAGCGAACGGACGCTGTGCCGGCGCGCCCGTGCGGCCGGGGTGACCGACGGGACGAACCCGATGCACGTCGTCGCCGCGGCGGCCGACGGGAACCCGGTGGCCGTACGGCTGCTGCTGGAGCGGGCCCGGACGGTGGGGCGGGCGGTGGCGCTGCTGATGGACGTGCTCAACCCGGAGCGCGTGGTCGTGACGGAGGTCGGAGCGCTCGCCCGCGAGGACTGCCTGGCGGCGATCCGCGCGGAGGCCGGGCCGGCGCGCGCGGCCTCGGTGGCGCCGACGAGTTTCGCGGACTCCGTGCTGGCGGTGGCGGGCGGCGCGGTGGCCCTGGACGTGCTCTACCGCGATCCCCTCGCCGTGTCGCACGACGGTAATTAATTCAGAAACTCGGAATGTTGACAGGAGCCCGACGTGGCATGGAATATCTACCTCATGAGCTGTCGCACCTTCTGTTGCTGACGCCCCCGGCGCGCCGGGAGCGCGCCCTTCTCTCCTCCCCCGAGTGAATTCCGTACGTGAACTCTCCGCGCGAGTTCCGTGTCCGGGTACATACGCGGCACGAGTTCCTGCGCGAGTTCCCGCGCGAGTTCCTGCGCGAGTTCCTGCGTGAGTTCCCGCGCGAGTTCCCTACGCGAGTCCTCCGCATCCGGTTCCCTGCGTGAATTCCTTGGGCGAATCCCGTCTCCCGCGTCGCCGTATCGATTCCCCGTGCCGGGTTCCTTTCCCGCCCGGAAATCCGCCCGTCTCCGACGGCCCACGGCCGCCGCCCCGCCGCCGCGCCCTGCCGCCGTTCCTCCGCCGCTCTCCCTGGGGGTCCTCCCATGCCCGTTTCCCGTGCGCCCGGTGTCGACCGGCGCCTCTTCCTCGCCTCCCTGCTCGGAGTGACCGCCGCCGCGGCCGGTCTGAGCGGCTGCGCCGAGAGCAGCGCGGCCAGCGGGTCCGAGGGCGCCTCGACGGCTCCGCTCGCCGACAAGGTGCCCGCCGGCACCAGTCTGAAGATCGCCTCCCCTCTGAACGCGCAGGAACTCCAGCTCAAGCTGGCGAAACTGCCTGAGCTGCCGTTCAAGGTGTCGAACTGGCTGAATATCTCGGCCGGTCCGGACGTCATCAACGCCTTCCGCGCGAAATCCCTCGACCTCGCCAACAACGCGGGTATTCCACCGATCCAGGCACAGTTCCAGGGATTCGACGCGAAGATCGTCGCGATCAACATCACGCGCGAGCCGAACTACCTCTTCGCCACCAAGCCCGGCAGCGACATCCGCGGCGTCGAGGACTTCAAGGGCAGAAAGCTGGCGTTCTCGCAGGGCCAGGCGCAGGGCGTCGTCCTGCTGCGGGCGCTGAAGAAGGCCGGACTGAAGTACGACGACGTGGACCTCGTGCCGCTGACCAGCAACCAGTTCTTCACCGCCCTCCAGTCGGGGCAGGTGGACATCGCCCCGCTGCACCACACCCAGGCGCCCTCCTACCTCCAGCAGTACGGGTCCAAGGGCGCCCGCAGCATCCCCAGCGACGTCGTCGACCTGCTCGACCTGCTGTGGGCGCCGGTCTCCGTGCTGAACGACCGGGCGAAGGCGGCCGCGATCGCCGCGTACATCCCGCAGTGGGCGCAGGGCGAGGTGTGGCAGTACGAGAACCCGGACGTCTGGAACGAGGAGTTCTACGTCAAGACGCAGAACCTGACCCTCACCCAGGCCGAGTCCATCACCGCCCTCGCCAACAAGCCGCTGTTCCCGCCGAGCTGGGACGAGGCGATCGCGTGGGAGCAGGAAACGGCTGACCTGCTCGCGGAGGGCGGCTTCATAAAGAAGTTCGACGTCGGCTCGCTCTTCGACCACCGCTTCGAGGGCATCGCCGCGCAGTCCGTACCGGCCGAGTACCGGAAGTGACCGCCATGACCACGACCACCCTGGACAAGGCTCCCGTCGTCGCCGCCGACGAGCGCCCCCGCACCCGCCGCCGAGGGCTCACCCCCGGCCGGCGCCTGCCCGCCGCCCGGCTCACCGGCCCCCTGCTGCTGCTCGCCCTGTGGGCCGCCGCCTCCGCCGCCGGACGGCTCGACCCGGGGGCGATCCCGGCGCCCTGGACGGTGCTGGAGAGCGGCGTCCACCTGTGGACCGACGGGACGCTGACCACCGACATCCTCACCTCGTTGCAGCGGGCCGGGTCCGGCTTCGCGATCGGCCTGACCGCGGGGGTGGTGCTCGCGCTGGCGTCCGGGCTCACCCGCACCGGGGAGGCGCTGATCGACGGGACGGTCAACCTCAACCGGGCGATCCCGACCCTCGGCCTCATCCCGTTGTTCATCCTCTGGCTGGGCATCGGCGAGACCTTCAAGATCGCGATCATCGCCATCGTCGTCTACATACCGATCTACCTCAACACGCACGCCGCGCTGTCCGGCATCGACCACCGCTTCGTCGAACTCGCGGAGGTGCAGGGCCTGTCGAAGGCGCGGTTCATCCGGGAGATCGTCATCCCCGGCGCGCTGCCCGGCTTCTTCGTGGGGCTGCGGCTCGGCGTGACCGGATCCTGGCTCGGTCTGGTCGTCCTGGAGCAGATCAACGCCACCAGCGGCCTGGGCTACATGATGTTCCAGGCGACGAACTACGGCCAGTCGGACGTCATCCTGGTCGGCCTGGTCGTCTACGGCATCTTCGGTCTGATCTCCGACAGCGCGGTCCGTCTCGTCGAACGGAGGGTGCTGTCGTGGCGCCGCACACTGAGCAGCTGACCCGTCCCGCCGTCCGGCTCAGGGGGCTCACCCGCTCCTTCGACGGGCGTACCGTCCTCGACGGCATCGACCTGGACATACCCGCCGGCCAGTTCGTGGCCCTGCTCGGGCACAGCGGCTCCGGCAAGAGCACCCTGCTGCGGGCGGTCGCGGGCCTCGACCACGAGGTCAACGGCAGCGGGCAGCTGACGGCACCGGAGCGGGTGTCGGTCGTCTTCCAGGACTCCCGGCTGCTGCCCTGGCGGCGGGTGCTGCCGAACGTCCTGCTCGGACTGGACGGCAAGGAGGCCGAGGTGAAGGGCCGCGAGGCCCTCGCCGAGGTCGGACTGGCCGGCCGCGAGCGGGCCTGGCCCAGCGAGCTGTCCGGTGGCGAGGCCCAGCGCGCCGCCCTGGCCCGCTCGCTGGTGCGCGAGCCCGAACTCCTCCTCGCCGACGAGCCCTTCGGGGCACTGGACGCGCTCACCCGCATCAGGATGCACACCCTGCTGCGCGAGCTGTGGGAGCGCCACCGGCCCTCCGTGCTGCTCGTCACCCACGACGTGGACGAGGCGATCGTGCTCGCCGACCGGGTCCTCGTCCTCGACCACGGCCGCATCGGCCTCGACCAGACCATCGCCCGCCCGCACCCGCGCTCGTACCGCGACCCGCTGCTCGGCGAGTACCGCGAACGGCTGCTGGCCGCCCTGGGCGTCACGGAGGACCACCAGTGACCTCGCGCACGCTCCACCTCAACGCCTTCCTCATGAACACCGGCCACCACGAGGCGTCCTGGCGGCTGCCCGAGAGCGACCCGTACGCCCATGTGGAGCTCGCCCACTACGTCCGGCTGGCCCGGGCCGCCGAACGCGGCACCTTCGACTCGCTCTTCCTCGCCGACAGCCCGCAGCTGTGGGGCACGGTCGCGCAGCGCCCGGCCGGCGCGCTGGAGCCGCTCACGCTGCTGACCGCGCTGGCCACCCGGACCGAGCACATCGGTCTGATCGCCACCGCGTCCACCTCCTACAACTTCCCCTACAACCTGGCCCGCGCGTTCGCCTCGCTGGACATCATCAGCGGCGGCCGGGCCGGCTGGAACGTCGTCACCACCGCCGGCGCCGAGGCCGCCCGCAACTTCGGGCTCGACGCGGAACCCGCGCACGCCGAGCGCTACGCCCGCGCCGCCGAGTTCGTCGACGTGACGCTGAAACTGTGGGACAGCTGGGAGGACGACGCGATCGTCGCCGACAAGGCGGCCGGGCTCTGGGCCGACGACGCGAAGATCCATCCGGCCCGGCACCGGGGCCGCTTCTTCGGCGTCGAGGGTCCGCTCAACGTGCCGCGCACCCCGCAGGGCCATCCGCTGCTGGTGCAGGCCGGCTCGTCGGAGGACGGCAAGGCGTTCGCGGCCCGGTACGCGGAGGCGGTGTTCACCGCCCAGCAGACCCTCGGGGACGCCCAGGCGTTCTACGCCGACCTCAAGTCCCGTACGGCGGCGGCCGGCCGCGACCCCGGGCACATCAAGGTACTGCCCGGCATCGTCCCGGTGATCGGCTCCACGGAGGCCGAGGCGCGGGCGGACGAGCGGGTGCTGGAGGACCACATCGTGTACGCGCACGGGGTGGCCCGGCTGGAGAGCCTGCTGCAACTGGAGCCGGGCACCCTGGAGCTGGACGCGCGGCTCCCCGCCGACCTGCCGCCCGAGGAGGCCGTCGAGGGCGCCAAGAGCCGCTACACGCTCGTGGTGGAGCTGGCCCGGCGCGAGCGGCTCACCGTGCGGCAGCTGATCGGCCGGCTGGGCGGCGGGCGCGGGCACCTCACCTTCGCCGGGACGCCCGAGCAGGTCGCCGACGCGATCGAGACCTGGTTCACGCAGGAAGCCGCCGACGGCTTCAACATCATGCCCGCGCTGCTGCCCTCCGGCCTCGACGCCTTCGTCGACCACGTCGTCCCGCTCCTGCGCGCCCGCGGCCTGTTCCGCACGGAGTACGGCCCCCGGCAGACCCTGCGGGAGCGCTACGGCCTGCCGCGCCCCGCCAACCAGTACGCCACCGCCGCCGAGGCGGACGCACCCGCCCTCGTCTGAAAGGACCCACCCATGTCCCTCGACATCCGCAAGGTCACCGCGCACATCGGCGCCCAGGTGTCCGGCGTCGACCTCGCCAAGCCGCTCGACGAGGAGACGGTCGCCGCCCTGCGCGAGGCCCTCAACGTCCACAAGGCCCTGGTCTTCGACGACGTCGACCTCGACGACGAGGGCCAGCAGGCCTTCGCCCGCCACTTCGGCGACCTCACCACCGCCCACCCGACCGTGCCCGCCGTGGACGGCGCCCCCAACGTGCTGCCCGTCGACAGCGAGCAGGGCATCGCCAACCACTGGCACACCGACGTCACCTTCGTCCTCAACCCGCCGCAGGCCAGCACCCTGCGCAGCCTGACCCTCCCGCCGTACGGCGGCGAGACCCTGATCGCCAGCTCGGCGGCCGCCTACCGGCAGCTGCCGGAGCCGCTGCGCCGGCTGGCCGACGGCCTGTGGGCGGAGCACACCAACGACTACGACTACGCGGTCCCGGCCGAGGACATCGACGAGGAGCGGGCCGCGCAGCGCGCCCAGTTCACGTCGATCACGTACCGCACCGCCCACCCCGTGGTCCGCGTCCACCCGCTGACCGGTGAGCGCGGACTGTTCATCGGCGGGTTCGCCCAGCGGATCGTCGGCCTGTCGGTGGGCGAGTCCCGCACGATCCTGGACCTGCTCCAGTCCTACGTCA
Organism: Streptomyces sp. NPDC059895; assembly: GCF_042731035.1. Taxonomy (NCBI): domain Bacteria; kingdom Bacillati; phylum Actinomycetota; class Actinomycetes; order Kitasatosporales; family Streptomycetaceae; genus Streptomyces; species Streptomyces sp. NPDC059895. The sequence goes on from NZ_JBHWKO010000062.1 coordinate 10,530, forward strand.
CCCGGCCGGAGAACGTCCTGCGCCACCGCTGGTCGCCGAACCAGCTGGTGCTCTTCGACAACCGCATCACCCAGCACTACGCCGTCGACAACTACGACCGGCAGCCGCGCCGGCTGCACCGGGTGACCGTCGCCGGTGACGTGCCGGTCGGCATCGACGGCAAGGAGAGCTGGTCGGTGCAGGGGGACGCGGCGCACTACACCTCCGTAGCGGAGTAGCCACGGGCTGTTCCGGAGGTGTCCGGATGGTGGGCGGCCCGTTCCCCCGAGCGGAGGGGCCGCCCAGACTAGGGGAGTTTTTGACCTCTACGCATTGGACGAGCCGCGCCCATGCCCAGCATCACCGCAGGGACTCCGCCGGAGTCCGACGTCTCCCTCTCCCACGGCCTCAAGCAGCGCCATCTGTCGATGATCGCCCTCGGCGGCGTCATCGGCGCGGGCCTCTTCGTCGGGTCCGGCGCGGGCATCGCCGCCGCCGGTCCCTCGATCGTCCTCGCCTACGCCCTCTCCGGCCTCCTCGTGATGCTGGTGATGCGGATGCTGGGCGAGATGTCGGCCGCGTACCCGTCCTCGGGCTCCTTCTCGGCGCACGCCGAGCGTGCGATCGGCCCCTGGGCGGGCTTCGCCGCGGGCTGGTCGTTCTGGGTGCTGCTGTGCACGGCCGTCGGGCTGGAGGGCATCGGCGCGGCGAAGATCGTCACCGGCTGGCTGCCGGGCACGCCCGAGTGGGCGTGGGTGGCGCTGTTCATGGTCGTCTTCTGCGGGACGAACCTGGCGGCCGTGAAGAACTTCGGCGAGTTCGAGTTCTGGTTCGCGGCCCTGAAGGTCGGGGCGATCACGCTGTTCCTGGTGCTGGGCGTCCTCGCGATCGCCGGGGTGCTGCCGGGCACGGACTCCCCGGGCGCCTCGCACCTGACCGACTTCCTCCCGCACGGCGGTGAGGGCCTGGTCGTCGGCCTGCTCGCCTCCGTCTTCGCCTACGGCGGCCTGGAGACCGTCACCATCGCCGCGGCCGAGTCGGAGAACCCGGTGAAGGGCGTGGCGAGCGCGGTCCGTACGGCGATGTGGCGCATCGCGCTGTTCTACGTCGGCTCGATGGCCGTCATCGTCACCCTGGTCCCCTGGGACGCGCCGGAGGTCGTCGAGAAGGGCCCCTACGTCGCCGCCCTCGACCGGCTCGGCATCCCCGGCGCCGGCCAGCTGATGAACGTGGTCGTCCTGGCCGCCCTGCTGTCCGCGATGAACGCCAACATCTACGGCGCCTCGCGCATCGCCTTCTCCCTGGTCGGGCGCGGCCAGGGCCCCAAGGCGCTGGGCCGGGTCTCCGCCGGGGTCCCCCGGGCCGCCGTCCTCGTCTCCTGCGTCTTCGGTTTCGTCTGCGTGCTGCTGAGCTACTGGCGGCCCGACGACGTGTTCCCCTGGCTGCTGAACATGATCGGCGCGGTCATCCTGGTCGTCTGGATCTTCATCGCCGTCTCCCAGCTGCGGCTGCGCGGCCGTCTGGAACGCGAGGCCCCCGAGAAGCTGGTGGTGCGGATGTGGGCGTTCCCGGTGCTGACGTGGGTCGCGCTGGCCGGCATGGCGGCGGTGTTCGTCCTGATGGCGCGTGAGCCGGACACCCGGGTGCAGCTGTACTCCACGGGCGCGATGACGGCGCTCCTGGCGGTGGCCGGGTACCTCCGGCAGCGCCGGCTCGCCCGGGACTGACCGGGCCCCGCGTCCGTCCGAGGCCCTCACGTGGGAGTTTCGGGGGCACAGAGGGAGGCCGGTCAGGTGGTATCAGAGGGGTGGTGCCACACCTCGGTCGGCCTCCAGGGGTCGGGCATGCGGGGCAGCTTGCCGAACGGCGGGAGAGGTACCCGTTCTGCCCGCGAGGCCGCGTCCGCGCCGGTCTCCTCCGCAGCGGTCCTGAGATTCTCGGCGACTCCGGCCGGGACCCACTGATTCCCGTCCCATTCCTGGATGCCGCGCGGAGCGTCAGGGGCGACGTGTGCGCCCTGTTCCGGCTGGTCGCCGAGCGGGGCGTGCCGTCGTTCACCTCGCACGGGGCGGCGCTGCTCACGATGTGCCGCCCACTCCTCCAAGGGCTCGTCGTCCATGCAGTGCTCCCTTCTTGTCGACTCGGTCCAGTCTGCCGCGTAGGCGTCAAGGCCGGAACCACTGGCCTGGGGTCACAGAGTTGCCGTCCACCTGCCGCGCGACAGCGTGGTCTCGCCATCGGGGGCGATGACGACCTTCGCTCCGTAGACGGGGAGTTCACCGTGTTCCAGCCATCGCCGGCGGATCCGGTCCAGCAGCGCGTACAGGCGGCGCGGGCCGCCCTGGTGAACGGTCGCTGTGTGTTCGCCGGGCTTGGTGTGGGCGCGGGCCCATGAGCCGTCGGCGTGCAGCATCCACGCCATGCGGCCGCCGTCGTCTGCGGTTCCGGTGCGGTGCTCGATGCCGGGTGCCGTCAGGGAGAGCATCGACCACACCTCCCAGGCCTGCATGACGTCGAGCACCGGGAACGGAGACAGGGTGACCTCCTCTCCGTCCTGGTCGGCTGCCTGGGCGAAGACGACGTTCAGCGCGGGCGGGTAGTCGTCGCCGGTGCGGGCGGCCATGAAGGAGCCGCGGTTCCACTCGACGCGTCCTGTCGCGCCACCGTCGTCGGTCTTGTCGGCCGTGACGATGAGGCCGGTGCCCGTGATCGTCGTGACGAGCCGGCCGCCGGGTGCGAGGGCTTCCAGCCACTGGGCGGGGATGCGGGGCATGGACACCATGGAGACGATCCGGTCGAAGGTGCCAGGCAGTTCGCCGTCGGCGTCGGCGGTGACCACGGTGGGGTGCCGGCCGATCCGGTCGAGGCGTGCGGTCGCCGCCTCGGTCAGGTACGGGTCGATGTCCAGCGTAGTCACCAGGCCGTCGCCCAGCCGGTGGCAGGCCAGGGCGGCGCTGTAGCCGGATCCGGTGGCCAGGTCCAGCAGCCGGTGCCCCGGGGCGAGATGGCCGTGCCGGAGCATCGTCACGACCAGGCTCGGCAGTGTGGACGAGGAGGTGGGGTGTCCGGTGACGGCCTGCCCGGGCTGAGCATGGTCGGCATGCACGGGTCCCACCCGGGTGACCAGCGTCGAATCGGCGTAAGCGGCCTTCGCCCATGCCGTCTCGTCGGACGGCCCGTCGACAACCAGCCACCCACGCTCTCCGGGCGTGAACCAGCGCTCGACGAACTCATGCCGGGGCGTGTCGGTGAGCGGCCCCCACCAGTCCGATCCCGGGTGCGCGACCTGAGCGGCGAGACCTGCCGCGTACGGCTCCCAGTCCATCAGGTGACTCCTTGCAACTCGTCGGCGATGGCCTCGACAATCGGCAGGCCGGTCGCCCCCTGGATCCAGTCCCACTGCCCGCACGGATTGATCTCGAGGAACGTCCACTGCCCGTCAGGGCCCACGATGAAGTCTGCCGCTCCGTAGCGGAGCTGGAGCCGCTCCATCAGCCGCCGCGTACCGGCCTCGATCTCCTCGGGGACCGTGACGGCCATGTAGGTCAGCGATCCGTAGTCGCTGCGCCAGTCCTCGTGCGCTGCTTCGCTGCCTGCATGGATGGCGGCAGCGAACATGCGCTTTCCGATCACGGTCAACCGCACCTCGTGCTTCTTGGGGACCCACGCCTGGAAAAGGTGCGCTGTGGTGTCGATGCCGCGCAGGTCGTCCAGATCGGCCGGCTCCAGGCGCCGGGTGTAGACGCATCTGAGTTGTCCGTCCTCGATCACGACGGGCGAGGCTACTGGCTTGCACACGATCGCCGCGCTGACGTCGGCGGCGAAAGACCGCACGTCCTCGGGCCGGTTGGTGATCAGAGTGGGCGGGATGAGCAGCCGGCACGCGCGCGCGGCGGCGAGCTGTACGGGCTTGTACTCGGCGCGCGCCATGGCTGTGGGGTGGTTCACCCACCGGCACTCGAGCGCGGACAGGACTCCGCCGAGACCGGCGCGGGCCTGGGCGGCGGCGAATCCCTCCTCCGGGCCGGACATTCCCCGGGCGAAGCGGAATGCCCCGGGGGCGCGGTAGTAGACCGCGCCGACCCGGGACAGTTCCACCGTCCGGTGTTCGGTGAGGAGTTCGCCCGTCCAGGCCTGCCCAGCGCTGATCCTTCCGGCCAGGGCGAGCCGCTGCGGGAAGTCGGCGGTGTCCATGCGGAACACCTCCACTCCCCGGTTCTCCAACTCGACGACGATCCGGTCGGTGGGCCAGTCGTCGGCGGCGGCGATGATCAGGACGGGCGAGGACATCAGTCCTTGGGCCCCTCGTCCAGCGGCGGCGGGTTCGTCGTCGAGCCGTCCGGCACGGTCGGGGTGTGGGTGTTCGCCATGCACGTCAGCAATCCGCCACCGCTGGACACGCTGACCTGGCGGCCGTAGTCGTAGGTGTGCGCCGGGATGCGGACGGCTCCGGTGGAGTCCGGTGTACGGGCGAAGCGCAGCGCCCACGGCCTGGTGCTCGGAGCCGACGGTGCCTCCTCGCTGAAGGGAGTACGGCCTCCGGGCGGGGTGAGGGGGAACGCCTCACGCGTCGATGTCGCTGTCACGGTCTTCTCCGTTCGGTTGGCGGTGCGGGATCCGGCGCGGGGCAGTCCAGATCGCGGGGGATCGCTCTCCGGGCGTTCGACCCCGCGCCCGGGGCCTTGCTTGCCTGTCCGATGGCCTGGGACCGGACGTCACCAGGCCGCCGGACAAGCGCCCTAGGTCGCGGCGGGTTGCATCTCTGCCGGTCCTTCGGTCAGGGGGACGGTGCACCAGGTCGTTGAGCCGTCCGGGCTGACGCCCCACGCTTCGGCCATGGCAGCGACGAGGAAGAGGCCCCGGCCGCCCTCGTCGCTGGGGCCGGCCCGGCGCACTTCGGGGCGGTCGGGCGAGCCGCCCGCCACCTCGATCACACAGTGGTGTCCGGCGAGGTACACGCGCACGCCGATCTCGGTGCTCCTGCCGTGGCGCAGAGCGTTGGTAGCCAGCTCTGTGAGCAGCAGTTCCGCGACGTCGATCAGCTGAGGGAGGCCCCAGTAGGTGAGGCTCGCGCGGATGATGCGGCGGAGCCGCTTCGGCCAGGCGGCGTCTGCTGCGGAGAGCTTGCCGGAGTCGGAAGGGGAACGGCGCTCGATGAACACTTCGAGAGCCGTCCGGACGCCTTCGCAGCGACTCGTGTCGGCGGCATCAGCAGCGGCGCGTCGACAGGTGCGCCCCTGGTCCGCGATGTGCATCGTCATGGTCGGCTCCATGTCGAAATGGCCAGTGACGACATGGTGGTGGCACGACTAGGCCCTAACTGTCACGAGTTGATGATAGCTAGGGCCAAATTGTCACGCAGAGTCACCGCTGTGCGGCTGGTGCTGAGCTGAGCCACGAGCCGTACGACAGGAAACTCTCGGGGAGCCGCCGGTGCGCAGCTTCGAGACCGGCGTAGGTGTCCCTCACCGTCGGGTGGTATTTGGCCTGTTGAGGCGCTGTCTTACGTGCCTTGAGAAGGCTCTTGAACGAGTCCTCGAGCTTCCCGGTCCACAGCTGCGCGCGGGCGACGTCGGCGTAGTGGTGACTCATCCGCGACTTCGGCCAGTCACTCGGGATGGCCAGACCGGTCGTGGCCTCGACCGCCTCACCGTACTGGTCGAGCTCGGCCAGTACGGAGACTCGGTGCACGCGGACGTTGGTGGGGCCGAAGGCGAGCCAGTGCACCTGAACCGACTCCCCGGTCGCCTCGGCGATCCGCTCCGCTTCCTGAAGGTGGGACAGGGCTTGGTGCTCGTCGTGGGCTCGGCCGGCCATCACCGCGCCACCGAGATGGAGCTGCCCGGTGACGACCTCTCGTTCGTGCGACTGGTCCGCCTGCTGAAGCGTGGTGAGTCCCAGCGTCACCAGCCGCCGACCAGTCCGGTACTGCCCTTCCCTCAAGTACGTGAGTGCCCTGAGGTACTGATACATGCCCCCGAGGACAGCGTCGGAGCCGCGCTGTGCGGCCCAGTCCATGCGGGCGAGCGAGAGTTGGGCCAGGTCTGCGAACCCGAGCTTCGCAGCGACGTCATACGCCGTCCGGTAGAGGGACGCGAGCGTCAGCCACCCCTCGGTGCTGTTCATCGTGTGGGCCGCGGTCGTGCCCTCCTCGATGAGTCCGGCGACGTTGGATGCGGCTCGCTTGATTTCGCCCGCGCGGACGGCCGCGCAGAGCGCCTCCGCCTCTTCCGCGAGGTCATCGAGTCGCCGTGGCTGGAGGTCGGGGTCGGGGCCCAGGTCGTAGACGTCCAGAGCTTCCCTGATAGGCCTGATGAGAACGTCGAGTTCGTCGGCCCGCAGCTCGACGGCGTACGGCTGCCCCACAATCGTGGCGACTTCCACGCGCATGGCCCGGGCGCAGGCGGCAACGACGTGCGGGGTCGCGGGAAGAATTCCCTGCTCCGTCTTCGTCAGCGTGCTGTACGGGACTCCTGCCAGGTCTGAGAGACCCTTCTGGGTGAGGTGTCGTTCTCGGCGAAGACGTGCGATTCGCACCCCGGTGTGGTCTTCGGGCAGAGCATGCATACTTACTCCTGTTCTGCTTCGACACCCGAACGGTACCCCGCGGTCGGCTTCACGGGGACGCGGAAGAGCCCCGCTCCCCACGGAGTGGGGCTCTTCGTCAATGCCTCGTGACTCCGTACTCGAGCCGCCTGGGTTTTGAGGCAGGGACCGTTTCGACTTCCTCCCGCACGGCGGTGAGGGCCTGGTCGTCGGCCTGCTCGCCTCCGTCTTCGCCTACGGCGGCCTGGAGACCGTCACCATCGCCGCGGCCGAGTCGGAGAACCCGGTGAAGGGCGTGGCGAGCGCGGTCCGTACGGCGATGTGGCGCATCGCGCTGTTCTACGTCGGCTCGATGGCCGTCATCGTCACCCTGGTCCCCTGGGACGCGCCGGAGGTCGTCGAGAAGGGCCCCTACGTCGCCGCCCTCGACCGGCTCGGCATCCCCGGCGCCGGCCAGCTGATGAACGTGGTCGTCCTGGCCGCCCTGCTGTCCGCGATGAACGCCAACATCTACGGCGCCTCGCGCATCGCCTTCTCCCTGGTCGGGCGCGGCCAGGGCCCCAAGGCGCTGGGCCGGGTCTCCGCCGGGGTCCCCCGGGCCGCCGTCCTCGTCTCCTGCGTCTTCGGTTTCGTCTGCGTGCTGCTGAGCTACTGGCGGCCCGACGACGTGTTCCCCTGGCTGCTGAACATGATCGGCGCGGTCATCCTGGTCGTCTGGATCTTCATCGCCGTCTCCCAGCTGCGGCTGCGCGGCCGTCTGGAACGCGAGGCCCCCGAGAAGCTGGTGGTGCGGATGTGGGCGTTCCCGGTGCTGACGTGGGTCGCGCTGGCCGGCATGGCGGCGGTGTTCGTCCTGATGGCGCGTGAGCCGGACACCCGGGTGCAGCTGTACTCCACGGGTGCGATGACGGCGCTCCTGGCGGTGGCCGGGTACCTCCGGCAGCGCCGGCCCGCCCGGGACTGACCGGGCCCCGCGTCCGTCCGAGGCCCTCACGTGGGACACGTGAGGGCCTTTCCCTTGCCCTCGGACGCCCTCGGAACGCTTTTTGTTGCTAGCGTGTAGTTGCAAGCTCTTTGCAATAAGAGGTTCGGAGGGGAACCCGCCATGCCCGTCTACACGCTTCCTGAACTGCCCTACGACTACTCCGCGCTCGCCCCCGTGATCAGCCCGGAGATCATCGAGCTGCACCACGACAAGCACCACGCCGCCTATGTGAAGGGCGCCAACGACACGCTGGAGCAGCTCGCGGAGGCGCGGGACAAGGAGCGGTGGGGCTCGCTGGGCGGGCTGGAGAAGAACCTGGCCTTCCACCTGTCCGGGCACATCCTGCACAGCATCTACTGGCACAACATGACCGGCGAGGGCGGCGGCGAGCCCCTCGCGGCGGACGGCGTGGGCGAGCTGGCGGACGCCATCACCGCGTCCTTCGGCTCGTTCGCGAACTTCAAGGCGCAGCTGTCCAAGGCGTCGGCCACGACCCAGGGCTCCGGCTGGGGCGTCCTCGCCCACGAGCCGCTCAGCGGCCGCCTGATCGTCGAGCAGGTCTACGACCACCAGGGCAACATCGGCCAGGGCTCCACCCCGATCCTCGTCTTCGACGCCTGGGAGCACGCCTTCTACCTCCAGTACAGGAACCAGAAGGTCGACTTCATCGAGGCGATGTGGCAGGTGGTCGACTGGCAGGACGTCGCCCGCCGGTACGAGGCCGCCCGCTCCCGCACGGACGTCCTGCTGCTCGCGCCGTAACGGCGCCCCGCGCGTCCCGCCTCGTGATCGTCTTCTCACCCTTCACCCGGCGGGCGGAAAGAAGGAGGCCCCCGTGAGGACGTGACTCACGGGGGCCTTCCCGCGCCGCGAACCCGGCGCCCCTCACCCAGGACGGCCCCCGCCGCCGGCCGGCGCCCGCCCCTGCGCACGGGCGCGCCCCCGGCCGGCCGGGGCTACGACTCGCAGGGAACGTTCAGGGACACGAGCGCCGCGGCCCGTCCCTCCAGGCGGATCTCGCTCACGGCGGCGTTGCGCAGGCGGGGGAAGAGGCGGCGGTAGTGCTCGACGGGGATCGCCAGCAGCCGGCACAGCGCCAGCCGCAGGAGGGTGTTGTGGGCGACGACCAGGACGCGTCCGCCCTCGTGGGCGGCGGCGATCCGGCGCAGGGCCGCGGCGCCACGGGCGGCGGCCGTTCGCGGGTCCTCGGCCTCGGGGAACGGATGTCCGACCGGGTCCGCCAGGAAGGCCTCGGCCCGCCGCGGGTCCGTCACGGCGAACTCGGCGAGCGTACGGCCCTCGACGACCCCGAAGTCGCACTCGCGCAGGGCCGGTTCACGCCGGGCGGCCAGGCCCAGGGCGCGGCACGCGGGTTCGGCGGTGGCGGTGGCGCGGGAGAGGGTGGACGTCCAGACGGCGTCCACGGGGTGGACGGCGGCCCAGCGGCCGAGCGCCTCCGCCTGGGCCCGGCCCCGCTCGGTGAGGGCCACGTCGGTCAGCCCCGCGTACCGGTTCTCGGCGTGCCACACGGTCTCCCCGTGGCGGGCGAGGAGCAGGGTCGTCCGCACGCGGAGCGTCGCTCCGGGCTGCTCGTCCTCGGTGTCGTCGGCCTCTGCGGCCCGGCCGGTGTCCACGGTCGTCACGGTGCCCTCCCCGGTGTCGGCGATCGTTCGTCGCACGGGCGGATACGCAGTACCGGCCGGTCCGACTCACCGCACGAAGGCTTCCCCGGCCGGGCAGCGCGGACACGAAGGGGCGGGGCGGGTCCGCCGGAGGTGTTCCGCGGACCCGCCCCGCCCGGGTTCGGGTGACCTGGCGGACCTACAGGTTGCTGAAGTCCGGGCCCTTGGTGCGGGTGCGCTTGATCTCGTAGAAGCCGGGGACCGAGGCGACCGCGAGGGTGCCGTCCCAGAGGCGGGCCGCCTCCTCGCCCTTCGGGGCGGGGGTGACGACGGGACCGAAGAACGCGATCTGCTCGCCGTCGGGACCGGGCACGGCGATCACCGGCGTGCCGACCTCCTGGCCGACCTTCTCGATGCCCTCCTTGTGCGAGGCGCGCAGCTCGGCGTCGAACTCGAAGTCCTCCTGGTCGGCGTAGTCGATCAGGTCGGCGGGCAGTCCGGCGTCGGCGAGGGCACCGGCGATGGCCTCCGGGGTGGGGCCCTCGCCGTTGTTGTGGAAGCGGGTGCCGAGGGCGGTGTAGAGGGGGCCGAGGACGTCGTCGCCGTGCTTCTGCCAGGCGGCGGTCACCACGCGGACCGGCTTCCAGGCCTTGGTGGCGAGCATCTCCCGGTACTCCTCGGGCAGCTCGTCGATCTTGTCCTCGTTGAGGACGGCGAGGCTCATCACATGCCAGCGGACCTCGATGTCGCGGACCTTCTCCACTTCGAGCACCCAGCGGGACGTCATCCACGCCCACGGGCACAGGGGGTCGAACCAGAAGTCGACGGGGGTCTTCTCCGACATGTCTCTCCTCGGGGCGAACCGTTTCCCCGGTGAACGCCTCCGGCCGTGCGGCGCATTCCCCGGTGTCCGGCGTCAGGGGCGCATGGCAGGATCGGTGCTGTCCAGCGCCATACGGCCGACCCCGAGGGAGTACCGCCCGTGCCCGGTGAGAACCTGTCCCGCGACGAGGCCCGGGAGCGGGCCGCCCTGCTGTCCGTCGACGGGTACGACGTGTCGCTCGACGTGCGGTCGGCGGTGGGCGAGGCGGCCGGGGACGGTCCGCGCACCTTCCGCTCGGTCACCACGATCCGCTTCCGCTGCAACGAACCGGGCGCGTCCAGCTTCGCCGACCTCATCGCCCCGAGCGTGACCGCGGTCACCCTCAACGGCCGCGACCTGGACCCCGGTCAGGTCTTCGACGGCGCCCGGATCCTGCTGGAGGACCTGGCCGCCGAGAACGAACTGGTGGTGGACGCCCGGTGCGCCTACTCCCGCACCGGCGAGGGCCTGCACCGCTTCGTCGACCCGGAGGACGGCGAGGTCTACCTCTACACGCAGTACGAGCCGGCCGACTCCCGCCGCGTCTTCGCCAACTTCGAGCAGCCCGACCTCAAGGCCCCGTACCGCTTCGAGGTGCGGGCGCCAAAGGAGTGGGTGGTGTGGAGCAACGGCGCGGGCGAGCGGACGGACGGGGTGTGGCGGTTCGCGGAGACGAAGCCGATCTCGACGTACATCACGTGCGTGGTGGCGGGGCCGTACCACTACGTGACCGATTCCTACGAGCGGGTGTTCGAGGACGGCACCCGTCTGGAGATCCCGCTCGGCGCCCTGTGCCGCAAGGGCCTCGCGCCCCACTTCGACGCCGCCGACGTCTTCCTGGTCACCAAGCAGGGCCTGGACTTCTTCCACGACCGCTTCGACTACCCGTACCCCTTCGGCAAGTACGACCAGGCGTTCGTGCCCGAGTACAACCTGGGGGCGATGGAGAACCCGGGGCTGGTGACCTTCCGGGAGGAGTACATCTTCCGGGGCAAGGTGACGCGGGCGTCGTACGAGGGCCGGGCGAACGTGATCCTGCACGAGATGGCGCACATGTGGTTCGGCGACCTGGTCACCATGGAGTGGTGGGACGACCTGTGGCTGAAGGAGTCCTTCGCGGACTTCATGGGGTCCTTCTCGCTGGTCGGCGCGACCCGCTTCACCGACGGATGGATCACCTTCGCCAACCGCCGCAAGGCGTGGGCGTACCGCGCCGACCAGCTGCCCTCCACCCATCCGGTCACCGCCGACATCCGCGACCTCCAGGACGCCAAGCTCAACTTCGACGGCATCACCTACGCCAAGGGCGCCTCGGTCCTGAAGCAGTTGGTGGCGTACGCCGGGCAGGACGCGTTCCTGGAGGGCGCCCGCCGCTACTTCAAGCGGCACGCCTACGGCAACACACGCCTCGGTGACCTGCTCTCAGTGCTGGCGGAGACCAGCGGCCGGGACATGGGCGCGTGGGCGCGGTCCTGGCTCCAGACGGCCGGTGTGAACGCGCTGACCCCGCAGGTGCTGCTGGACCCGGAGGGCAGGGTCGAGGAGCTGGCGGTGCTCCAGGAGGCGGCGGAGTCCCACCCCGAGCTGCGGCCGCACCGGGTGGCGATCGGGCTGTACCGCGTGGCGGACGGCCGGCTGGTGCGCCACGCCCGCGCCGAGACGGACGTCGACGGGCCGCGGACGGTCGTGGCGGAGCTGGCGGGCGCCGAGGCCCCGGACCTGGTCCTGGTCAACGACGAGGACCTGACGTACTGCAAGATCCGCTTCGACGACACCTCGTTGCGGACCCTGCGGGAGCACCTGGGGGACTTCACCGACCCGCTGGCCCGTGCCCTGTGCTGGTCGGCGCTGTGGAACCTGACCCGGGACGCGCTGCTGCCCGCCCGGGACTTCGTGGACCTGGTGCTGCGGTTCGCGGGGCGCGAGTCCGACATCGGGGTGCTCCAGACGCTGCACGCCTGGGCGGAGTCGGCGCTGGTGCACTACGCGGCGCCCGCGTGGCGGGCGGCCGGTGAACGGCTGCTGGCGGACGGCGCGCTGGCGGAGCTGCGGTCGGCCCGGCCGGGCAGCGAGCACCAGCTGGCCTGGGCGCGGTTCTTCGCGTCGGTGGCGTCCGGGCCGGCCGACCTCGGCCTGCTCCAGGGGCTGCTGGAGGGCTCGGCGAAGATCGACGGCCTGGAGGTGGACCAGGAGCTGCGCTGGGCGTTCCTGGAGCCGCTGGCCGCGCACGGGGTGGCGGACGAGGGCGTGCTGGCCGCGGAGCTGGCCCGCGACGACACCGCGTCGGGCAGGCGCCACCAGGTCCGCTGCCTCGCCGCCCGCCCGTCGCCGGCGGTCAAGGCGCAGGCGTGGGCGCAGCTCGTGGAGTCGGACGCGCTGTCCAACGCGCTCGTCGAGGCGACGATCGCCGGCTTCGCGCGGCCCTCGCAGCGCGAGCTGCTCGCGCCGTACGCGCCGAAGTACTTCGAGGTGATCGGGCGGATCTGGGAGCAGCGGTCCATCCAGATCGCGATGCACCTGGTCAGGGGCCTGTTCCCGGCCTCCCAGGACTCCCCCGGCGCGCTGGAGGCGACGGACGCGTGGCTCGCGGCGCACGAGTCGGCGCCCCCGGCGCTGCGGCGGCTGGTCCTGGAGGCGCGGGACGACCTGGCGCGGGCGTTGCGCGGACAGGCGTGCGACGCGGCGGCCGACGCCGGCTGAGGCGCTCGGGGCCCGGCTGCCCGGCTGCCCGGTCGAGCCTCGGGGCCGGGACCGGGGCCCGGCTGCCCGGCTGCCCGGCTGCCCGGCTGCCCGGCTGCCCGGCTGCCCGGCTGCCCGGCTGCCCGGCTGCCCGGCTGCCCGGCTGCCCGGCTGCCCGGTCGAGCCTCGGGGCCCCGGCCGCCGAGCCTCGGGGCCACGGCTGCCCGGCCCGGCCGGCCAACCTTTGGCCTGAGCTCCGGCGGACGGTGACCGTTACGGAATTCATTCCATCCGAACCGTAACCCCTGGCCCCACCCGGTGGGACCTGGGGTTTCGGCACCTACTCGGCATCCGAACACGCGTCCTTTAGGGCGATCTTGTCCGCATTTGTCGACAGGCGTGTAACAGGGGTTAAAGGGCGGATCGGGCGCGGGAATGTCCGGGGCATGAACCACAACACCCCGCTCCCCCCGGCCACCCCCCGCCCCGTGTGCCACCTGTCGGACGTACAGCGCCGCGTCATGACGGCGGCCCAACTGCGCACGCACGGCGTCTCGTCCGCCGAGACCGTCGAGCAGTGCCGCCCCGGCGGCCCCTGGCAGCAGATCCTCCCGGGGGTGTTCCTGCTCCACCCCGGACCGCCGACCAGCGAGGAGCGGCTGCACGCGGTGCTGCTGTACGCGGCCCGCGAGGTGCCGGCGCCCGGGGTGCCGGTCCAGCCGGGCGCGGGGGAACCGCACCGCCCGGTGTACACGGAGGCGGTGATCACGGGGCTCGCGGCCCTCACGCTGCACGGCTTCACCACCACGCCCCCGCTGCTCGCCCTGGAGCGCGTCGACGTCCTGGTCCCCCGGCCGCGCCGGCTGCGCTCGGCGGGCTGGGCGCACATCGTCCGCACCCCCGACCTGCCCGCGGCCGAGCAGGTGACGGGCGTTCCGGTGGCGCCGGTGCCGCGCGCGCTGGCCGACACGGTGGCGTGGCTGACGGACGCGGGGGCGGTCCGGCGGCTGCTGACGGAGGCGGTGCGCGGGGGGTACTGCGAACCGGCGGCGGTCGTGCGGGAGTTGAACCGGGCGAAGCTGCTGGGCCGCCCGCACGTGGTGGACGCGGTGGACTCGCTGCTCGCCGAGGGCCGGGCGATCGCGGAGCACCGCCTCTACACGATGGTCCGCGAGTACGGTCTGCCGGACCCGGTGTGGAACGTCGACCTCCGGCTGCCGGGCGGCCCGCACCTGGGGGGTCTGGACGCGTACTGGCCGGAGCAGGCGGTGGCGGTGGAACTGGACACGCGCGCACCCCGGCAAGGCCCTCGGCAGGACGACGACGCCCTGTGGTCCGAGTACGCGCGCAAGCGCGAACACCTGGAGCGGCTCGGCATCACGGTCGTGCACATCACGCCCAAGAAGCTCCGGGACACGATGGAACAGCAGGCGACGGTGGTGCGTACGGCCCTGATGGCGGCCGGGGACCGCGATCCGGCCGCGTACGTCGTGGTGCTGCCGAGGTAGTGACGCACCGGGGACCGGCATCAGGAGGGGAGCGGAGGGGCCGTCCGGCGAACGGACGGCCCCTCCTCGTGCCGACCGGGAACACGGGCGGGCGGGCGGCTCGGCTAAGCCTCCGGCACGGACACCCGCCCGGTGACCGGGCGTTCCCGCCACAGCCGCAGCGCCACGTCGACCAGCCGTACCCGGGTCAGCCCGGCGACGGCGTCCAGGTCGTGCCAGGCGGCCATGTCGGTGGAGCCGCCGACCTCGTGGCGCAGCTCACCGCCGACGACCCGCCCCTCGTACACGATCCGCACCCCGTGGTGGTCCTCGGGCCCGCGCAGGCCCGCGCGGCGGAAGACGTGACGGGAGGAGTCCACACCGAGCAGACCGGTCACCTCGACGCGGTAGCCGGTCTCCTCCTCCAGTTCGCGCACGACGGTGTCGTACGGGTCCTCGCCGTGCTCCATGCCACCGCCCGGCAGCACCCACTCCGGGGTGCCGTCCGGCGCGGGTGAGCGGGCCAGCAGGAGCCGGCCGTCCCGGACACACACGGCGTAGGCCGCCACCCTCAACCTCTCGCGCACAGGGGGACGTTAACCGGTCGGGTCCGGATCGTCAGGTGCGTATCCGGGGGCGGACCGGAGCAGGAGAGGGCGCGGCCGGCGGAAGGGCGGCGGTGACGCGCGGGGCCCGACGGTTATGTGAGGGATGAGCGGACCCTGGGGCGACTTGTCGTGTTGGCCGCCGATGCCCGCAAACGTCATCGCGGGTTTTCCCCATACATCCATTGCGATTCGGTCAACCGTCCCCAAACACCTGTTCCTTGCGCAAAGCTGTGCGGTCGTCCGGGATCACCGTCCGGACACGCGCGATCAGGCGGGAAACGGCCCGGTCACGCGACGCTCGTTCCTTTACCGACAAGGGATGCCGATGACCCACACCCCCAAGGGCGAACCCGTACCGGGCGCGAGACGAGCGGCCCGGATAGCCGTGGCCGCGGGTCTGGTGGCCGCGCTGTCCGCGGCCGGCCCGATACCGATGGCCTTCTCCGCCGACGGGACCCCGGCCGCCGCCGACCCCGCCGTGAAGTCCGCCGCCGACAAGCTGGGCTCCGACGACGCCGACCTCCTCGCCGACGCCAAGGCCGCCGGCGACAAGACCGTCACGCTGATGGTCGCGACCGCCCCGGGCAGCACCGAGCAGGTCGCCGAGGAGCTGGACGCGGTCAAGGGCGGTTCCGTGGGCCGTTCCTACGACAAGCTCGGCTACGTCCGCGCCACCGTCCCTACGGGCAAGGCGGACTCGGCGATCGCCGCCGCCGCGAAGCTGTCCTCCGTCCACGCCATCGACCTGCGCCAGGAGATCGTCCTCGACGACCCGACGCCGAGCGCGGACACCGCGAAGGGCGCGAAGGCCACCGCGACCGCGAAGACCTACGCGGCGCCGAACGCGAAGACCCCCGCCGAGAACCCCTACAACCCGTCCTTCGAGACGGGCGCCGTCGACTTCGTGAAGGACAACCCGAAGGCGGACGGCCGCGGCGTCACCATCGGCGTCCTGGACTCGGGCGTGGACCTCGCGCACCCCGCGCTGCAGAAGACCACCACCGGCGAACGCAAGATCGTCGACTGGGTGACCGCGACCGACCCGATCATCGACGGCGACGCCAGCTGGCGTCCGATGGTCACCTCCGTCTCCGGCCCGTCCTTCACCTACGGCGGCCGCACCTGGACCGCGCCGGCGGGCAGCTACTCGGTCAACGTCTTCCGCGAGTCGGCCACCGCGGGCGGCGACGCCCAGGGCGACGTCAACCGCGACGGCGACACCACCGACGTCTGGGGCGTGCTGTACGACGCGGCGGCCGGCACGGTCACCGTCGACGTGGACAACGACGGCGACTTCACCGACGACACCGCCATGAAGCCCTACAAGGACGGCTTCCAGATCGGGTACTTCGGCACCGACGACCCGTCGACCGACGTCGCCGAGCGGCAGCCGTTCGTCGTGGAGTACCGCAACGACGTCCCGATGGACCCCTACGGCGGGGACTGGGTCGGCAAGACGGCCGACTTCGTCAACATCGGCCTCATCGCCAGCGAGCACGGCACCCACGTCGCCGGCATCACCGCCGCCAACGGCCTGTTCGGCGGGAAGATGAACGGCGCCGCCCCCGGCGCGAAGATCGTCTCCTCCCGCGCCTGCGTCTTCGGCCCCGGCTGCACCAACGTCGCGCTCACCGAGGGCATGATCGACCTCGTCGTCAACCGCGGCGTCGACATCGTGAACATGTCGATCGGCGGACTGCCGGCGCTGAACGACGGCAACAACGCGCGTGCCGAGCTGTACACCCGCCTCATCGACACCTACGGCGTCCAGCTCGTCATCTCCGCCGGCAACGAGGGCCCCGGCGCCAACACCATCGGCGACCCCGGCCTGGCCGACAAGGTCGTCTCGGTCGGCGCGGCGATCTCCAAGGAGACCTGGGCCGCCAACTACGGCTCGCAGGTGGAGAAGGAGTACGCGCTGCTGCCGTTCTCCTCACGCGGCCCGCGTGAGGACGGCGGCTTCACGCCCACCCTCGTCGCCCCGGGCGCCGCGATCAACACCATCCAGACCTGGCTGCCGGGCTCCCCGGTCGCCGACGCCGGCTACACCCTGCCGGCCGGCTACGCGATGCTCCAGGGCACCTCGATGGCCTCCCCGCAGGCCGCGGGCGCCTCGGCGCTGCTGCTGAGCGCCGCGAAGCGCGAGGGCATCGAGCTGACCCCCGCCGACCTGCGCACGGCGCTCACCTCGACCGCCGACCACGTCAAGGGCCTCCAGGCCTACGAGGAGGGCGCGGGCGCCATCAACATCGTGGACGCCTGGGAGGCCGTCGAGGACGGCGCCACCGCCCACGAGTACACGGTCAAGGCCCCCGTCGACACCGCGATCGACTTCGCGCTGGAGACCCCGGGCCAGGGCACCGGCATCTACGACCGCGAGGGCGGCCTGAAGGCCGGCCAGAAGAAGACGTACGACGTCACGATCACCCGTACGACCGGCGCAGACAAGGCGATCCGCCACGAGCTGCACCTGGAGAACAACGCGGCCGGCACGTTCAAGCTCCTCGGCTCGGACGAGGTGAAGCTGCCGCTGAACCAGCCGGTGACCGTCAAGGTGCAGGCCGCGCCGGAGTCCGCGGGCATCAAGAGCGCGATCCTCGAGGTCGACGACCCGCGGACCGAGGGCATCGACAAGCAGGTCCTCAACACGGTCGTCGTCTCGACGCCGGTCGCGCACACCTTCACCGCGCAGAGCAGCGTGCAGCGCAACAGCTCGCAGAGCTACTTCCTGACCGTGCCCGAGGGCGCGACGTCGCTGGAGGTCGCGATCGGCGGGCTGAAGGACAAGAGCCAGACCCGCTTCATCTCCATCCACCCCTACGGTGTCGCCGTCGAGGACAGCTCCACCGTCTACTGCTACAACAACTACCTCGACGGCAACGGCTGCCGGCCGGACGCCCGCTCCTACCCCGACCCGCAGCCCGGCGTCTGGGAGATCGAGGTCGAGTCGCGCCGCACCTCGCCGCTGCTCGACAACCCCTACACGCTGGACGCCACCGTGTACGGCGCGGCCTTCGACCCGGAGACGGTGACCGTGCCCGAGGCGAAGGTCGGCACCCCGGCCGCCGTCTCCTGGACGGTGACGAACGACTTCGCCGCCGTCGACGGCACGCTGGCGGGCGGCCCGCTCGGCTCGTCCAAGACGGCCCGGCCGACCATCGCCGACCACGAGAACCAGACCACCACGGTCGAGGTGCCCGCGGGCGCCGCGTCGCTGGACGTCTCCATCGGCGGGGTCTCCGACGCCTCCGCCGACCTCGACCTGACGGTGTACGACGCCGACGGCAACCAGGTCGCGCAGCAGGCCGACGGCGACTCGGAGGAGGCGGTCTCCATCCCGTCGCCCGCCGCCGGCACCTACACCATCGAGGTCGCGGGCTACTCGGTCCCGGCCGGTACGACCGCGTACGACTACCTGGACGTGTTCTTCTCGTCCTCGCTCGGCACGGTCGACGTCGACGGGTCGACGCCGGTGAAGCTGGCCACGGGCGCCTCCACGGCGGTCTCCGCGACCGTCACCGCGCTGGCCCCCGCGCCGGAGGGCCGGGCGTTCTTCGGCCAGGTCCAGCTGGTCAACGCGCGCGGCACGGTCGTGGGCCTCGGCAACGTGGCCATCGAGAAGGTCACGCCGTAGCACCTCGGCAGACGAGGAAGGGGGCGGGCGTCCGGACGGGCGCCCGCCCCTCGCTCATTCGCAGGCCGTGCCGCCCGCCTCCGGCAGCGCGCGCGCCAGGGCCGACCGCCCGGCGGCGATCGCGTCCTCGCCCACGGCCCAGGCGTCCGGGGACGCCGACCCCCGCACGAAGCCGACCAGGACGTGGTCACCCTCGGCGAACGACGGCTCGGAGCCCCCCTCCGTCACGAAGCCGACCTCGTCCTGGCCGCCCGCCGCCGGCTCGTACGAACGGGTCACCCGCAGGGTGACGCGCTCACGGGTGGTGCCGGGCACCCGGTCGACCTGCGTCACCTCGCCCTCGACCACCAGCCGGGCGCAGGCGAGGTAACCGGGGTCGCCGAAGAGGTCGCCGGCGGCGCGGGACTCGGCGGAGCCCCCTTCGGCGACGGACTTGTCCGCGCTGCTGGACGCGCCGATGTCGTCCGCCCCCCGGCCCACCTGGACGACCAGCCACCCGCTCCCCACGACCAGCGCACCCGCGGCGGCCACCCCGGCCGTCCGCAGGGCGAGCGTGAGGAGACGGCGCCGGGGCGGCCGTACGGGGACCGGGGCCGGGGCCGGGGCCGGTTCCCGCGCCGGTCGGGTCAGGGCGTCCGCGACGAGGCCCAGCTGGGCGCGCAGCAGCGCCACGTCGGCCGTCGCCGCGCGGTGCGCGGCCAGGAGGGCGGGGTCGGCGCGGGCCTCCTCGGGCAGGGGGGCGTCCAGGATGGCGGCCATCAGCGGGTCCAGGGCGTCGGGACTTTCGTGAGCGTCGTGGCTGTCGTGGCTGTCGTGGCCGTCATGCGTCCCGTTTCCGTGCCCGTGCCCGTGCCCGTGCCCGTGCCCGTGCCCGTGTCCGTGTCCGTGTCCGTGTCCGTGTCCCTGTCCCTGTCCCTGTCCCTGTCCGTGTCCGTGTTCGTGTCCCGCGGGCATGTCACACCACCTCGTCCTCGTGCAGGTGGGCGCGCAGGGCCCGGACCGCCGTGTGCAGGCGGCTCTTGACCGTGCCCTCCGGGACGCCCAGCTCCCGGGCGATGGAGCGCACCGGCAGGTCGGCGTAGAACCGCAGGACGACGACCTGGCGCTGGGCGTCGGGCAGCTCGTCCAGGCCCCGGGCTACGGCGAGGGAGAGCACGCTGGTGTCCTCGCCGGAGGGGTGCTCGTGCTGGCGCAGCGAGGCCAGCCGCTCGCCGAGGCGTTCCTGGCGGCGTTTGGCCCGGTGCCAGTCCATGGCGAGGTTCGAGGCGACGACCGCCGCCCACGCGGAGACGTCCCGGGGCGCCTCCTGCCCCTTCGCCGCGCGCTCCAGCAACCGCAGGCGGACCTGCTGCACCCCGTCCGGCAGGTCCGCCTGCGGTACCCCGCCCAGCGCGAGCACCGCCCGCACCCGGCGTTCCTGCGCCGCGTCCAGGGGATCGCCGTACGCGTCCCCCCGGGCGCGGCGGGCCGCCCTTCTGCGCAGCACGGACACCCCTCCCCTCCCCGCGTTTCCCCTACGACGCCGCGGCGCGCCGAAACGTTCGCCACGAGCGCGGGGAAGCGCGCAGAGGCGTACGTCACACCGCCGTGTGCGCGGGGGGCGGGTGGGCAGGCGAGCTTGCGGCGCGGGACCGTCCGCGGGCGAATTTCTCCAGTTCAGCGGGGGTGCGAGCGGTAGTTCCGCACCCGGTGAGCGCACCGGTGTGTCCCATTCCTCGGGCGCGGAGCGCAAAGGATTGGACAGGTGGACCCGGGTCGGCCGCATGATGGAAAAGCCTCGGTCACCCGAGGCGGCCGCGAAGAGCGTGAAAGACAGGGAGTCGTCGTGAGGGTCGGAATCGTCGGAGCCACCGGTCAGGTCGGCACGGTCATGCGCAGGATCCTCACGGAGCGGAACTTCCCCGTCACGGAACTGCGCCTGTTCGCCTCGGCCCGCTCCGCGGGCAGCGTCCTGGACGGTGTGACGGTGGAGGACGCCTCGACCGCCGACTACACCGGCCTGGACATCGTGCTGTTCTCGGCGGGCGGCGCGACCTCGAAGGCGCTGGCCGAGAAGGTCGCCTCGCAGGGCGCCGTGGTGATCGACAACTCCTCCGCCTGGCGCAAGGACCCCGAGGTCCCGCTGGTCGTCTCCGAGGTGAACCCGCACGCGATCGCGGACCGCCCCAAGGGCATCATCGCCAACCCGAACTGCACCACGATGGCCGCGATGCCGGTGCTCAAGCCGCTGCACGCCGAGGCGGGCCTCGAGGCCCTCGTCGTCTCGACCTACCAGGCGGTGTCCGGTTCCGGCCTCGCGGGCGTCGCCGAGCTGCACGGCCAGGCGCAGAAGGTCGTCGCCGACGCCGACAAGCTGACCCACGACGGCGAGGCCGTCGACTTCCCCGAGCCGGGCGTGTACCAGCGCCCCATCGCCTTCAACGTCGTCCCGCTCGCCGGCTCGGTCGTCGACGACGGCCTGAACGAGACGGACGAGGAGCAGAAGCTCCGCAACGAGTCCCGCAAGATCCTGGAGATCCCCGGGCTGAAGGTCTCCGGCACCTGTGTGCGCGTCCCGGTCTTCTCCGGCCACTCCCTCCAGGTCAACGCCCGTTTCGCCCGCCCGATCAGCGCCGAGCGCGCGACGGAGCTGCTGGCGGACGCCGAGGGCGTCGTCCTCACCGACATCCCGACGCCGCTCCAGGCGGCCGGCCAGGACCCGTCGTACGTGGGCCGCATCCGCCGGGACGAGACCGTGGAGAACGGCCTCGCCCTGTTCATCTCCAACGACAACCTCCGCAAGGGCGCGGCCCTGAACGCGGTGCAGATCGCGGAGCTGGTGGCGGCGGAGCTCCAGGGCTGACCGCCGCCCCTTCCGTCAAACCCCGCAGGGAGCTTCGCGTCCCTGCTCGACGGCCCGGACGTGGACGAGCGCCACGGCCGGGCCGTCGTGCGGACGGCTACCGCGCGTCCGCCGCCTGGGCCCTCAGGGCGCGCTCCACTCCCGCGCGGGCCTCCGACATGAGGCGGCGCAGGGCCGCGCTCGGCTCGGCGGAGGTCAGCCAGGCGTCCGTCCTGCGCAGGGTCTCCTCGGAGACCTGGATCGCCGGGTAGAGGCCGACGGCGATCTGCTGGGCGATCTCGTGCGAACGGGAGTCCCAGATGTCCTTGACGACGTCGAAGTACCGGTCCGTGTACGGCGCGAGCAGCTCACGCTGGTCGGTCTGGACGAAGCCGCCGATGACGGCCTCCTGCACGGCGTTGGGCAGCTTGTCGGACTCCACGACCGACGCCCACGCCTCCGCCTTGGCCTCCGGCGTCGGGCGGGCGGCGCGGGCGGTGGCCGCGTGGCGCTCACCGGCGGCCGTCTTGTCGCGCTCGTACTCGCCGGCGATCTCCGTCTCGTCGAACCGGCCGACCGCGGCGAGCCGCTGCACGAACGCCCAGCGCAGCTCGGTGTCGACGGCGAGGCCCTCGATCGTCTGCGTGCCCTCCAGCAGGGCCTCGAGGAGGTCGAGCTGCTCGGGGGTGCGGGCGGTGGCGGCGAACGCCCGCGCCCACGCCAGCTGGTGGTCGCCGCCGGCCTCGGCGGAGCGCAGGTGGGCCAGCGTGGCGTCGGTCCAGCGGGTCAGCAGGGCCTCGCGGGCGGCCGGGTCGGCGTACAGGTCGAGGGCGAGCTTGACCTGGCGGTGCAGGGACTGCACCACGCCGATGTCGGACTCCTTGCCGATGCCGGACAGCACCAGGGACAGGTAGTCGCGGGTGGGCAGTTCGGCGTCGCGGGTCATGTCCCAGGCCGACGCCCAGCACAGGGCGCGCGGCAGGGACGCCTCGAAGTCGCCGAGGTGCTCGGTAACGAAGGCGAGCGACTGCTCGTCGAGGCGGACCTTGGCGTACGACAGGTCGTCGTCGTTGAGCAGGACGACGGCCGGGCGGCGCTCGCCGGTCAGCTGCGGTACGGCGGTCAGCTCGCCGTCCACGTCCAGCTCGACGCGCTCGCCGCGCACCAGCCTGCCGCTGTCGTCGAGGTCGTAGAAGCCGACGGCGATGCGGTGCGGGCGCAGGGTCGGCTCGCCCTTGGCGCCGGCCGGGAGCGGCGGGGCCTCCTGGCGGACGGCGAACGAGGTGATGACGCCGTCGGCGTCGGTCTCGATCTCCGGGCGCAGGATGTTGATGCCGGCCGTCTCCAGCCACGCCTTCGACCAGGCCTTCAGGTCGCGGCCGGAGGTCTCCTCCAGGGCGCCGAGCAGGTCGGACAGGCGGGTGTTGCCGAACGCGTGCGCCTTGAAGTAGGCCTGCACGCCCCTGAAGAACTCGTCCATGCCGACGTAGGCGACGAGCTGCTTCAGGACGCTCGCGCCCTTGGCGTAGGTGATGCCGTCGAAGTTGACCAGGACGTCGTCGAGGTCGTTGATCTCGGCCATGATCGGGTGGGTGGAGGGCAGCTGGTCCTGCCGGTAGGCCCACGTCTTCATGGAGTTGGCGAAGGTCGTCCAGGAGTGCGGCCAGCGGCTGCCGGGCGCGTAGGCCTGGCAGGCGATGGAGGTGTAGGTGGCGAACGACTCGTTCAGCCACAGGTCGTTCCACCACTCCATGGTGACCAGGTCGCCGAACCACATGTGGGCCAGCTCGTGCAGGATGGTCTCCGCGCGCAGCTCGTACGCGGCGTCGGTCACCTTCGACCGGAACACGTACTGGTCGCGGATGGTGACCGCGCCCGCGTTCTCCATCGCGCCCGCGTTGAACTCCGGGACGAACAGCTGGTCGTACTTCTCGAACGGGTAGGCGTAGTCGAACTTCTCCTGGAACCAGTCGAAGCCCTGCCGGGTGACCTCGAAGATCGCGTCCGAGTCGAGGTACTCGGCGAGCGAGGGCCGGCAGTAGATGCCCAGCGGCACGCTCTGCCCGTCCTTCTCGTACACGCTGTGCACGGAGTGGTACGGGCCGACGATCAGCGCCGTGACGTACGTCGAGATCCTCGGCGTCGGCTCGAAGGCCCAGACGTCGTCACTCGGCTCGGGCGTCGGGGAGTTGGAGATGACGGTCCAGCCGCTCGGCGCCTTCACCGTGAACCGGAAGGTCGCCTTGAGGTCGGGCTGCTCGAAGGAGGCGAAGACGCGGCGGGCGTCCGGCACCTCGAACTGCGTGTACAGGTAGGCCTGCTCGTCGACCGGGTCGACGAACCGGTGCAGGCCCTCACCGGTGTTGGTGTAGGCGCAGTCGGCGGCGACCCGCAGGATGTTGCGGCCTTCGAGCAGTGCCGGCAGGGCGATCCGCGAGTCCGCGAAGACCTCGGCGGGGTCGAGGGTCTCCCCGTTGAGCGTCACCTCGTGGACGGCCGGCGCCACCAGGTCGATGAAGGTCGCCGCGCCTCCCTCGGCGACGTCGAAGCGCACCGTGGTGACGGACCGGTAGGTGCCGCCCTCCTGCGCGCCGGAGAGGTCGAGATCGACCTCGTACGAGTCAACGGTGAGCAGCTTCGCCCGCTGCTGCGCCTCTTCGCGAGTCAGGTTTGTGCCAGGCACGCGGTCATCTCCTCGTCATGGGTGGATTGCGCCATCCTTCCACGCGACCACCGCGTCGGGCGACGAACGCGCCCCCGCGGTGAGGCCCGCGCGGTCGCCCGCGCCGTCCCCGCCGCCGGCGGCGCCGGTGGCGCCGGTGGCACGGGCGGCGCGGGGGGCGCCGGCGGCGTGGACGGCGCGGGTGGCGCCGGTGGCACTGGCGGCGCGGGTGGCGCGGGTGGCGTCGGCGCCACCGGGGGCGCGGGCGGCGCCGGGGCCGGGCCCGGCCCCGGGCCGGGGCCCGGGGCGCGGCCCGGCCCCCGGGGCGGGCACGCCCGCGGTGCCCCCGGGGGGCCCCCCGGCGGACACACCCG
>NZ_JBHWKO010000063.1:0-34637 GCF_042731035.1 Streptomyces sp. NPDC059895
TACTTGAGGACCGCCCAACTGGGCGGTCCTCAAGTACGTGCGGAGCGACCGTCACCGGGGCACCGTCGGAAAGCGCGCGGACGCCGTCACTGGCTCGCGCGCCAAGTCCGGTACTCCTCCTTCCAGTGCCCGGTGGGCGGGAACAGTCCCTCCACCGGATTGCCTTCGGCGACCCGCTCGGCGACCCAGGCGTCCTGCATCTCCTGCTCGGCTGCGGCGTGGGCCACCTCCTCGACAAGATGCGCCGGGATGACGACGACACCGTCGTCGTCCCCGACCAGGATGTCGCCGGGCTGGACCGTCACTCCACCGCACGTGATGGTGGTGTTCGCCTCCCAGGGCACATGTCGCCGGCCGAGAACCGAGGGGTGAACCGACTGGGTGAACGTCGGAATGCCCATGTCGGAAACGGCGGCGAAGTCCCGTACACCTCCGTCGCTGACGATGCCGGCAGCGCCGAGCGTCTTGGCCCGAAGGGCCAGGACGTCGCCGACCGTGCCCGCGGAGGGATCCTGGCGTGCCTCGATCACCAGTACGTCACCGGTCCGCAGGCCGTCGAAGGCTTGCTTCTGCACGTTGTACCCGCCACCGTGCGTCTCGAAGAGGTCCGGCCGGTGTGCGACGAACCGGAGCGTCCGGGCAGGCCCGACGAGCCTGCTGCCCGGCACACGCGGACGGACACCGTCGATCGCCATGTCCGGGTAGCCCCGGCGGCGCAGCTCCGCACTGATCGTGGCGACGGCCGTGCGCGTCAGCTTGTCCCGCAGTGCGGGGTCCAAGGTGGTGCGAGCACCGTGTACCACGTTCTTGTCTCCGTTCACGACTTGTCTTCCTTCAGGTAGGCGGAGGCCAACCGCTCACTGCCGCGCGCCAGCAGATCGACGTCGGCGCCCACGAGGATGAAGTCGGCGCCCGCGTCGGCATAGCGCTGGGCGAGGGGCGGGGCGAACGCGTTCACCCCGACCTTTGTCCTGGCGTGCTTCGCGGCTGCGATGCACCGTAGGACTGCGTCGACGACGTCGGGATGGCCCTGCTCTCCCAGCAGCCCCATCGACGCCGCCAGGTCGGAGGGGCCGACGAAGATGCCGTCGATCCCGGGGGTGGCCGCGATCTCCTCCACGTTCCGCACCGCGTCGGCGGATTCCACCTGCAGGTACACGGAGATCGTCTGCCGTGCCCGGTGCAGGTAGTCGGGGGCCCGGTTCCAGCGCGACCCCCGGGCCAGCGCACTGCCGACACCCCGGATGCCCTCCGGCGGGTAGGTGACGGCTCGGGCGACCTCCCGCGCCTGCTCACCGTCATCGATCATCGGAACCAGGAGGTTCTGGGCGCCGAGGTCGAGGAACTGTTTGAGGACGACCGGGTCGGCGCTGGGTGGCCGGACCATCGCGGTGATCGGGTAGCCCTGGGTGGCCTGCAGTTGTGCCAGTAGTGTCGTGAGGTCGTTGGGACTGTGCTCTGCGTCGATGAGCAACCAGTCCAGGCCACTGCCGGCGCAGATCTCGGCAACGAGAGGGCTACCGCTGCACACCCACATCCCGACCAGCGCGCGGTCCGCGTCGGTCAGCGCCGTACCGAAGGGCGGAGTCAGACGAAACGGCATGTGACCGCCCCCAGATCGCCGTAGTCGGCATGGACGGTATCGCCGCGCTCGACCCACATCGGACGTGTGAAGGAACCGGAGAGGATGATGTGCCCAGCGTCGAGCGTCGCGTCGTGCTGGTGGAGCTTGTTCGCCAGCCACGCCACTCCGTTGGCGGGGTGGTTGAGTACGCCGGCGGCCAGGCCCGTCTCCTCGACGGTCTGGTTGCGGTACAGCAGTGCGCCGACACGCCGCAGGTCGACGTCGTCGGCAGAAACGGGGCGTCCACCGATCACCATGGCTCCCATGGCGGCGTTGTCGCTGATCGTGTCGACGATCGTCCTGCGCTCTAGCTCGATGTGGGAGTTGAGGATCTCCATCGCCGGTACGACGTACCGGGTGGCGTCGAGTACGTCGAAGAGCGTGCAGCGCGGACCGCTGAGGGGCCGCCCCAGGACGAAGGCGAGTTCGACCTCGACCCGGACGTTGGAGAAGTCGTCGAACGGCACCTCGGCGCCGTTGGCGAGGACCATGTCGTCGAAGATGACGCCGTAGTCGGGTTCGGTGATGCCGGTCGCCGCCTGCATCACCCGGGACGTGAGGCCGATCTTGTGGCCGACGACGGTGTGGCCCTGCGCCGCGCGCCGCCGAGCCCACAGACCCTGCACGGCGTAGGCGTCCTCGACCGTCATCCCCGGGTTACGGGCAGTCAGCAGGGGCACCACCGTACGGCGACGGCCTGCGTCGATCAGTTCGTCAGCGATCGCCTCGATGTGTGCGGATTGCAGCATGCACCCTCCATTCATAGGTGAGATTATATACGATATTAGTTACTACTCGGCGTGTGGACATTCTGTGGCCGCCTGCCGGCCCGGGCGGCCACGGATCCCCAGGCCAGGCGGGGGACGGGACTCTAGGACTCCACGAGCCTGGATTCCATGCGGACCGGGGTTTCGCCGCCCGGTTTGGTCTCCCGGGCGAGGAGGAAGTACATGAGGCCGGTGACGAGCGAGATGCCGCTCAGGATCCAGAAGGCAGTGATGAATCCACTTGCGCTGTGGACGCCACCGCCGGCGTCGATGAGCAGTCCTGAGCCCAGCAGGGCCAAAGTCGAGCAGACATAGGCGAAGGTGGTCGAGAAGCTGACGGCGGTGGCGACCCGTCCGGGCGGGGCGGCGTCCGCGCACACGGTGTAACAGATCGCGGGGATCGCGTTGGAAACGAGGCCCCATGCCACCTGGACCAGCACCACCATGACCAGCGAGGTGGCCATCGGGACCATGGCCATGACCAGACACTGCCAGACGGCGGCGAAGACCAGCAGGGGCTTGCGGCCGACCCGGTCGCTGAGCCGCGGCAGCACCACCTGGAACACCGCGCCGACCAGCGTCCAGATGACCGACAGCGAAGCGACCTCGGCGAGCGAGTAGTCGCTCACGTAGGCCAGGTACAGCGGGAACGTCGTGGAGAAGCCGAAGTAGACGATGACCATCAGGCCCGAGTACAGGGCTGCGAGGCACACCTCCCGCTGCTTGAGCACCGACCACCACGGACTGTCGGCCGACACGGACCCCTCGGTCTCGTGGGGGTGTGCCTCGTCATCCTGGTCCGCGTGCTTGCCGAGCTTCGCGAAGTTCTCCGCCGTGGAGAGCCTGCGGTAGATCAGGATCAGCGGGATGGACAGCAGGGAGAACCAGAACACCAGGCGCCACTCGTCGGCCCCGAACAGGTACATGACCAGGGCGCTCAGCTGTCCCGCCAGGAAGGTGCCGACAGGGAATCCGGTGTGGTGCAGCCCGATGGCGAATCCGCGGTGCTTCGCCGGCCACCATTCAGAAGTGGCGGTCACCCCGATGGTCTCGTCACCGACGCAGCCGACACCGACAACGGCTCGCTGGGCGAACAGCGCGCCGACCGAACCCGACAGCGCCTTGACCGCGGACAGCGTGGAGACAACGGCGTAGACCAGCACGAGCGGCACCCACACGCGTCGTCGCCGCCAACCGGAGCCGAGACGGTCACTGAGGGCCGCGAGCGGGAGATCGAAGATCGCCCGAAGTGCGTAGATCAGCGCGATGAGGCCGGTGAACGCCGTGGCGGTGAGGCCGAACTCGTTGATGATGTTCGGCCCCAGGATGGTGGGCAGCATGAAATCGAAAGCGTTGAGCGTCCACAACAGCCAGCTCAGACCGAGCGCCTTCCATGCGACGGGATGGACGTCCCGCGGTATCCAACCCGTCAGTGTGCTCTCTCGTTTCGCCATGATCACTCCAGCTTCCTGTCAGTCCACGAAGACGGCGTACGGGTCTGAGCCGGGCCGGTCGATCCGGCCCCGCCTTGTGCTGAGAAACGTGTACCGGTGCGGTCCCGGCGCTGATCGCGGCTTTGCCGGGCCGGTGAGCTCGGCGCCGTGAGCCGGGTTCAGCCGACGGTGGTGCGCTTGTCCGCACTCGGCATCAGCCGCCCGTCGGTGCGGTCCTTGATCAGCCATGTGGCCACGGCCGCGATGACGATCATCGCCGCGAGATAGAGCGAGACGAAGAACGAGTTCCCCGTCGCCTGGACGATGGCGGTCGCGACCAGGGGGGTGAAGGCGCCGCCGAGAAGGGCCCCCAGCGCGTAGGTGACCGCGACCGCGGTGTAGCGGATGTCGGCGGGGAACAGCTCGGAGAAGAAGGCCGGCTGCGGACCGTACGTGAAGCCGTTCCCTGTCTGGAACGCCGCAAGGGCAAGGAAGATGAGAAGGGAGCTCCCGGTGTCCAGCAGTGGGAACAGCGCGAAGGAGGCGACGAGGAAGATGGCCCAGCCGACGAGGTAGGTGCGTTTGCGGCCGATTCGGTCGGACAGGTCTCCTCCGACGAACGTGGTGATCGCGTAGACGCCGGCCACGAGCGCGATGATGATGAGGATGGTCGTGTTCTCGATGCCGACGGCGCCGCCTTCGTCCAGGGGGGTCGTCACGTATCCCTGCACGAAGCCGCCCGTGGTGATGTAGCCGCACGCGTTGTTCCCGGCATAGGTCAGGGCGGCGAGCAGGACGAGCGCCCAGTGCTTCTTGACGAGCTGAACGAAGGGAATGTCCTGGTCCTTGGCGCGCTCGGTGTCCAGGGCCTGGAACACGGGGCTCTCCTCGACACGACGCCGGATGACATAGCCGACGGCGACGAAGAGGAAGCTGATGAGGAAGGGCACTCGCCAGCCCCACTCGGTGAAGGCGTCTCCAGGAGAGATGACACCCGTCATGAGAGCGATGACACCGGAGGCAAGCAGCAGGCCGAAGGGCACTCCCAGTTGCGGGAACGCCCCATAGCGTCCTCGTCGTCCTTCCGGCGCGTGCTCCACCGCCATCAGAATCGCGCCGCCCCACTCTCCGCCGACGGAGATCCCCTGCACGATCCGGAGCACAATGAGCAGCACCGGGGCGAGCACGCCGCCCTGCGCATAGGTGGGGATCACGCCGATGAGTGTGGTGGCACCCCCCATCAGTGACAGCGTGACGACGAGCATGGCCCGGCGCCCGATCCGGTCACCGAAATGCCCTGCGAGGACCGCGCCCAGGGGGCGAAAGAGGAAGCTGATCCCGACGCTCGCGAACGAGAGAAGAAGAGCCCCCTGTGTGCCTGCCGGCTCGAAGAACAGCTTGCCGAAGACCAGGCCGGCCATGCTGCCGTAGATGAAGAAGTCGTACCACTCGATCGTCGTCCCGATGACAGTCGCGAGTGCGACCCGGGAGAGCTGGGTCCGGGAGGTTGTCTCCGCTGTTTGTATTGCCACGGCTCATGTCCTCTGAACGTTGGTTTGTCGGGGCAGCCATGCCTGGCAGGAGAGATTCGTGACCTGCCCTCGCTGGACCGAAGGTGCGCACAAGGGGTCAGCCGCTTCCGCGCTGGGTGAAGTCGGCGAAAGAAGGGTCGTCGTCCGGGGCGGTACGCGAAGCCCTGGGTGTGCGGACGAGTATCAAGAAGAAGATGTGTGGGCCACTTCAGCGGTGCGCACACGTGTGTGGTGCCAGCGCCGGTCCCGTGCCTGCACGGTCGGGCTTACTTGCTCTCTGGTGACTGGCAGCGACGTGGTGCGCGGTTGTTGCCGCGCACCACCGCACGTCATGACTCGGGGGTTGCCCGGTACGCCAGTGTGATGTGCGGATGTTCCCGCGGGCGCGGCGGCCGGGGCAGCCGTCGCCCTCACAGTGAGGAGGGGCGCCGTAGCCCGGCAGGAATGCGGGAGGACGGTCCTTATGAAGGGCCGGCCTGCGGACTTCAGCTGCGGTCGGGTCGTCGGCCGGGGCCCGCCCTCTTCGCCGTGCGCGCGGCTCGGGCCTGTCCCGGCTTCCCCGACGCGGCTCGAAGGGGAACGGGAGCCGGGGCGGCCACGGTCGTGTCCGCGCGTCCCGTCAGCGCTTGTGATGCGGTCGATCGCCAGTTCCGCTTGCCTGCGGCCTCAGCTCAGATGATGGTGAAACCGCCATCGTTGAGGAAGACGGACCCCGTACTGAACGAAGCGTCGTCCGAGAGGAGGAACGCGATGGCGTTGGCCTGCTCCCGGTCCGTGCTGAGGCGGTTCATCGGATGCAGCCGGACGAGCTTGTCTCGCTGTTCCTGGCTGCGGCTCTGCAGGAGCGGCGTGTCCGTGTAGCCGGGGGCCACGGCGTTGATGCGGATGTTGTCCTCGGCGTAGTCGAGTGCCGCCGCGCGGGTCAGGCCGATCACCGCGTGCTTGGACATCACGTACGCGCTCTTCCCGAGCTGAGCGGTGAAGCCGGAGATGCTGGCCAGGTTGACGATCGAGCCCGTGCCCGCGTCAAGCATGGCGGGTAGCTCCGCCTGCAGGCAGTTGAAGACGCCCGTGACGTTGATGTCGAGCTGCCGCTGCCATTCAGCCGCGGGTATGTCCGCGACCTTGTTGAACGTCGTCGGTACGCCGGCGTTGTTGACGGCCAGGTGCAGGGCGCCGAAGCGCTCCCGGGCCGTGCGCACAGCCGCCTGGCACGAGGCGGGGTCCGTCACGTCGAGGTGACAGGCGACCGCGGCGCCACCGCCGCTGACGATCTGGTCAGCCCTCTCGGCGACGGCGTCCTTCTGGATGTCACCGAGCACCACGCTGACACCCTTCTGTGCGAGCAGCGTCGCGACAGCGCTTCCGATACCGGAAGCTGCGCCCGTGACGAAAGCGACTTTGCCATCGAGTCCGTTCATTTCCACTCCATTGTGTCGTCCGTTGCGTTGCGGTGAAGGACGACGTGCGCGCGGCGCCCCTGCTTCAACGGCGGGTTCCTACGGATCCGTGGACGGGTCATCTGTGGCACCGCTCGACCGGCACAATTCGTCGTGCTCGGCGACGTCTAGAGCGGGGCCCGTAGTTCGTGTAGGCTATCGTATATGAAATGCTCTGTGAAGAGCTCGTAACATCTCGGGGATCCCGAGGCGACCGGGGTGGGTGGTGACCTGCGGTTCAGAGAGCGACATGGAGGGCCGTGCCGTCTGCCCACCTCCGGTCAAGCGACGACGATGGGATGCACTTATGACCGACTTCCCCCATGGCCGACCGTCGAAGATCGTGGCCGTCCACCTCAACTACCGGAGCCGGGCCGAGCAGCGAGGCAAGAGTCCCGCGTTCCCGTCGTACTTCCTCAAGGCCCCGTCGACCCTGACGGAGTCCGGGTCGACGCTCGCAGTGCCGGCCGACTGCGAGCTCCTCGCCTTCGAGGGGGAGATCGCTCTCATCATCGGAACCGAAGCGCACCGCGTAAGTCGTGATGCCGCATGGCAGCACGTCAGCGGGGTGACGGCGGCCAACGACTTCGGCCTGTACGACCTGCGGTACGCGGACCCCGGATCGAACGTCCACTCCAAGGGCCTCGATGGATGCACTCCGCTCGGCCCGATCGTCCTGGAAGCGCCGGACCTCGATCCATCGAGTCTCCGCCTCCGGACGCACGTCAACGGGCGCCTGGCGCAGGACGCGCAGGTCCAGGACGACATGCTGTTCGACTTCGGCTACGTGATCGCGGACCTGTCCCGGTTCATGACCCTTGAGCCGGGGGACGTCATCCTCACCGGCACGCCGGCGGGATCATCCGTCGCGCGGCCCGGGGACGTGGTCGAGGTCGAGGTGGCCGGCACGGCCCGCAACGGCGAGCGGGTATCGACCGGTCACCTGCGCACGACGATCACTACGGATGACTTCCGCGTCGGGTCGCTGCTCCCAGCGCCCCGGGCGGACGCTGCCGCGAGGGCGGCGGCATACGGAAGTCCCGCCGCGCAGGCCGCTTCGGCACCCGCGCGAGGTTAGCCGGGAAGGCGCCCGGTCGAGAGGTCCAGGCGGTGCCCCAGAGTCCCACCGGCGACCACCAAACTCGAAAGATCATTACGTCAGAAGCTGAGGATTTGCCCGGATGACTGAGCCGTACGAGGCCCCGAATACCATCAAGCGCATGCTGTTCGCCACATGGGCGCTGCTTAATTCGTTGACGCCCGAACAGCGGGGCGCCGCCATGTTCCCGATGACCGACCCGCAGCGCGTCGACTGGGACTTCATTCCCAAGCCCGACCGGGCTGGGATCCCGATGTCGGTGCTGCACGGGCACCAGCGGACGCTGGCCCAGCACCTGCTCGCCTCGGGCCTGAGTACCCGGGGCTACAGTCAGGCCCTGCAGATCATGGCCATGGAGAACATGCTGCGGGAGAAGGAGGTCCACGAGCGCGGCTTCGGCGTCATCGCGGGCGACTTCCGTGACCCCGACAACTACGCCTTCTCCTTCTTCGGCCGCCCCGGCTTCGAGGACACCTGGGGCTGGAGGGTCCTCGGCCATCACCTGTCCCTGAGCTACACCATCATCGACCAGCGCTACCTGACGGTCACTCCCTGCAACATGGGCGCGCAGCCGGTCCCCTCCGGCATTTTCCACCCGCTGAGGGATGACGAGGAACTCGCCTTCGAACTGCTGCACCGGTTGCCGGAGGCCCAGCGCAAAGCGACGGTGATCCATGACGTGGCACCGGCCGACTACGTCACCAGGCAGGTGCCGCGTATCGGCCGTGTTGAGCTCCCCGACCATGTCGATCTCGGAATAACGAGCTATCGCATCTCCGACGCGGACCGGGAGGCCCTGAAGTTCGAGGCGGACCGGCCGCGAGGGATCGCCGCTTCCGACCTGGACCGCAAGGGAGCCGAGCTGGTCAAGGACCTCATCCGGACCTACGTGGGACGCATCCCCGACGAGCTCGCCGAGACCTACCTGCGGTCGCTCGACGGTACGAACGACGACAGGATCTACTTCTGCTGGGCGGGCGGGACCAAGCTCGGGACGTCCCACTACTACCGGATCCAGACCGACACCCTGCTCATAGAGTTCGACAACGCGATCGACAGCGGCAATCACATCCACTCAGTCTGGCGGGACTACCGCAACGACCTGGGCCACGAGCTGCTGATCGACCACTACGAGCGGCTGAAGGACAGCGACCATCATCTGTCCCGCCGTACTCGCTCCACAGTGCCTGCCGAGGACTGGCATGCTGACGAACACTGACGAGCACGGTCGGCCCCGAGCCGCCGATCCATCTCGTGGGACGTGTACCAACGTTACGTACTTCCAGGATCCGTCGACAGGGAAAAGCTGATGTCTTCCACCGATGCCCAACCGACTCGCGAGTCGAAGTCACAGCTGGTCTACCGCGCACTGCGCGAACGCATCATGGACGGCACCTACAGCCCGGGATACCGCCTGGTCCTCGAACAACTGGCGCGTGAGTTCTCCGTCAGCGCCGTCCCGGTACGCGAAGCGGTACGGCTGCTGGAAGCCGAAGGGCACGTCACCTTCGAACGGAACGTCGGAGCCCGAGTGGCGATCGACGAGACGCAGTACGAGACGGCGATGGAAGCCCTGGCGGTGCTCGACGGTGCCGCCACCGGACTGAGCGGTCCTCTCCTCACCGAGGACGATCTCGAAGCCGCCCGTGAAGTCAATGACAGGATGCGCCGCAGCCGTGAGTCCTTCGACCCGGTCAACTTCACTAAGCTGAACGGCGAGTTCCACAGCATCCTGCGCAGCCGGTGCCCCAACACGGACCTGCTGAGCCTGGTCACCAACCAACAGCAACGCATCGACCGACTCAGGCGGTCCACGTTCGACTTCGTGCCGACGCGCTCCCTGACCTCGGTCGAGGAGCACGAGGAGCTCCTGCGGCTCATCAAGGAAGGTTCGGAACCCGACAAGGTCGAGCGCTTCGCCAGGCAGCACAAGATGAACACCCTGCAGGCGTTCATCGAGCAGCGCAGGCAGAGCGCCGAGTGACAGGTGAGGAACACTCAGCAGGAGCAAGACGGGATGAAAACCGCGGAAGTTGACGACGCCTTCCGTGTGAGCGGAGGCGTGCTCGTGCCCGCGTGACGTGGGTGTCGCGCCTCCGTGTGTCACGTCGCGCCCGGCCCCCAACGCGGGCGATGCCCGCCCCGGCCAGTCCCAGTCTCAGACGGCCTGGCTGAGCCAGCGGCACGTACCGCGGGACTTGCTGCGTTGGCCATGACATCGGGCGGGAAGTGAGCACTGGAGTTGTCGGTTCGGGCCCTCTCGGCAACGGGTGAAACGAGGTTCTGGCTCACTTTTGGTGCTGAAGTGACAAAGGGTCACGTCGGTGTCGGCGGCTGTGCGAGGTCACGCGGCCAGGAGGACGCGCTTGCGCAGGAGGTCCAGACCCGCCCGGCCGAACATCTGCCGCTTCAGCATCTTGATCCGGTTCACCTGCCCCTCCACCGCCCCTGAACTGAACAGCAACGTCAGCCCAGCCGTCACCGCCACCTGATCACCAACGACCCCATTCACGAACGAAAGCAGTTCGGGCAGGTCCTCGGCCTGGACCGTCTCGATCGAGCCGGGGAGTTGGTGGCCGGTGCGGGCAGTCATCATCTCGGCGAACACGTGGACGTGGCCGGCGGTGGCGTCGAGGTCGGGGCATCGCGCGAGGATGGCCTTGAGCCCCAGGGTCTCCTCCGGGGCGAGGCTGTCGGGGTGGCGCGTCATCCAGCCTGTGACCTGCCGCACTGAGGGAGGCCGGACCTTCTCGCGGGGCGGAGCGCCTGATCGCAGTGGGCGCAGGTAGTCGCGCAGAATGGTGAGGCCACCGCGGTAACCGGCGGC
The DNA here is from genome assembly GCF_042731035.1 of Streptomyces sp. NPDC059895. Classification (NCBI taxonomy): domain Bacteria; kingdom Bacillati; phylum Actinomycetota; class Actinomycetes; order Kitasatosporales; family Streptomycetaceae; genus Streptomyces; species Streptomyces sp. NPDC059895. Next base: position 10,722 of record NZ_JBHWKO010000063.1, read on the forward strand.
CGTGATCTCTTCGAAAAGGGAGGCGGCGGTGGTGCAGCCCTCGTTCCAGCGCTGGTGGAGGTAGGGCTTGAAGTCATCGAGGACGCTGGGGAGGCCCTGCCACTTGCCGGTCACCAGTTCCTGCCAGGTGGTGGCACGGGCGAAACGGCGGACGGTGTTGCGGGACAGGGCCAGTTCCCGCGCGATCGCGCTGCGGGCGGCTCTGGTCGACCAGGGCGTGCACGGCCCGGTGGCGCTCGCGGGTCCGGTCCGCATACCGGTGGGCGGTGCTGGCCGGGTGGCCCGCCGTGGCGGTCTTCCCCAGTTCCGCGAGGGCGGCGGCCGATGCCTCGGGGGCCGGGGGAGATTCGGGTTCGCGCAGGTGGGCAGCGTGCCGGGTGACGCAACGCTCGACCGCCTCGACGAGGTTGTGCCAGACATGCCAGCGATCGGCCACGTGCGTGGTGTCGGGGGCGCCCGCACGGGCGCCTTCCGCGTAGGCCGTGGCCCGGTCGCGGCAGATGATCTCGACACCAGGATGTTCCGCAAGCCAGCGGGCAAGGGTTGCGGCCTCGCGGTCGGGCAGCAGGTCGATCGGCCTGCGGGTCTCGATGTCGATCAGGACGGTGCCGTAGACGTGGCCCCGTCGCAGGGCGAAGTCGTCAACGCCCAGAATTCTGGGCGTAGTTTTCGGCGGATCGGGCATGGCCCGGATCAGCCGCAGGAGCGTGGAGCGGCTGGCAGCGGCATCGAGGACGCTCGCCAGCCGGGTGCCGGCCCGGCCGGCCAGCATCAGCGCGACGACCTGCAGAACAGCGTGCAGGCGTGCGCTGCGGCGGCCGTGCCGGAAGGTGAGCCCGGCGATCTGCTCGGCGAAGGTGCTCTTGGGGCAGGAGCGTCCGGTGCAGCGGAACCTCCGCACCCGCAGTTGGATCACTACCGGTCGACCGCCCACGGCCGCGTCGGCGAGCCGACGCTCATAGCCGCTGTGGACTCGCCCGGACGCCTCACCGCACTGCGGGCAGACCGCCTGCGAGGCGTCAGCCCGGGCGGCGACGCGGACGTGGCCCTCGCCGAGCTCGACCTCCTCGATCACCAAGCCGTCCACCTGCGGAAACAGTGCGTCTTCCCACTCCACATTCCTCACGGACGAGCATGCTCACAGAATTGACCCTCAGACGCGCAGTGGTCGACGGATCCGATCGGAAACCGCTGCTTTCGTTCGTGAATGGGGTCGTTGGTGATCAGGTGGCGGTGACGGCTGGGCTGACGTTGCCGTTCAGTTCGGGGGCGGTGGAGGGGCAGGTGAACCGGATCAAGATGCTGAAGCGGCAGATGTTCGGCCGGGCGGGTCTGGACCTCCTGCGCAAGCGCGTCCTCCTGGCCGCGTGACCTCGGACCGCCGCCGACGCCAACAGTGACCCTCCGTCACTTCAGCACCAAAAGTGAGCCAGAACCCAGATTCAGCCGTTGCCGACACGCGGACGGCGAGCAGTCCTCTTCGGCCCCTGGCACGGCAACTGACTCCTGCCACTCCCCACGGCCGGATACAACGAACTACCGATAGTGCTCGACCAGCCGGCCTGAAGGAGGACGCCGCCCTGCCGCAGTGGCGCGTCACACCATGGCCCGAGTGCTGCTCACCTCGCTCGGAGTACGGCTCCTGCCAGTGGGTTCTCGTGACTGGCTGCCGTTCGACCACTTCCTCCTGACCGAGGTCGATGATCAGTAGTCCGCAGTCGTGCTCTGGTACAGCGTGTGCGCGCCCCTGCTCCTTTCCGGCCCGGCTGCGCCGTGGCCCGGCGTCGCGATCGAGCACCTGAACTGCCGCTCCGCATGTAATACGTGGTCGGTGAATCCATCGAGGGGCCCAGGACCAGCCCAAGCTCGCGATGCCGCTCCTGAAGGCCCTCGTCTCCGACACGGTCGAGCACGGCCGGCGCACGGCCGAAGGGTCATCCTCCAGTCGGCTCGACCCCTCACTGACGCTCGTCCTGGACGACGTCGCCGCGGTGGCTCCGCTTCCCGAACCGCCGGAGCTGCTCGCCACCGGAGCGGACCGGGACCTGCTGGCCCTGGCTCTACTCCGGTCCCGTGAGCAGAGCCGCGCCCGCTGGCCGCACGACGAACTGCCGGTCCGACCCCCAGCGCTCCTCGAGGACGTACTCCAGCTCGTTCTGCCCGGGCGCTTTGGCCAGCGGGATCGTCCGCCCGGTCTCCGCGAAACCGAGCTTGCGGTACAGCGCCCGCGCCCGCGCGTTGTCCTCGTGCACGATGAGGCGCACCCGCTCGACCCCACGCCCCCAGGCCCAGTCCAGCCCGGCCGCGAACAGCGCCTTGGTCAGCCCGTTCCCCCGCCACTCGGGCCGCACGTACACACCGACGACGTGGCCCTGCCGCCGCTCGACGGGGAATTCCGCCCAGTCCGTCGTCCCCGGCTCCTCCATCAGCACGGTCACCGTCCCGAGCCACGCACCGCCCGGCCCTTCGGCAATGACCTGCCGCACCGTCTCCGCCCCTTCCGCACCCCCGGCGGCCCGTTCCTGCCAGAACGAGTCGGGCCGCCGCACGGCTTCCTCGTACCGGTCGAAGAACGCCAGGTGCGCCACCGGGTCCTTCAGCATCCGCAGCGCGAACTCCCGCACCGCAGGCCACTCATCAGCGCGGATCGGACGGATCACGTAGTCATCAGGCAGCAAGGCAGTCATGCCGGTCACCCTAATGCCCCCGGTACTACCTTCCTCATCTCGTACACGTCCCCCGACGGGCGCCACGGCCCGGCACACTCCCGCACCGTGGAGCCCTGGACGGATGAACGGCAGGCCAAGCCCCTCACCGAGTACCTCCAGCGGAACAGCCGCGCGTACGCGCCTTCGACCGGCACCATCCACTCGTCTGGGACCTGCACTTCACCGGGTTCTGGGTGACGGCCGTCTGATCAACTACATGGGCGACGGCTGGGGCAATGCCGCCCCCGTCCTCGACGGGCAGGACTGGTTCTCACCCTGAGCCTCGGCCTTTCCGTCCCGCTCCTCCGGCGCCGCACCCACCCTGCGGACCGCCCTGCTCGTCATCGCCGCCTTCGCCATCGTCAACCTGGTCCTCGTCCACCACCTGGCCCTCCGCCGTCCCCTGCGCGACCGCGCGGGGGACGGCGGCCCTGATCGCCGCCCCGGTGCTCGTGAGGGTCGCCCGCCACAGCAGCGAGGGCACCTGGAACCAGCAGCTCGGCTCCCAACTGCCGACCGCCACCGCCGCTCTGTTCGGCATGACGGTCCGCACCCGCCGCGATCACACGGAGGCCTAGGAGGACCACGCCCGTCGGCTGGAGTCCGAGCGCGACCAGCAGGACCAGCTCGCCGCGACGGCCGAACGCGCCCGCACAGCACGAAAGATGCACGACATCGTCAGCCACTACCTGTCCGTCGTCACGGGTCTCGCCGACGGCGGCCGGCACGCCGCCGCCAAGCCGGGAAAACCGTCACCAGACGACGACGTCTTCCTCGGCGGCAAAGGCAGGCGAGCGATCGGATTCCACGCCGTCTGCGGAAAGAAGCTCCTTCCACAGCGGTGACGCGACTGCCGTCAGGTGCGCCTCCACGGATCCGTTCGGCCAGCGGGCCCGCATCTTTCACGGCACCGTAACGGTTGCCGCGGTCGGGCTACGGAGCCGCACATGAAGCGGTAGTTCGTTCTGCCCTTGCGACGGTCGTGTGTACGCACGGGTCCACTCTGAGGTTCCCCCGCAAGCTTGTGTGACCCTGCGAAGAGCCCCGACCTGCTCTGTTTCGACGACTGTCAGGTGGTGGCCCGGCGAACGTGTTCGGCGATGATGCTGTACATCTTGCGGGTCAGCTCCGGATCCTTGCCGAGCATGTCGTAGGCGTGATCGACACCCGGCAGGTCGTGGTGGTCGACCAGAGCGCCGGCCCTCGCGAGCTTGCCCGCATAGGTGACCGCCTCCGCGCGGAGCCGGTCGTACTCGGCTGTGATCACGAGAGCCGGTGCGATGCCGACGAGGTCGTCGCTGTTGTTCCCCCACGCCGGGGAGACCAGTGGATCACTACGACGGGCCTGGTCGGGGATGTACGCCTTGTCGAAGACGGCTGCCATCCATGGCCGGACCATCGGCGTATGGCTGGTGGGCGCCTTCTTGTCACGCCCGGGGGTGACCAGGTCGAGAGGCGGGTACTGCAGCACCTGCAAGGCGACCGCCGGGCCACCCGCGTCAAGAGCCTGGCGGCACGCCGCAGCGGCGAGTCCGCCTCCGGCGCTCTGCCCGCCGACGCAGATCGCGCCGCCCGACCATTCGCGCTCCGGCGACGCGGCCCAGACCAGCGCGTCATAGCTCTGGTGGGGGGCGACGGGGAAGCGTCCGCGTGGGGCGTACCGGTAGTCGATGCTGATCACGAAGACGCCGGCCTCGTGGGCGAGGTAGCGGCACAGGGAGTCGTCCATCTCCGGCTTGCCCGTGACATAGCCGCCGCCGTGTATGTCGACGTAGACGCCGGTGCCGGCAGCGTCGGTCGGCCTGGTGGGCCGGTAGAGGAGGGCACGCATGTCTCCGTGCCGGGTCGGGATGGTGATCTCGCTGGCGTGTCCCGGAATCTCGGGGAACAGTCGCGCGGTCTTCATCCGGTTGGTGAGCGCTGAGTACACGCGGGCAAGGGCGTCGGCGATGAGGCCGTTCTCGAGCAGGGGCATGGGGTATCTCATTCCGTCGTCATCTGGTGGAATTCGAGCGACACCCCGACGGGAATGTCGTCCTCGATGAGGGGGGCCAGGGTTCCGATGAGAAGGGCGTCGTTGAGCCAGCCGTACGGACCTTCGGGGGCCTCGATGCGGGGCGAGGTCAGGAAGCCGGACGATGCCAGGATGCCTGTGTTGGCCACGGTGAGGACGACCCCGTCGTGTGTGCGGACGAGGTAACGCGCGTCCACCGACGCCGTTCCGTCCGGCCTGACAAGGTTCCAGTCCGCACCGAGGGGCAGGACCTCACCCTCGATCCGCCCGGTCACCGTGCCTCCGATGATCGGTATGACCCGCCGATGCCCCAGCGGGGTCGGGCCCGCGTCGATCGGCTCGCCTATGCGCACCGTCAACCTCGCCACCGAGGAGGGTTCGGGCTGGGGATTGGCCGTCATGTCGTGTCCCTTCGATCGAGTATGTGCCACAGGCGGTGGAGCCGTTCAGCAAGGTCGTGCGGGTCGAGGACCTCCTCCTCGCTCAGCAGCCAGGCATTGACCACGGCACCGGCCCCGCCGGTCACGAACACGGCGAGGTCATCCGCCAGCGAACTGGTGAGCCGGTCATCGAAGATGTTCACCATGGCCTGCCGGCCGGCGGGCGCAAGCAGTTCACCAAGGGCCTGCGTCATACCGAAGGCACAGCTTCCGGTCAGCAGCGCCCGATAGAAGGCCCGGTGCTCGGCGAAGTGCTGCGCCACCGGCAGCACCGTGGCGCGATCGAAAGCCGCCGGCGGGGTGTCGTACGCCAGCAGCGAGCGCTCGGCCAGGTCGACGGCCGCCTGAACCAGCAAGTCGTCACGATCCTCGAAGTGCGTGTACACCAGCTGCCTGCTGACGCCTGCCGCTGTGGCCAGGTCCGTCACCGCGACGGATGAGGTTCCCTGCTCCGACACCAACCGCACCGCCGCCGCGAAAAGGGCGGCCCGCGTTCGCTCCACACGGGGGTCGAGCGGTCGTGTCTTCTCTGTCGTACGCACACGTCGATTCTATACAGGTGTCGTGAAAGTGCAAGACAGGTGTCAAGAAGTGGGCGGCCCTCATGGGTGCCACGCCTTCGAGGCGGCATGGTGGCTGGGGCTGGCCGGCTCCGCCGCCGGCCCACGTGGCCACACCGGGCAGCGAACACGTCTCCAGTGCCGTGAAGCCGTATCCCAACCGAACGTAACCGCCTGGGAAGGGCCTCCGATCCGCGACGGAAGCCCTTTCTGAGCTCTCGCGGGCTTGCTGCGTCCGGCGGCGGGAAGTCCCTCGGAAGTCCCTCGGCCGGCGCTGGAAGTCCCTGAAAAGTCCCTGGAGCGGAAGGGATCGCGTCTTCCACCGGAGTGTGCGGACGCAGGCCGGCCTGCCGTCCACCGATCGCGCCGAGTCAGGCACCCGGACGAGCGTCCTGAGGCACAGGCACACCACCACCGATCCGACGCGCCGCCTCGACGATGAGCGTGCCCGCTGCCTCGGCGTCGAAGTCCTCGAGCGCGACAATGCCGACGCAGGCTTCGGGGGCGCCCGCGCGCGCGCCGGCGAACCGGAGGGGGGCGGCAACCCCGACGGCACCGGGCTGCAGGTGGCCGTGGGTGATGCTGTAGCCCTGGGTCCGGGCGGCCGTCACCTCCGCGGAGTCGTCGGGCGCGGGAGGACGGCCGGAGAGGATGGCGATGCCCGCAGCGCCCCGGTCGAGCGGATGCCTGCTGCCGATCCGGTAGCCGATCCTCAGCACGGAGGTCATGGAGGGATCCAGGGACAGGACCGCGACGGCCTCGTCCCGTTCGGCGACGGACAGGTAGGCCGTCGCGTTCGTCCGGTCGGCGAGTTCCTGCAGTACCGGGGTGGCCATGGACAGCAGGCTCGGCCAGTACCTCGCCGCGAGCGCCGGGATGCTCGCCCCGAGGTAGACCCGGCCGTCGGAGTCGCGGGTCAGGAGGCCGTGTTCCTCCAGTGTGGCGACGAGCCGGTAGGAGATGGCGCGGGCCACGTCGAGCTCGGCGGCCAGCTCGGCCACGGTCACGCCGCCGGGCCTGGCGGCTACGGCGAACAGCGCGCGTGCGCCGCGGTCGAGGGTCTGCAGGGTGCTCATGTAACTCTCCTCGGTCTGACGGAACGAGCCGCTTCCACCCGCCGAGGCCGGTGCCGAGCACCCATGTGACCGCACAGCTGGCTGAAAAGTCTTGACCCGTTGGTGCTGCGAACTTACATTCATTCCGTCCGCTGGATAGAGCAAGTTGTCCACTATTAGTAACACGCGGAGTCTATGTGGTTCAAGACGAGATGGTGAGCTGCCCGGTGACGGGTGCGTCCCGAGCGGGTGACGGGCACCCGAAGGGGTGCCCGGTCAGCGGTCGAGCCGCGGAGTTCGACCCTTTCGGGGACGGGTACCAGCAGAACCCGGCCGCGTACGTCGAGTGGTCCCGCGCGGAGGAGCCGGTCTTCTTCAGTCCCCGGCTGGGCTACTGGGTCGTCACGCGGTACGACGACGTCCAGGCGATCTTCCGTGACAACGTCACCTTCAGCCCGTCGGTGGCCCTGGAGAACATCACCCCGATCAGCCGTGAGGCCGAGGCGGTGCTCGACTCCTACGACTTCGGGCTCAAGCGGACGCTGGTCAACGAGGACGAACCGGCTCACATGCCCCGCCGCCGGCTGCTCATAGAGCCTTTCGAGCCCGGGAGTCTGGCCACGCACGAGCCGATGGTGCGCCGGCTGGCCCGCGAGTTCGTGGACCGGTTCATCGACAAGGGCCGCGCCGACCTGGTGAACGAGATGTTCTTCGAGCTGCCGCTCACCGTCGCGCTGCACTTCCTCGGCGTCCCCGAGGACGATATGGCGGTGCTCCGCCGGTACTCGGTCGCCCATACGGTGAACATCTGGGGCCGTCCCGGTCCCGAGGAGCAGATCGCCGTCGCCGAAGCGGTGGGCAAATTCTGGCAGTACTCCGGCCAGGTGCTGGAGAAGATGCGCCGCGATCCCAGCGGACCGGGCTGGATGCAGTTCGCCATCCGTATGCAGCCCGAGCACCCGGAGATCGTCACCGACTCCTTCCTGCACTCGATGATGATGGCCGGCATCGTGGCGGCCCACGAGACCACCGCGATCGCGGCGACCAACGCGGTCAAGCTGCTGCTGGAGAACCGGGAGGTCTGGGAGGAGATCTGCGCCGACCCCTCACTGATCCCCAACGCGGTGGAGGAGTGCCTGCGGGTGAGCGGCTCCGTCTCCGCCTGGCGGCGTATCGCGACCCGCGACGCGACCGTGGGCGGCGTGCCGATCCCGAAGGGCGCCAAGCTCCTCATCATGCAGTCGTCGGCCAACCACGACGAGCGTCACTTCGAGGACCCGGACCTGGTCGACATCCGCCGCGTGGGCGCGTCGGAACACCTCACCTTCGGGTACGGCGCCCACCAGTGCATGGGCAAGAACCTGGCCCGGATGGAACTGCAGATCATCCTTGAGGAGCTGACCCGGCGGGTCCCCCACGTGCGGCTGAGTCCCCAGACGTTCACCTACGTCCGCAACACCTCCTTCCGCGGCCCGGAACACCTGCTGGTGGAGTGGGACCCGGCAGCGAACCCGGAGCGGACCGACCCGTCGGTCCTGGCCGGCTCGGTCCCGGTGCGCCTGGGCCCCGGCGCCACCCAGCACGTCACCCGCCCCGTGGTGGTCACCCGGCGTACACCTCTCACCGACAGGATCGTCCGGCTCCGCCTGGAGTCGCCCGACGGCAAGCCGTTCCCGACGTGGAGCCCGGGCTCCCACATAGACGTCATCTGCGGCGACACCGGTCTGTCCCGTCAGTACTCACTGTGCGGCGACACGGCCGATCGGACGGCCCTGGAGATCGCGGTCCTGCGCGAGGCCGACGGGCGTGGTGGCTCCGCCTGGATCCACGACCATGCCCACGCCGGTCGCCGCCTGGCGATCCGCGGTCCGCGCAACCACTTCCGCCTCGACACAGGCGCGCAGCGGTACGTCTTCATCGCCGGCGGCATCGGCGTCACGGCGATCAGCGGCATGGCGCGCGAGGCCTTGCGCCGTGGGGCGGACTACGAGTTCCACTACGCCGGGAGCTCACGCGCCTCGATGGCCATGCTCGACGAGCTGCGGGCGATCCACCGCGACCGGCTCCACGTCTGGGCCGGCGACGAGGGCCCCCGGGCCGATCTGCCCGCTCTCCTGGCCGAGCTGCCCGAGAACACCCAGGTGTACTGCTGCGGCCCGGAACGGATGATCGCCGAGCTCGAGGCGCTCGCGGTCGGCTGGCCCGACGAGACGCTCCACGTCGAGCACTTCACCTCCACTCCCGTGAACCTGGACCCGGCGGTCGAGCACGCCTTCGACCTGGAGCTGAACAACTCCGGGATCACCGTGCGCGTCGAGGCCGACCAGACCGTCCTGCAGGCGCTGCGCGCGGCCAAGGTCGATGTGCCCAGCGACTGCGAGGAGGGCCTGTGCGGCACGTGCCAGGTGGGCGTCGTGGACGGTGACGTCGACCACCGCGACGTCGTGCTCACCAAGGCCGAGCGCGAGGCCCAGAACGTGATGCTCACCTGCTGCTCCCGCGCCTGCGGCGCACGCCTGACCCTCGACATCTGAACCCGGCCGCACCTGCGGACTTCCCCTGTCTGGAGAGAGAACCATGCGTTCCATCGGGTCCCCCACGAAAGCCGGCACACCCGTCGGCGCCCCGCCGACCAGCATGCGGCGGGTCCTCACCGGCGCCATGGCAGGCGCGGTCCTCGAGTGGTACGACTTCGCCATCTACGGCATCCTCGCCGCCACCGTCCTCGGCCCCCTGTTCTTCCCGGACGGCGACCCGACCGTGGCACTGCTCGCCGCCCTCGCCACCCAGGGCCTCGGCTTCGTCGCCCGCCCGCTGGGCGGCATCGTCTTCGGTCACCTCGGCGACAAATACGGCCGCAAGCCCATGCTCGTCGTGACCTTCGTGATGCTGGGCGTCTCCACCGCGGCCATCGGCCTGCTCCCGACCTACGCCGAGATCGGCGCGTGGGCGACCGGCATGCTGGTGCTGCTCCGCATGATCCAGGGCTTTGCGCTGGGCGGTGAGTTCGGTGCGGCGGTGCTGCTGGTCAGCGAGTACGGCGAACCCAGGCGCCGGGGCTTCTGGGCCTCCTGGCCGCAGGCCGGCGCGCCGCTGGGCACCGTTCTGGCCACCCTCGTCGCCGCAGCGGCCGGCGGACTCTTCCCCGGGGACGCGTTCGGGGAGTGGGGCTGGCGGGTCTGCTTCCTGGTCGCGGTGCCGCTGCTGGCCATCGGCTTCTGGGTCCGCCGCGGAATCGAGGAGTCACCGGTCTTCCAGGCCGCCCAGGAGCGGGCCGCGCACCGTGAGCAGACGGCACACCGCTCCTCCATCCTCGAAGCGCTGCGGACCCCGCGCCCTGTACTGCACGGCCTCGGCGTCCGTCTCGGCGAGAACATCGCGTTCTACGTCTACACGATCTTCGTGGTGGCCTACGCCACCCAGTTCGAGGGCTTCGACCGCGGCACCGTACTGACGCTTGTCACCATCGGTTCGCTCTTCCAGTTCGCCGGGATGCTCTTCGGCGGCTGGTGGTCCGACCGCGTCGGGCGCCGGCGCGCGCTCATCGTGCCCTCGGTCGTCCTGGTCGCCTGGGCGCCGGTCTTCTTCTGGTTGGCCGGCCTTCACAGCACCGGCCTGCTCCTGGTGGGAGTGTCGGTCGGCACCTGGTTCCACGGCATGCTGGCCGGACCCGAGGCGGCATGGATCACCGAGCTGTTCCCGACCCGGCACCGTTTCGCCGGTTCGTCCCTCGTCTTCCAGGGCTCGTCGATCATCGCCGGTGCCCCGGCTCCCTTCATCGCGGTCTGGCTCGTGTCCATCGGCGGGACGGCGGCCGTCATCGGCTACCTGGTCCTCACCATGGCGATCACCGTCCTCGCCGCCGCGACCTGCCCAGAGACAGCGGGCAGGAACTTCCACGAAACCGACAACACCTGAGAGGGAGGCCGACATGGCCTACTACCGCGTCGCAGGCTCCGTCCCGCCGAAGCGGCACACCCAGCACCGCTCGCCCGAGGGCACGCTCTACTTCGAGGAACTGATGGGGGAGGAAGGGTTCTCCTCGGACTCCTCGCTGCTCTACCACCGCAACATCCCCTCCTCGATCGTGGACTACCGCGTGTGGGAGCTGCACGACCAGTCGCTGGTCCCGAACCACCCGCTCACCCCGCGCCACTTCCCCACGCACAAGCTCTTCGAGGACGGCACCACCGGAATCGACGCGGTGACCGGTCGGCGGCTCCTGCTCGGCAACGCCGACGTGCGGCTGTCGTACGTCGTCGCCGACACCGTCTCGCCGTACTACCGCAACGCCATCGGTGACGAGTGTCTCTACCTCGAGGCCGGTGAGGCGGTGTTCGAGACCGTCTTCGGCGACATCGAGGCGGCCACCGGTGACTACGTGGTCGTGCCGCGCGCGACCACGTACCGCATCGCCCCGAAGGGCACGGTCCGCATCTACGCGATCGAGGCCAACAGCCACATCACCCCGCCGAAGCGCTACCTCTCCCGCTTCGGGCAGCTGCTGGAGCACGCGCCGTACTGCGAGCGGGACCTGCGCGGCCCCTTTGGCCCCCGCGTGGTCGAGGAGGAGAACGTCGAGGTCTACATCAAACACCGCGGACCCGGTCCGGGCGGTGTCGCGGGCACCGTGCACACCCTGCCGCACCACCCCTTCGACGTGGTGGGCTGGGACGGGTGCCTGTACCCGTTCGCGTTCAACATCGCTGACTACATGCCGATCACGGGCAAGATCCACCAGCCGCCGCCGGCGCATCAGGTCTTCGAGGGGCACAACTTCGTGATCTGCAACTTCGTGCCGCGCAAGGTGGACTACCACCCGCTGGCGATCCCGGTGCCGTACTACCACTCCAACGTCGACTCCGACGAGGTGATGTTCTACTGCGGCGGCGACTACGAGGCCCGCAAGGGCTCCGGCATCGCACAGGGTTCGATCAGCCTGCACCCGGGCGGTCATCCGCACGGCCCGCAGCCGGGGGCCTACGAGCGCAGCATCGGCGCGGAGTTCTTCGACGAACTGGCCGTCATGGTCGACACCTTCCGGCCACTGGAGCTCGGCGAGGCCGCGCGTACCACCGACGACGGCGTGTACGCCTACTCCTGGTCCCGTGGTGAGGCGGGAACGACCGGCTCATGAACACTGCCCCGCTCCCCGCTTCCCTCGTCGCCGGGCTGTGTGACGACGCGGCGGTCTTCCCGCCCGGGAACCTGCCGCTCGCGCAGGCCGTTCCGGCGCACGTCGGCCATCTCCGATCCTCCCACCGTGACCTCGTCGGCCCGCTGGTGGTGGCAGCCAAGGACCTGGACAAGCTGGCCGAGGTGGTGGCCGGACTGCCCGAGAAGCCGGCTGACGGTGAACTCGATGTCGCCGTGACGGTGCCGCTGCCACAGGTCGCCGAGGCCGTCGCGGCCACCGCACGCATCCCTTCCGTGCGGCTGCGGGTGCTTGAGGTGGCCCTGCCCGGCGACTCCGAGCCCGGCGACGTCACCACCGCCCTGCGTACCGTGCTGGGCAAGGACCCCGAGGTCACCGTCTTCGTCGAGGTGCCCCGCGACACACGCCGCGACGCGGTGCTCGACGCCCTCGCCGGCACGCCGTACCTCGCCAAGTTCCGCACCGGCGGCGTGCGCGCCGAGTTCTACCCGGACGAGAGCGAGCTCGCGGCCTGCGTGCTGGCGGCCGTGCGGGCCGGCGTGCCGTTCAAGGCCACCGCCGGTCTGCACCACGCGCTGCGCAACACCGACCCGGCCACCGGATTCGAGCAGCACGGCTTCCTCAACCTGCTGGCTGCCACCGGAGCCGCCCTCGACGGCGCCGACGAGGCCGAGCTCGTCCCGCTGCTCGCCGATCGCGACGGCGCACGCGTATCCGAGCAGGTGCGTGCGCTGCCGTCGCGGGTGCGGGAGGCGTTCCGCTCCTTCGGCACCTGCTCCATCGTCGAGCCCGTCGCCGAGCTCGCCGGCCTCGGCCTCGTCACCCCCGACACCTCCAAGGACGTACTGTGACCCGACTCTCCGTGCCCACCGAAGACCTCTACGGCCCCCATAACCTGCCCTACGGCGTGTACTCCGTGCCGGGCCGCGAGCCGCGCGTGGCCGTCCGGTACGGCGACCACGTGGTCGACCTGGCCCTGCTGCTCGACGACGAGATCTTCGCCGCCCCGTCGCTCAACCCGTTCATGGCCCAGGGACACAGCCGATGGGTGCAGGTCCGCGCCGCGATCACCGAGGCCCTTGCCGGTGAGGTGCCCGACGACGCGGTGCACTCCGTGGGCGCCGTGACCCTGCACCTGCCGTTCGAGGTCGCCGACTACGTCGACTTCTACGCCTCGGAACACCACGCCTCGAACCTGGGCCGCCTGTTCAGGCCGCAGAACCCCGACCCACTGATGCCGAACTGGAAGCATCTCCCGGTCGGATACCACGGCCGGTCGGCCTCGGTCGTCGTCTCGGGCACCGATATCGTGCGCCCGGCCGGCCAGCGCAAGGCGCCGGACGAGACCGCCCCCGGCTTCGGCCCCTCCACCCGGCTGGACATCGAGGCCGAGCTCGGCTTCGTCGTCGGCACCGGGAATCCGATCGGGGAACCGATCGCGGTCGAGCGCGCCGAGGAACACATCTTCGGGGTGGTGCTGTTCAACGACTGGTCGGCCCGCGACATCCAGGCATGGGAGTACGTCCCGCTCGGCCCCAACCTGGGCAAGTCGTTCGCCTCCACCGTCTCCGCGTGGGTGGTCCCGCTGCTCGCCCTGCAGACAGCGAAGGTGGACACTCCCGTCCAGGAACCGAAGGTGCTGCCCTACCTGGCGCTCGACAAGCCGTGGGGCCTGGACATCGACTTCGCGGTGGAGTGGAACGGCGACATCGTCAGCCGCCCGCCGTACGCCGCGATGTACTGGTCCCCGGCCCAGATGCTCGCGCACCTCACCGTCAACGGTGCACCGACCCGCACCGGAGACCTGTTCGCCTCCGGCACCATCTCCGGCCCCGCCAAGGACCAGCGCGGCGCCTTCATCGAGCTGACCTGGGGCGGCGCCGAGCCGATCACCGTGGCAGGCGCGCAGCGCACCTTCCTCGAGGACGGCGACGCGGTGGCGCTCACGGCCACCGCCCCGGGACCGAACGGGACCCGACTCGGGTTCGGCGAGGCCCGCGGCCGCATCCTCGCCACGAAGCTGGAGGCGTGATGGACAAGGTAGTGAGCTCGGCCGCCGAAGCGGTCGCCGACATCCCCGACGGCGCGACGCTGGCGGTGGGCGGCTTCGGCCTGTGCGGCATCCCGGCGGTGCTGGTCCGAGCCCTGCTGGAGGCGGGCACGACCGATCTGGAAGTGGTCTCCAACAACGCCGGCGTGGACGACTGGGGCCTGGGACTGCTGCTCGGAGCAGGCCGACTGCGTCGGATCGTGGCGTCCTACGTGGGGGAGAACAAGGAGTTCGCCCGGCAGTACCTCGCCGGTGAGCTGGAGGTCGAGCTGACCCCGCAGGGCACACTCGCGGAGCGGATGCGGGCCGGCGGCTCAGGCATCGCAGCGTTCTACACACGCACCGGCGTGGGGACCCAGGTCGCCGAGGGCGGCATGCCATGGCGCTACGCCCCCGACGGCAGCGTCGCGGTCGCCTCGCCCGCCAAGCCGACCGAGGTGTTCGACGGCGTGGAGCACGTCCTGGAGCGGGCCGTCGTCGCCGACTTCGGAGTCGTCCGAGCCTGGAAGGGCGACCGGCACGGCAACCTCGTCTACAAGGACGCCGCCCGCAACTTCAACCCGCTCGCGGCGGTATGCGGCCGGGTCACCATCGCCGAGGTGGAGCACCTGGTCGAGCCCGGCGAGCTCGACCCCAACGAGATCCACACGCCCGGCGTCTACGTCCACCGGGTCCTGGCACTGACACTGCGGCAGGCCGCCGAGAAGCGGATCGAGAAGCGGAAGGTGAGAGACCGGGCATGACCGCCGACCAGACCGTGACCGAGCCGCTGACGTCGGCGAAGTGGTGCTCCGCCACAACCGGCGCTCTTCAACAGGAGACAGACTGATGCCCTGGACCCGTGACCAGATGGCCGCCCGCGCCGCCGCCGAGCTGTCCGCCGGCGACTACGTCAACCTCGGCATCGGCCTGCCGACCCTCGTCCCCAACTTCGTGCCCGACGACATCGAGCTGGTGCTGCAGTCGGAGAACGGCATCCTCGGCACCGGGCCCTACCCGACCGAGGACGAGGTCGACCCCGACCTGATCAACGCCGGCAAGGAGACCGTCACGATCCGTCGCGGCGCCTCCTTCTTCGACTCCGCCACCTCCTTCGGGATGATCCGCGGCGGCAAGATCGACGCCGCCGTCCTCGGAGCGATGCAGGTCTCGGCCGCCGGAGACATCGCCAACTGGATGATCCCAGGGAAGATGATCAAGGGAATGGGCGGTGCCATGGACCTGGTGCACGGCGCCCGCAAGGTCATCGTGCTCATGGAGCACCTCGCCCGCGACGGCTCCCACAAGATCGTCGAGGAGTGCACGCTGCCCCACACCGGCCGCCGGGTCGTGCACCGGGTCATCACCGACCTGTGCGTGCTCGACGTGACGCCGGACGGCCTGGTACTGGTCGAACTCGCGCCCGGAGTCACCGAACAGGACGTCAAGGACGCCAGCGAGCCCACGATCCTGGTGCCCGAGCCCGTCGCCTCGGCCGGCCACCACTGACATCCAGCTGCCCAGATGAACGATCGACAGAGGGAGAGCACCCGAGTGGACGATGGCACTCAGCTGCAGTTCGACGCGGACGAACAGCTCGAACGGGCGCGGACCGACCGGCTCAACTCCTACATCGCTCTCGCGCCCGAGGCGGGCACACCGGCGGGCTCCCCCTCCGGGGCGCTCTACGGGGTGGGATTCGCCTGTAAAGACAACATCGACACGGAGCAGCTGCCGACCTCCGGCGGCACCTCGGCGCTCGCGGCAAGCGTGCCGCTCCGCGACCACCCTGCCGTCGCACGGCTCCGCGAAGCCGGCGCGGTGCTGATCGGCAAAACCAACCTGCACGAGCTCGCACTCGGTGCGACCAGTGACAACGCCACGTTCGGGCCCGTGCGCAACCCGCTGGACCGGGAGCGCTTGGCAGGCGGCTCATCCGGCGGCTCGGCGTCCGCCGTCCGCGCCGGAAGCGTCCCGTTCGCGCTGGCGACGGACACCGGCGGGTCCGCGCGTGTCCCCGCCGCCTGGTGCGCGGTCGCGGGGTTCCGCCCCACCGTCGGCCGGTGGGGCACCGGACACACCGTGCCGCTTTCGTGGTCGCGGGACTCGGTGGGTGTGATCGCCGCCGATGTCGACTGGGTCATCGCGGTCGACGGCGTGGTCACCGGCGAGAATCCTCTTCCCGGTCTTCCGGGGCCGATCCGGCTCGGCGTACCGGCTGAATACACCGCGAACCTCGACGAGAGCGTGGACACGGCCTGGGCGGCGGCCGTCTCGGCCCTGGAACAGGCCGGTGTGGAGCTGTACCCGGTGGAACTCGGTCGACTCCTCGGCGCCAACGAGTATGGACTCGACCTCGTCCTCTACGAGGTCCGCCGGGCGCTCCCGCGCTACCTCGCAGGGCTCCGCGAGCCAGTCTCCGTCGAGACGCTGATCGAGGGCGTTCAGTCCCCGGACGTGGAAGGGCTGCTGCGCCGCGCGTTCGAGGACCCGGTCTCCGACGAGCGCTACGGCGAGTGTGCCGCCGCGCGGGACACCGCCCGAGCGGCGCACAGCACCCTGCTGCGCGAGCACGGCCTGCTCGGGTTCACCTATCCGACCACGCCCCTCGAACCGCTGCCCGTCGGCAGTGATTCCGCCGCCTTCTTCGCCGAGATCACACGCAACACCGAATTCAGCGGCTTCTGCGGACTTCCCGCAGTGAGCGTCGCGCTCCCCCAGCCACGGCACGGATTCGCCGGCGGGCTGTCCATCGAGGGGACACGCGGTGACGATCGACTCCTCCTGGCGGTGGCGAAAGAGATCGAACATACGCTGACGCGCCCTGGACGGCGGGTCTTCGGGCGTATACCGGACCAGCCTGGACACCCACGAGATGCGGCGTGACACGCGCCGTATGGACACCGGTTCCGACCGGGGCGCGCAGGCGCGGCTCGGCACCGTCGGCGTCGCACAGGATGCGTTCTCCTACTGACATGAACTGATCTGTGCGACGTTCGTGCGGTGGGCCGCCGAGCAGATCGCCCCCAGCGGTTCAGCGGCCGGACCGAGCACATGCCCGTCGGCGACCTCCAGCTTTCCACCGTGGTGGCGGGCGGTCAGCGAGTACGCCGCACACCGCATCTCATCGCAGCCGACCCCGGCGAGTACCTGTCGGCCAACACCCAGGTGGGTGCGCGGTCACTGCCGGGTCGAGCAGGACGGCCGCGTCACGGAGCTCTCCGCCGGCGACATGGCGTTCCAAGACAGCACCCGCCCCTACACGCTGCGCTTCGACGCCCCGTTCCACCAGTTGGTCGTCCGGGTGCCCCTGCGGGAACCGGCCCTGCGCAGTTCGAGGGACCTCACCGCGCGGACGCTCGGCCCCGGTACGCCCGGACCCGTGACCACCGCCTTCTTCGGACCGCTCGATGAGACTGAGGTTCCCCCGAGATGCGGAGTGTGTCGACAGCAGCGTTGTCACAGCAGGTCAGATGGGAGTCATGAGAGGACTGTGACCATGGCTGCGCCCAGAAAGTACTCGTTGGAGTGGTGTGAGCGGGCGGTGCGGATGTGTCACACCATCGAGCCGAAGCCGCAGATCAAGATCACTGCACCGGCACCGAACCGGTTGTGGGTCACGGACCTCAAGATGCTCTCCACTGTCGAGGGACCCTCGTGGCTGTCCGCGATCCGCCACGCGTTCTCCCGCCGGTGGTGGCCTGGGGGACCTCGGCGCGGGCGGACGCCGACCTGGTCCTGAGCACGCTGGAGTACGCGCTTGCCAGCCGTGAGGTCGAGCCCGGCAGGCTCATTCACCACGCCGACCACGGCTGTCAACCTGGATCTCAACCGGTCGTCGCAACACCGGCTTCCCGGACCGACAGTAGATGCTCGTTGAGGGCTTCGGCGGGTGTCTTCCAACCGACGGTGATGCTCGGGCAATGCTCGCCTGTTCTCTCGCCTTCTGCACTCGCCCGCTGATCCGACGTCCCTGCCGCCGATCGCTTCTACGCGCTGCGGACGCCATCGACCAGGCCCCCGGTGAGGCCTGCTCAGACGCCCGAGGGGAGCGCCTGCTCGCACCAGATGGTCTTACCGGTCGCGGTCTGCCGAGTGCCCCAGTGCTGGGTGAGTTGCGCGACGAGCATCAGGCCCCGGCCGCCTTCGTCGAACACGCGGGCCCTGCGCAGATGCGGCGCGGTGCTGCTGCCGTCCGATACCTCGCAGATCAGCGCTCGGTCGCGGATGAGCCGCAGTTGGATGGGAGCGCCGCCGTACCGGACGGCGTTCGTGACCAGCTCGCTGACCACGAGTTCGGTGACGAATGCCGCCTCCTCCAGGCCCCACTCCCACAGCCGGCGGACGGCCTGCGCTCGGACCCCCGCCACAGCTTGGGGATCGACGGGCACGTTCCAGGAGATGACCTGCCCGGCGTCGAGGCGCTGGACCCGCGCCAGCAGCAGGGCAGCGTCGTCGGCTGGGCGGTCGGGGAGCAGTGCCCTGACGACCCGGTCGCACAGAACGTCCGGTGAAACCTCCTCGCCTGCCAGTGAGCGCAGGAGCCCTTCCAGTCCCGCGCCCACGCCGCGCCGCCGGGACTCGAGCAGGCCGTCGGTGTAGAGCGCGAGCAGGCTGCCTTTCGGCAGTTCCACCTCGAGCGACTCGAACGGAAGCCCGCCCAGGCCCAGCGGAGGGCCGGCGGGCAGCTCCATGAGGTCCGCGGTCCCGTCCGGCCTCACTACGGCGGGGAGTGGATGTCCAGCGCGGGCGAGGCAGCAACGGCCCGACACCGGGTCGTAGACGGCGTAGAGACACGTGGCGCCGATGTCTCCCGCCGCGGTCGCATCCGCGTCCGTCTCGGACTCGGAAGCCAGTCGGATGACGAGGTCGTCGAGCCGGGTGAGCAACTCGTCCGGAGCCAGGTCGACGTCGGCGAGGGTCCGCACGGCGGTGCGCAGTCGGCCCATGGTCGCTGACGCCTGGAGGCCGCGGCCGACGACGTCGCCGACGACGAGCGCCACCCGCGCGCCGGACAGCGGAATCACGTCGAACCAGTCGCCGCCCACGCCGAGCTCAGGCGCGCCCGACAGGTAGCGGAAGGCCGTCTGGACCGCGGACTGCTCTGGAAGCCGCTGCGGCAGGAGGCTGCGCTGCAGCGTCAGGGCTGCCGTGCGCTCGCGCGTGAAGCGCCGGGCGTTGTCCAGGCAGACGGCGGCCCGCGCGACCAGCTCCTCGGCCAGGGACAGATCCTCGGCCTCGAAGGGCTCGGAGCGCCCGGTGGCCAGGCAGCGAGCCTGCGGCGAGTTTGCCGTGTAGAAGTCCACGTCGCCGACCCTGGCCACGGACTCCGGCGCGCCGTCCCGAATGGACTGGTGTGCCACCCGGCGCAGGACGGCCCCGGTGACCGGTCCCGGAGGCGGCTCGTCGCCGCTGAGCAGTGACTCCACCAGGTCGACGCCCACGAAGTCGGCGAGTCGGGGGACCGCCAGCTCGGCTAGCTCCTGTCCGGTGCGCATCACATCCAAGGTGCTACCGATCCGCATGCTGGCCTCGTTCAGCAGTGCCAGCCGCTCCCGGGCGCTGTACTGCTCGGTCGTGTCGATCACTGTGGCGCACACGCCGACCACCTGACCGGCTTGGTCGCGCAGCGGGGAGGCCGAGACGGTGAAGACGCGGTCGTGCTCGGGATCGTCGCGGGTGCGCCCGCGGACGAGGAAACCCTCCTCGGCCTGTCCCGTCTCCAGCACCCGGCGCACCCGCGCCTCCCATTCTGCGGTGTTGGCCCCCGTCAGGCCGACAGACAGGGCTCGCCCGACATGCTCCTCGTCGCATACGCCGGTCAGGCGCCGCATCGCAGCGTTCTGCCGCACGAAGCGCATGCTGGTGTCGTAGACCGTCACAGCGACCGGGGAACCGGTCAGGACCCAGTCCGCCAGCACGTGCTCCCCCGGAAATACCTCCGTGGGTTCCTGGACCAGCAGCCAGAAAGGTTCACCACCGTCGCCGCCCGCAAGTCGATAGGCCCACACCCGTACCTTCAGGCGGTGGCCCTCCCGATGCCGGACCGGCAGCACGCCGTGCCACTCGTCCGGGTAGCCCAGCCAGCGGGGCTGCGTCGCCAGCAGGTCACCCACCGGGCGGTCGACGGCCTCTGCGGCGCCGTGGCCAAGCAGCCGGGTCGCACCGGCGGTCCACGCCATGACACGGCCCTGTGCGTCCGTCACAGCCAGTGGCATACCCAGAGTTCCGGGGCGCTGACCGGCCTCGCCGGACAGTGCGACATAGTCGTTCATACACCCCAGATTGGTCCCTGGGTCGTGCGCAATCAACCACTGGTAGTTCGTTGGATTCGGCGGCACGTTGGCATCGACGACACGGTCGCCTTCGAGACGAGGTGGCCATGGCCAAGGCGATGGCCCGCAGGGCCATCGCCGGGAAGATCCCGTTCGGTTGGGTGACGCGGACGCCGCCTACGGCTTCAGCAAGGGCTGGCGGTTCGAGCTGCTGCAGGCGGTCGTCTTCCACGTAATGGCCACCATCCGGCACGACACCGTCGTCACCCGCTGGTCCATCGATCACCCCGTCCACGACCTGTTCCCCGGACTCCCACGGCAGAAGTGGAAACGCCGCTCCTGCGGTGAAGGAGCACATGGCCGGCGGATCTATGAAGGGGTCAGCCGAGATACGGCCGAAACAGATAGCAGGACTCCTACCCAGCTGATCGCTGCCGGTCTGAGGCTCCCCCGTTGTGTGAGAGGGGTTGACTAGCTGGTCAGGGCGGGTTGACGTGGTTTCCAGGTTCACTGGTTCGGCCGTTGCCTGGTCGGCGTAGTGCTTCTCCTCGAACTCGATCGGGCTGAGGTAGCCGAGCCGTTTCTGGATGCGGCGGGGGTTATAGAAGCCGTCGAGGTACTCGAAGAGCGCGAGGTTCGCCTCGGCCCTGGTCGCCAAGACGCGGCCGCGGAGGCACTCGGTCTTGACCAGCATCCACAAGTTCTCCGCCAGGGCATTGTCGAACGAGTCGCCGACCGAGCCCATGAACGCCTGGATCCCTGCTCTGACCAGGCGCGTAGTGAGCTTGATGCTCGTATATTGACCTGATTCAACCGGTCGTTGCAACACCAGCTTGTTGAAGCAACTGTAGCTGCTCACGGAATGCCTCGACGGGTGTCTTCCAGCCGAGCGTCTTGCGGGGTCTGCTGTTGAGAGTGTGAGCGACGGCCGCAACTTCCTCGGCGGACCATCTCGAGAGATCCGTTCCTTCGGGAAGTACTGACGCAAGAGTCCGTTGGTGTTCTCGTTCGTGCCGCGCTGCCAGGGACTATGCGGATCGGCGAAAAACACGGGAATGCCGGTCTCGACTCTGAGTTGCGCATGGGCCGACATCTCCTTGCCTCGATCCCAGGTCAGCGACCGCGCCAGCTGTTCGGGCAGTGTCGACACCGTATGGGCGAGCGCGTTCTTCATCGTGATCGCCCCGTAACCGGCCAGCGCTGGGCCATTCTTGACTGAATATTTGTGCCGGTAACCCTCCTCGCGCGGCAGGTGAACCAGTATTGTGAACCGAGTTGACCGCTCGACGACGGTGCCGATCGCGGACCGCTCCAGCCCGATGATCAGGTCGCCTTCCCAGTGGCCAGGCACGGCACGGTCATCGGCTTCTGCAGGCCGTTCACTGATCAACGCTTCGGGCGTCACATGGGCCCAGGTCTTGCGACGCGAACGAGCTCGCGGGGCACGTAGCGCGCGGCCCGTACGAAGGCACAGGATCAGCTCCCGCTTGAGTTCCCCGCGGCCTTGAATGTAGAGAGCCTGGTAGATCGCCTCGTGGCTGATGCGCATGGACTCATCATCCGGGAAATCAAGCTTGATCCGGTTCGCGATCTGCTCCGGACTCCACGCTTGAACCCACGTGCGATCCTTGCGGTGCGGCTTGTTCCGCCCCGTCCACGCCGCTGTCGCAGGTCCTGCGATCGACGTGCCGTCAGGCGTGCCGATCTCTCCGGACAGTCGCTCCTGGACGTACGCATGCAGCCGCGGATTGGCGACCAGTTTCGATGTCTTCGGGCGGCGTGCGGCCATGTCCGATTTCCATTGCGCGACCGATGCCCGGTAATCGCGCCCCGGGTCGGGTCGAGCTGTGCGGCGAAAAAAGCCGACGCCGTCCGCAGGACCTCGTTCGCCCGGCGCAGTTCCCGCACCTCGCGCCGCAGCTGGGCCAGTTCCTCTTTCTCCTCGGTGGTGAGCAGGTCGTCCCGCTCGCCGGCATCCGCCTCGGCTTGCCGGATCCAGCCGCGCAGGGCCTCGGGATGCACCCCGAGTTCCTCGGCCATATGGCGGATCACGGGCTTCGGTTCGGCCGTGCGGTACATCCGCACCGCACGCTCACGCAACTCCAGCGGATATTTCCTCGGGGCAGGCATCGTCTGGGCCCGTTTCACGAGACCCATCTGACCCGTTGTCACACAACTCCGCATCCCGGGGGAAGCTCAGTAGGGCTCCTCGTGGTCGATGCGAGCCAGGACCAGGACGTTGTCGGCGGCGACGGTCCAGCCGGCCGCCGCCAGACTCATGAGAGCGACGCGGGCGCCTAGTAGGACTCCGTTAGGTCTGTCTCGCGGTCCTGTTTCAGGGCATGTTGGGTGGGTGGACGCACATGAAGTGAACCGTGTTCGGGCGACGTTGGCGTTATTCGTGGCTGATGTGTTCGCGTCGGTGCCGCGCAAGGACCAGCGGGCCAAGGGCGACTGCTATCTGCGGGGGCTGATGCTGGACGGGCGGCGCAAGTCGATCCAGCCGATGGCAGAGCGGCTGCCGGACGGCAACGAGCAGAACCTGCAGCAGTTCGTGAACCAGTCGACCTGGGATCCGCTGCCGGTGCGGCGGCGGATCGCGGAGCGGATGGTGCCGAGAATCGGCCCGGATGCCTGGGCGGTCGATGACGTGTCCTTTCCCAAGGACGGCCGGATGTCGGTGGCGGTCGCGCACCAGTACTGCGGGGCACTGGGAAAGCGGGCCAACTGCCAGGTCGCGGTGAGTGTGCACGCGGTCTCCGACACCGCCTCCTGCCCGCTGAACTGGCGGTTGTTCGTGCCCCAGGAGTGGGCGGACGATGCCGTGCGGAGGCAGAAGACCGGGATGCCGCCAGAGGCCGGGCACCGGGAGAAGTGGCGCCTGGCCCTGGACAGCCTGGATGAGCTGGCCGGGTGGGGTCTGGTGCCGCCGGTGGTGGTGGCCGATGCCGGCTACGGGCAGAACGCCGACTTCCGCGACGGCCTGGACAGCCGGGGCATCGGCTATGTCGTGGCGATCCGCTCGGATGTGACCGTCCAACCGCACGATGCGCGGCCCACCGCCCCGACCTGGTCCGGCAACGGCCGCAAGCCGCAGCCCCGCTACCGGAACAAGCCGTCCTCGGTGGCCGCGCTGGCAGTCGGCCATGGGCGGCAGGCGTTCACCGAAGTGACCTGGCGTGAAGGCTCCCGCGGGCCGATGCGCTCGCGCTTTCTGGCACTGCGGGTGCGGCCGGCCGGGGTCAGGGCCCGCCGCCTCGCCCAGGCAGCCGCCACCGACCACACCAACCGGGACGGTGTCCTGCCCGAGGTGACGCTGCTGGCCGAATGGCCCGCCGGCGCCGAAGCACCCACCGACTACTGGCTGTCCAACCTGCCCGCCGACACACCGATCGCCGAACTGGTCCGTCTGGCCAAGATCCGCTGGCGCATCGAGCACGACTACCGGGAACTCAAGCACGGCCTCGGCCCAGACCCTCGACGCCCTCCAGGACCTGCTGAACTGCTGGACCGGCACCTGCACCACCTGCCACCGCCCCCTGCCCAGAACCTCCGCCACCAGCCAGAACCCAAGAGCCAGAGCAACCTAGGGCCTGTATTGAGTCGTGATCGATCTGCCGGATCTGCCCTCGCCGAGTCGGTGGATCCGGTAGTCCAGTACGTATGACGCGTGCGCAATT
>NZ_JBHWKO010000064.1:0-32572 GCF_042731035.1 Streptomyces sp. NPDC059895
GCTGGAACAGCTCCCACAACTCGTCCGGCACCATGCGCTCGACCATCACCACACGGTGCAGACTACCCAGCACTCCAAATGAGACGACGTCTAAGCGCCCTCCCGGGCCGTCCTCGGGCCGTGGAAGGGCACTCAATGGTGACCAACGTCGACAGGTGCTGACAGCTCGGCAGCAGGTCAGCGCGTTGATCGATAAGGCGGACGCAGGTCACGGCCGCCGGAGGTTAGTTGTGGCTGAACAGGGGCTGCAGCCAGCTCATTTCATTCCTCTTGCTTCTCGGTCATGCCTATCGCGAAGGGAAACGACTCTAGGAACTCGCGCCGTGCAGGATCTTGCTCCCTTTCGGCCAGGTCCGCGAGCACCTCCAAGAGCCGTTGGCGTTGGTCTGAGGGCAGTTGCAGGAGCATCCAGCCCACGCTCTCCATCATCTTCACCGCGGAGTCGGGATCCACTTCCTCGTCCCCGCAGCTCTCCAGCCACCACACGACGTCGACGAGCAGGCCGGCGAGTGCTGGCACAAGTGGATCCCTGTCAGTCATGCGTGCAACTTAGCCGAGCCCTACGACACCGCCGGCGCACAATGGCGGACAACCGCGAAGCCCGACGGACTGTCGCCGCAGGTGAGAAGCGCACTGGGCCAAGGTCGAGCGCCCACACAGGTTGCTCCGGGACCAAGAGGTCCTCACCCAAGCTCTCATCGCCACGCTTCTGCCGACGCGGCTTGCTCTGGTCGACGGCATGGCAGCGTGGCTGAGGCCGGTGGGGGTGCAGCGAGGCACACGCGCGCCTGATCGGCGGCGCCCCCGCCGTCGTGGCTGACTGTCGTCGGCTGAGGCTCAGACACTCCGGGACCCAACTCCGCTCGGAACATTCGAGGCGAAGAGACCGTGCCACTCGCGTGCCAGATCGTGCGGAGAATCACGGGGAACAGCGGGGAGTGGCCACGGGTGCGACGGGGCCCCAACTCCATTCCGCCGCAGGTCAGCGCGGCAACCCCCGCCAAGAGACCCAAGCTTCCCAAGCTGAGGGCTCATCACCGTCGTCACGGGCCGGCCGTCGCGGCTTACTCTGGTCGACGGTACCAGCAGCGTGGTTGAGGATTGTGGGGGTGCAGCGAGGCATACGCGCGCCTGGTCGGTCGGCTGACCCACCGTCGTGGCGGGCTGTCGTCGGCTGAGGATCAGACGGACCGCGTCGAGGGCGCCCAGCCGTCAGCCAGCCGAACGCCCCCGCGCCGGACAGGGCTGGGCCGTCCCTGGGCCGTCCGAGGTTGCTCGACAGTGGCCAATGACGACCAACGACGACCACCAGTCGCGCGAGCCCACCGCGCCCGACCTGCAAAAACCCAGCTCACCAAGATCCCCGACAAGACCCAGGGCAAGAAGAAGTAACGCGACACCGGTAAGCCCCCGACCTGCTGTTTCTTGGCAGGGCGGGGGCTTTTGGTGGGGCGGGGCGCGGCGGGGGGCCGTCAGTCCGCGCTCGTCCCTGTGTCCGGGCGGGGTGCCAGCACCGCGGACACCACCGTGCGGGACGAGGCCATGACATCGGTGACGAAGTGCAGGCGCCCGATGCCGAGTCGGCGCAGGGCCGGACCGTGGTCGGCGGCGACGACGAGGGAGACCGCGAGCAGGAGAAGCCGCCACACGGCCATCACCGGGCGGCGCACCGCCCGGGGCAGCTCCGCCAGGGAGGCGTGCAGCCGCTCGCAGTGGAACGGGACGTGACGCTGCTCGTCGGACAGGATCCGTCCCGCCACGTCCGCGGTGAGCGGGTCGTCGGTGCCCTCGCGCAGGGCCCGGTAATAACGCAGCGCCACGACTTCCGCGATCATCAGCACCAGCAGTTCCATGCGCAGGCCCATGAGCCGCCGCAGCCGTACGAAGACCGAGTCGCTCCAGTGCCCGGTCAGCGTCGGTATGCCCCCCGCGGCCAGCAGCCGGGCAAGGAGACGGGCGTGGTTCTGCTCCTCGGCGACGAAGAGCCGGACCGCCTGCGCGTAGTCGGGGTCGCCGGCCCGGTCCGCTTTGCCGACGAGGTTGGCGCCGTCACCGTCCTCGCCGACCTGGAAGCGCTGGATGCCGGCCCACACCCTCGGATGCAGCGTCGCGCCCTGCCCCCAGTCCGGATCGCCCTGGGCGCGCCTGCGCTCGGCCTCGTCCTCGAACCGCCTCGTCCACTTGGCGAAGTCGCCCGTACGCACCCGGTCTCCCCTCTCCGGGACACGGCCATGCCCCGGAGAGGGACGACGCGGGCGGACGCCGAACCGTTCCGCCGCCGCCGGACAACGCAGTTCCTCCACAGACATCGGTCAGCGGAGGGGGCGCGGGTTCCAACGAGTGAATCCAGCGGGTCGACACGCAGCGTCCGGTGCGACAGCGGGAAGGTCATGGCACACCGGACAAACGATGGGCAGGAGGCATGCCTGTGCCGAAGTTCCTCATCCAGGCCACCTACACGCCGGAGGGCACCAAGGGGCTGCTGAAGGAAGGCGGGAGTGGTCGCCGTGCCGCTGTCGAGCAGGTCGTCACCGGCCTCGGCGGGCAGGTCGAGGCCATGTACTTCGCCTTCGGGGAGGACGACATCGTGCTCATCGTCGACTTCCCCGACCCGGTCTCCATGGCCGCCGTCAGCCTCACCGTCAAGGCCGGCGGAGCCCTCCACACCCGGGCCACCCCTCTCCTCACTCTCGACGAGATCGATCAGGCCGCCCGCCGGCAGGTCACCTTCCGAGCCCCCGGTACGTGAGTCCCCGAATCCCGGACGAGAAGGAGGCGCATACGGACGGCTCCGCGGGCATGAGGTCGTTCATTACTGGCGGTGTCGGGGTTTGCCCTTGCGCGGTGGCAGGGTCAGGGTGATCTGCCGGACGAGTTGCTGGAGGCACGCCAGGCATGCGAGGGCGGGGAGGGCGGCTCCGGCGATACCGGTGAAGGTCCTTTCGGCCTGAGCCACGCACAGCATCATGGCGACGGAGGAAAACAGCAGGACGATGAACCATGAATTGAAAGCCCGGCGCTGATGCAAGGCGGTTCGCAGGATGGAGAGGGAGGCCACCGTCCAGGGGCCGTACACCAGAAGAGGCCACCAGGGAATCAGCCCGCTCTTCGTACCGGACGTGATGCTCTGCAGCGGCCCGTAGGCCACCACGCCACAGAAGACGCTGACCATCGCCACGATGACGGAAACGAACGCGACGATGACAAGGCTGCCGGTCTGCATCCACTTGAGTCGCAGCTTCCGCACTCGCATCTTCCGGTGCCCGGTGGAAGAACGTCGGATGGGCGGCAACTGGGCGGTGATCTGCGCCAGGTTCTCCATCGGGTCGGCGAAGTCGGCACCGGCCGGCGACTCGCCGCGAGGCGGCGGCACCATGGCCGCCTGCTCCGCCGGAACAGCCTCTTGCAGGAGATAGGCGAGTTCCTCGACCGGGTCCCAGCCCGAGTCGGGGGGCGCCAGCGGATCCCCGGGGTTCAGGGAATCGACAGGGCTGCCGTGGCGACCGGTGCCGGACCCATAGGGATATGAATCGGAATACCATTCATGCCGTACAAAGGAAGGATCTGCATAATCGTGATTCATGGAAATCCGCTCCCGTCACGCACGGTCCGCGCGGCAGCCGGATTTCTCCTGGCCGTTCCACCGCTGATTGAGTTCCTCCTGCGCCGCCTCCAGCAGTACGAGGAACTCGCGGAGCAGTGACTCGGTGACCTGGAGTTCGACCCGCGCGCCGTTCCCGTGCAAGGCGCCGCCCTCACGTGCTGACAGTGCCACACCAGACGTGTAAGTGTATTTTCCCGCTGTCACATCACGGGTCGCAGGCAGATTATCCTTCCTCACGCCGCGGTGAGGCAAGTCATGGAACCTTGCTGCTTTCGCCATATCCCGCTAACGCCGCTCCCTCTCCTCCAGATGCGCGGCAAATGAGTGACCCTGGCGTGCGGAAAATGTTGGGGAGAGCGTTCTTGATTAATTTCATCCGCATCTCAATCCGCACGTTATGGGTCGAGCGGGTTGTCTCTCAAATCTCTTGGCCAGTAAATAGGATTCGCCGTCAGTAGGCAGAGGTGATGGTGAGGGCAGAGGCAGAGGTGGGTGCTCGTGAAGGGTGACCCGGCCAACACGAACAGCAGGTGGACCAGGTGCGCCACCTTCACCAGCGCCACCTGACCACCTGACCACTACGGCCCTCGCCGTCCTCCGCCGTTCTCCGCCGGGCGGTCTCCAGGCCGTGGGACCGGGCTCGACCGGGGACCGGCGACCACCGTCCGCCGCGGCGCAGCGGGCCGCTCTCAGGGGGTACGGCCGAGGCTCACTCCAATGCCCTCTCCAGCACGTCCCGGTGATCGGACACCCACCGGTACGCCGTCCGCACCTCCGTGACCACCCCGGCGTCACGGAGCCGCCGCATCGCGGTGTCCCCCGCGTCGGCCATTTCCCGGATGCCGCGCCAACAGCGGTCCTGCCACCACAGCACCGTGGACACCAGCTCGCGCCTGTGCCCCCGCCCCATCCCGTAGCCGTCGGCGATCAGCCTCATGCGCCGGGCCGCCTCCGCCGCGTCGGCCACGGACGGGCCGAGGCCGAGGTACTGCCAGCAGACGTGGGCGACGTCGTGGATCCGTTCGCCCGGCGCCGCGAGGTCCCAGTCGATGAACGCCACCGGTCGCAGTGCGCCACCGACCGGTCGGTAGACCGTGTTCCTGGGCGACAGGTCGTTGTGGCAGACGACCTCCCGGTCCCCGGCCGGCGCCGAGCCGGCCGTCAGATCGTGGAACGCGCGCACGAGCCGGGCCACCGCCACCATGCTCGCGTCCGACGAGACGGCGGCGGGCTGCCGCGGTTCCCAGGCCACGTGCCCGTCGAGATGGCTGAGGATCTCCCGGCCGTGCTCGTCCACGCCGAGATGGCGGGGCGCTCCGTCCCAGCCCGCGGTCTCCAGGAATCTGAGCAGGTCACTGACGTACGGCGTCCGTGCGGATGCCGGACGGCGCACCGTGTCCCCGACCCGGACGACGGTGTTGACGAAACCTCCGGGCAACGACGACTCGGTCATCGCCTCATCCTGCCCGCCCTCCCGCGCCCGGGGGCGAGGGAGGGGCCCGGCGCCGGTGCGCCCGGCCCCTCTCCCGTAGGTCCCGTCCGGCGGTGAGGCGTCGACCTCAGCCGCACTGGCAGGGATTGCCCGACTGGCAGCCGCAGCCGCATCCCGAGCCGCAGCCGCACGCGCCGATCAGCATCAGGTTCCGGACGGCGACGGGCTGTTCGGTCGGATGGTCCTGGGTGGGGTCGGGGGTGGAGGTGCTGGGGGCTTCGGCCATGGGTTCCTCCTGGAGGCTAGGGCGCCTGTGCCCATTCCATGCCCGTTGTGTCCGGCGCATCAACGGCGCATGGGGGCTTCCCCGCGCCCCCGGCGGCTTCGAACGCCCCCGAGGGCTCGCCTACGCCCCCTCGACCGGCTGGATCTCGTTCGGCAGGTCCGGCTGGAACTCGTCCGCGTGCTCGCCCGTCACCAGGAACACGACCCGCTTGGCGACCGCGACCGCGTGGTCGGCGAAGCGCTCGTAGTAGCGGCCGAGGAGGGTGACGTCCACGGCGGTCTCGATGCCGTGCTTCCAGCGCTCGTCGATGAGGTGCTGGAAGAGCGTGCGGTGCAGGAGGTCCATCGCGTCGTCGTCCGTCTCCAGCTGGAGCGCGAGGTCGACGTCCTTCGTGATGATCACCTCGGCCGCCTTGGCCATGAGGCGCTGCGCGAGCTGGCCCATCTCCAGGATGGTGGCGTGCAGGTCCCGCGGCACCGCCCGCTCGGGGAAGCGCAGCCGCGCCAGCTTCGCCACGTGCTGGGCGAGGTCGCCGGAGCGCTCCAGGTCGGCCGACATGCGCAGCGACGTGACGACGATCCGCAGGTCGGTCGCCACCGGCTGCTGCCGCGCCAGCAGCGCGATGGCCCGGGCCTCCAGGTCGTGCTGCAGTTCGTCGATCTTCTGGTCGGCCTCGATCACGCTCTCGGCCAGCTTCAGATCGGCGTCGAGGATGGCGGTCGTGGCGCGCCCGACGGCCGACCCGACCAGCCGGGCCATCTCCACCAGACTGTCGCCGATCGAGTCAAGTTCCTCGTGGTACGCGTCCCGCATCAGGGGTTCCTCTCGTACTCGTTCTTCCGGGGCTTCGCAAGGTCACGATGTCGCAAGGTCGCGATGTCGCAAGTCGCGATGTCGTGATGTCGGAATATTGGAATTCAGGTTCGGGGCACCCGGCGCCGTCAACCCCACGGTGCCACGGTCCGCCCCGTACGCGTCGGTTTCCGTCACCCCAAATGAACCACCCCTGGCTCCAAGGTGAACTCTGGGCGACGAGTGTTCGAGGTCCGACCTCGATGGCTGTGGCCGGGGCGGATCGCATGCCTAACCTGGACGCATGGACGTGAACGCGGCGGTCGCCGCAGCGGCAGCGATCGCCGGGGTGCTCACCGGTGTCATCGCCATGCTGGCGTTCCGTTGGAGCGAACGCGACCAGAACCGACCCACCAGGACCTCCTTGCACACCGATCCCGTGCTGCCGCCGGGCGTGGACACCGTCCTCTCCGTCCTCCGTTCCTCGGCCGTCGTCCTCGACGAGGCCGACGCCGTCGTCAAGGCCAGCTCCGCCGCGTACGCCCTCGGGCTCGTCCGCGGCGGTGAGCTCGCCGTGGAGCCCATGCTCCAGATGGCGCGGGACACCAGACGGGACGGCGAGATACGCCAGGTCGAGCTGGACCTGCCCCGGCGCGGCACCGGACGCGGCGAGGCGCTCGCGGTCTCCGCCCGCGTGGCGCCGCTGGGCTCCCGGCTGGTCCTCCTCCTCGTCGAGGACCTCACCGAGGCCCGGCGCATCGAGGCCGTACGGCGCGACTTCGTCGCGAACGTGAGCCACGAGCTGAAGACC
Organism: Streptomyces sp. NPDC059895; assembly: GCF_042731035.1. Lineage (NCBI taxonomy): Bacteria > Bacillati > Actinomycetota > Actinomycetes > Kitasatosporales > Streptomycetaceae > Streptomyces > Streptomyces sp. NPDC059895. The sequence continues at coordinate 6,926 of NZ_JBHWKO010000064.1, forward strand.
CCGGTCGGCGCGCTCTCCCTGCTCTCCGAGGCTGTCATGGACGCCTCCGACGACCCGGAGGCGGTGCAGCGCTTCGCCGGCCGGATGCAGATCGAGGCGACCCGGCTGACCAACCTGGTGCAGGAGCTCATCGACCTCTCCCGCGTCCAGAACGACGATCCCCTCGAGGACGCCGAACCGGTCAGCGTCGACGAGCTCGTCGCCGAGGCCATCGACCGCTGCCGCCACCAGGCGGGCACCAAGCAGATCACCATGGCCGCCGCGATCCAGGAACCCGAGGAGCCGTCGCCCGAGGGCGGACGCCGGACGGACACCGCCCGGCTGCGCCTGTGGGGCAACCGCGGGCAGCTCGCCGCCGCCCTCGGCAACCTGGTCGAGAACGCCGTCAACTACTCACCCGCCCGCACCCGCGTCGGCATCGCCGCCCGCCGGGTGGCCGCACCCGGTGGGGACCTGATCGAGATCGCCGTGACCGACCAGGGCATCGGCATCTCCGACAAGGACAAGGAGCGCATCTTCGAGCGCTTCTACCGTGTCGACCCGGCCCGTTCCCGTGCCACCGGCGGCACGGGCCTCGGACTCGCCATCGTCAAACACGTGGCCGCCTCGCACGGCGGGGAGGTCACGGTGTGGAGCGCCGAGGGACAGGGCTCCACGTTCACACTCCGGCTGCCGGAGGCGGGCGCCGTCCGTGACCGCGCCCACCAGCACCCCGACCTCGACGCGTACGACACCGCGGCCGAGGGCGGGCCCGCCGGAGGAATCCCCGCCGACCCATCCCCCGACTCCACCGCGTACCACACGCTTTCCGCCCCGGAGGTCCTTCCGTGACCCGAGTGCTCGTCGTCGAGGACGAGGAGTCCTTCTCCGACGCCCTGTCGTACATGCTCCGCAAGGAGGGCTTCGAGGTCGCCGTCGCGACCACAGGGCCCGACGGACTCGACGAGTTCGAGCGCAACGGCGCCGACCTCGTCCTGCTCGACCTCATGCTGCCGGGGCTGCCCGGCACGGAGGTGTGCAGGCAGCTGCGCAGCCGCTCCAACGTTCCCGTGATCATGGTGACCGCCAAGGACAGCGAGATCGACAAGGTCGTCGGCCTGGAGATAGGAGCCGATGACTACGTCACCAAGCCGTTCTCCTCGCGCGAGCTGGTCGCCCGGATCCGGGCCGTGCTGCGCCGCCGCGGGGAACCGGAGGAGGTCACCCCGGCGGCCCTGGAGGCCGGGCCGGTCCGGATGGACGTCGACCGGCACGTCGTCACCGTCTCGGGCTCGAAGGTCGACCTGCCGCTCAAGGAGTTCGACCTGCTGGAGATGCTCCTGCGCAACGCGGGCCGCGTCCTGACCCGCATGCAGCTCATCGACCGGGTGTGGGGAGCCGACTACGTCGGTGACACCAAGACCCTCGACGTCCACGTCAAGCGCCTGCGCGCCAAGATCGAACCGGACCCGGGCGCGCCCCGCTACCTGGTGACCGTCCGCGGACTCGGCTACAAGTTCGAGCCGTAAGCCGAAGCCGTAGCTGTAAGCGCTGTAGCCGTAGCCGTAGCCGTAGCCGTGAGTTGACGTCGTGGGCCGAAGCCGCAAGCTGTGCTGTAGGAGTGGCTGATCTGCGATATCGGCCGTCAGGGGCGCTGCGGCGCTCAGTGCTCCGCGGCGGCCGACTCCGAGGCGCTCGCGTCGGCCGACTCGGCGGCGGCGGGAGACTCGGTCGAGCCCTCCGCGGCGCCCTCGGCCGGCGACTCGGACGCCGACGCCTCGCCGGACGGGGTCGCGGTGGCGGACTCCGGGGCGGTCGGGACCTCGCTCGGACCCCACTCGGTGAAGTAGCTCTCGGCGGGGACGACGAAGGCGCGCAGGCTGACCTCGCCGGTCTCGCTGAAGGTGAAGGTGACCTTCTGGGCGTCGCCGTCCCGGACCGACTCGCTGCCGCCGGGAAGGACGGCGGAGGCGTTGTCCGCGCCGCCGATGACGACCGAGCCGCCGGCCGGGACGGTCAGCTCGCCGTCCCCCTCGGCGGGCTTGATCTCCACCGGCTCGTCGACACCCTCGACGGTGATCGACTCCAGCGTCTGCGCGGTGTCGCTGCTGTTGAAGACGGTCGCCGAGACCGCGGCCGGGCCCGTCGACTCCGGGTCGGGCTGGGTGATGACGACGACGTTCTGCAGCTTGATGTCGCCGACGGTGGTGGCGGCGTTGTCCGGCTTGATCTCCAGCGTCTGGGCGTCGTTGCCGGCGCCGCAGGCGGCGAGCGTGGCGATCGAGAACGCGAGGGCGGAGGCGGCGAGGGCGCCGCGTCGAAGGCTGCTGCTCACGGCGGCGGCAACTCCTTGAAAACGCACGGGCAGCTCACCTCAATAAAGCCGCCCTAAGGGTCTGTCAGCGTGCCTTAGGTTACCGAGCCGTCCCCACGCCGCCGCACCCGACCCGCCTCTAGCGTGCTCCAGGGCCCCGATGGCCGCCACGGCGGGCCTGACGCCCCTCCGGTCACAGCACCCACAAGTGACCCGTGAGTCACATTGGCTTCTTCTCGATCGCCCGGACGTCGTCCTCCATTCACATAAGCGCCGCTCACCGGGACGGGCGGATTTTCCGGGGCGGAATGCGGGGCCGCCCGGGAAATTGATCACCCGCTGTTCGGCCGATGGTGTGATCAATTCCGGAAACGGCGTGGATCCGCCTCCGGGCACCGAACGGAGTAGCGGAAGTCGCACGTCTGGAACCGGACATATGGGGATGTTCGGCCGTTCGGGATGGCCTCCGGATGTGTGTGACGTGCGTGTTTCGCCCCCCTTGGACAGCCGCTCCGACCTGCGAATACCTGCTTCCACCGGCCGCCCGCAGCACGTTCCTGTTGCTGTTGTCAAGCCCCGAGATATGCCCTGACCTGCGAAAACGCCATTCAGGAACCGTCGTTTCCGTGTTACCCTGGATAGCCACGGAAGGGGTACCTGTCACATGACGTTCAAGGTTGGCGACACCGTGGTCTATCCCCATCACGGGGCCGCGCTGATCGAGGCCATCGAAACTCGCCAGATCAAAGGCGTGGACAAGACCTACTTGGTGCTGAAGGTCGCCCAGGGTGACCTGACGGTACGTGTGCCAGCGGACAATGCGGAGTTCGTCGGCGTGCGTGATGTGGTCGGTCAGGACGGGCTGGACCGGGTCTTCGAGGTGCTGCGCGCGCCGTACGCCGAGGAGCCCACGAACTGGTCGCGTCGCTACAAGGCAAATCTCGAGAAGCTCGCCTCCGGCGATGTCATCAAGGTCGCGGAAGTCGTGCGTGACCTGTGGCGTCGTGAGCGCGAGCGCGGACTCTCCGCCGGCGAGAAGCGCATGCTCGCCAAGGCCCGCCAGATCCTGGTGAGCGAGCTCGCCCTCGCGGAGAACACGAACGAGGACAAGGCCGAGGCGCTTCTCGACGAGGTCCTCGCGTCCTGACGCCGACGCAGCCGGCCTCGGCTCAGTACAGGCTCAGCGCTCAGTTCAGGCTCAGCACAGCAGGCTCAGCACACTGAAATGCCGCGGTGCCCGATGACGTATCTCCTGTCGCCGGGCGCTGCGGCATGTCGCGTTCTGACGCCGTACGCCTCGGTCCCCTCGGGGGACGAACCCCCGACCCTGTGCGTGCCGGGCCCGGGCAGCTGGCTCGACCGGCGCGTCACGGAAGGGTCCGGTCAAGGCGTCGCGCCCGGCACGCTGTGTCCGTACCCACGTATGGCGAGCACACAAACCTGACAGGAACCGATGTCTGACGATTCGCTTCCCGCCCCCGCCCCCACCCGCACGGCCGCGGTGATTCCGGCCGCCGGTCGGGGCGTACGCCTCGGCCCGGGCGCCCCCAAAGCGCTCCGCACGCTGGGTGGGACCCCCATGCTGATCCACGCGGTGCGCGCCCTCGCCGCCTCCCGCGCCGTCTCCCTCGTGGTCGTCGTGGCGCCGCCGGACGGCACCGCCGAGGTCAAGTCGCTGCTCGACGCGCACGCGCTGCCCGACCGGACCGACTTCCTCGTCGTCCCCGGCGGTGAGAGCCGGCAGGAATCGGTCAGGCTCGGCCTGGACGCGCTGCCGCCCGGCTACGAGATCGTCCTGGTGCACGACGCCGCCCGCCCCCTGGTCCCCGTCGACACCGTCGACGCCGTGATCGAGGCGGTCCGCGAGGGCGCCCCGGCCGTCGTCCCGGCGCTGCCGCTCGCCGACACCGTCAAGGAGGTCGAGCCGGCCGCCGCCCCGGGGGACCCCGAGCCGGTCGTCGCCACCCCCGAGCGCGCCCGCCTGCGCGCCGTGCAGACCCCGCAGGGCTTCGACCGGGCCACCCTCGTCCGCGCCCACGAGACGGTCGGCGGGGACGTCACCGACGACGCGAGCATGGTCGAGCGGCTCGGCCCGACCGTCGTGGTCGTCCCCGGCCACGAGGAGGCCTTCAAGGTCACCCGCCCGCTCGACCTGGTCCTCGCCGAGGCGGTCCTGGCCCGCAGGAGGCTCAACGATGGCTTCTGACGCGCCCCTGACGCTCCCCCAGGTCGGCATCGGCACCGACATCCACGCCTTCGAGGACGGCCGCGAACTGTGGTGCGCCGGCCTGAAGTGGGAGGGCGAAGGGCCCGGACTGGCCGGACACTCCGACGCCGACGTCGTCGCGCACGCCGCCTGCAACGCGCTGTTCTCCGCCGCCGGACTCGGCGACCTGGGACAGCACTTCGGCACCGGCCGGCCCGAGTGGTCCGGCGCCTCCGGGGTGACCCTGCTCACCGAGGCCGCCCGGATCGTCCGCGAGGCCGGCTTCGCCATCGGCAACATCGCCGTCCAGGTGGTCGGCCCCCGGCCGAAGATCGGCAAGCGGCGCGACGAGGCGCAGAAGGTCCTGACGGCGGCGGCGGGCGCCCCCGTCTCGGTGTCGGGCGCGACGACCGACGGGCTCGGCTTCCCCGGCCGGGACGAGGGCCTGATGGCCGTCGCGACGGCGCTGGTGGCACGCACCCGCTGACGGTCGGCTGCGCGCCCCCTGACGGTCGATGGCCGCCACCCGCCGGCACCGGCCGACGGCCGGGGGCGGGCACCCGCCGGCAGCCGGTTGCGGACACCTGCCGGAGGCCGGGGGCGGGCACTCGTCGGCAGCCGGTTGCGAGCACCTGCTGACGGCCGCTGGCGCCCACCCGCCGGCACCCGGTGGCGCGCACCCCCTGACGGCCGGTGGCCGACACCCGCCGACGCCCGGTTGCCGACACCCGCCGGCAGCCGGTCGCGGGCACCCGCCGACGGCCGCTCGCCGGCACCCGCCGGCAGCCGGTGGCCGGCACCCGCTAGCAGCCGGTGGCCGGCACCGCCGACGGCCGACCGCGGACGCTGGCCGGCGCCGGCCGTACCGCCGGACGAAGCGCCGCGGCACGAATGTGCTGCCTTGGGGCGGAAGGGCGCGGGGCACCGCCCCACGCCCACTACCCTGGAGTGGTGACGATTCGCCTGTACGACACCAGCGCCCGGCAGATCCGTGACTTCACCCCGCTCACGCCGGGTTGTGTCTCGATCTACCTCTGTGGTGCCACCGTGCAGGCCGCCCCGCACATCGGGCACATCCGCTCGGGCCTCAACTTCGACATCATGCGCCGCTGGTTCGCCCACCGCGGCTACGACGTCACGTTCGTCCGCAACGTCACCGACATCGACGACAAGATCATCAGCAAGTCCCACGAGCAGGGCCGCCCCTGGTGGTCCATCGGGTACGAGAACGAGCGGGCGTTCAACGACGGCTACCAGGCGCTCGGCTGCCTCCCGCCGACGTACGAGCCGCGGGCGACCGGACACGTGCCCGAGATGATCGAGATGATGCGCGGTCTCATCGAGCGCGGCCACGCCTACGAGGCCGACGGCAACGTCTACTTCGACGTGCGCTCCTTCCCCGAGTACCTCCGGCTGTCCAACCAGGAGCTGGACAACCTGCTCCAGCCCTCCGGCGACGGCGAGACCGGCAAGCGGGACCCCCGCGACTTCGCGATGTGGAAGGCGGCCAAGCCCGGCGAGCCGAGCTGGGAGACCCCGTGGGGGCGCGGCCGGCCCGGCTGGCACCTGGAGTGCTCGGCGATGGCGCACAAGTACCTGGGCAGCGCCTTCGACATCCACGGCGGCGGCCTCGACCTGATCTTCCCGCACCACGAGAACGAGATCGCCCAGGCCAAGGGCTACGGCGACGACTTCGCGCGGTACTGGGTGCACAACGCCTGGGTCACCATGAGCGGCGAGAAGATGTCCAAGTCGCTGGGCAACTCGGTGCTGGTGTCCGAGATGGTCAAGCAGTGGCGGCCCATCGTGCTCCGGTACTACCTGGGCACGCCCCACTACCGCTCGATGATCGAGTACAGCGAGGAGTCGCTGCGCGAGGCCGAGTCGGCGTTCGCGCGGATCGAGGGCTTCGTGCAGCGCGTCGTCGAGAAGGCCGGGGGAGTCGTCGAGCCGTCCGCCGACGTACCGCCCGCCTTCGCCGAGGCGATGGACGACGACCTGGGCGTCCCGCAGGCGCTCGCCGTCGTGCACACCACCGTCCGGCAGGGCAACAGCGCGCTGGCCGCCGACGACAAGGAAGCCGCCGTGGCCCGCCTCGCCGAGGTCCGCGCCATGCTCGGCGTCCTCGGCCTGGACCCCCTCGACCCGCACTGGGCCGGGGAGGACGACCGGGGCGAGGACCTGCACGGCGTCGTCGACAGCCTCGTACGCCTCGTCCTGGACCAGCGGGAGGCGGCGCGGGCCCGCAAGGACTGGGCGACCGCGGACGCCATCCGCGACCAGCTCAACCAGTCGGGGCTCGTCATCGAGGACAGCCCGCAGGGACCGCGCTGGTCGCTCGGCCCGCGCTGAGCGAACCTGATCGATTCTTGATCGATTGTGCCGCCCGGGTGTCCGGGCGGCACACTGCATTACGTACGCACACACACCGCACGACAGACGGGTAGGTCATGGCAGCCAACAACCGCCGCATGTCCGGCAAGAAGGGCGCGCAGGTCGGCAGCGGCGGCCAGCGACGCCGGGGCCTGGAGGGCAAGGGCCCGACCCCGCCCGCCGAGATGCGCAAGGGACACAAGAAGAACCGCCTCGCCACCGCCAAGGCGAAGCAGACCGCGCGCCGTCCCGCGCCGCGCGGCCGCGGCGGCCGGTCGGCGTCCGAGCTGGTCGTCGGCCGCAACCCGGTCGTCGAGGCGCTGCGCGAGGGCGTGCCCGCGTCCACGCTCTACGTCCAGCAGTTCATCGACAACGACGAGCGGGTCCGCGAGGCGCTGCAACTCGCGGCCGAGCGCGGCGGCATCAACCTCATGGAGGCGCCGCGCCCCGAGCTGGACCGCATGACCAACGGCCTCAACCACCAGGGCCTCGTCCTCCAGGTCCCGCCCTACGAGTACGCCCACCCCGAGGACCTCCTCGACGCGGCCGCCGACGAGGGCGAGGACCCGCTGCTCGTCGCCCTCGACGGGGTGACCGACCCGCGCAACCTCGGTGCCGTCGTCCGGTCCGTCTCCGCCTTCGGCGGTCACGGCGTCGTGGTGCCCGAGCGCCGCGCGGCCGGTATGACGGCCGGCGCCTGGAAGACCTCGGCGGGCACCGCGGCCCGCACCCCGGTCGCCCGCGCCACCAACCTCACCCGCGCGCTGGAGGCCTACAAGAAGGCCGGCGTCGTGGTCGTCGGCCTCGCGGCCGACGGCGAGTCGGAGATCGGTGAACTGCCTGCCCTGCAGGGGCCGGTCGTCATCGTCGTCGGCAGCGAGGGCAAGGGACTGTCCCGACTGGTCGGCGAGACCTGCGACTTCCGGGCACGGATCCCGATGCCGGGCGGCGCGGAATCGCTCAACGCCGGTGTGGCCGCGGGCATCGTGCTGTACGAGGCGGCGCGCCGAAGGGGCTGAACGCCCGTCCGCCGGTTCACCTGAACGGGTTAATTCCGGCGTGCGGGACAACCTTGACGGGGTCCGGACAGATCCGGCGGGTCAAAGCAGTGTCCTAATCACACGTCACTCGGTTAGATGAGTGTGGACACCAGAACACCCCGCACACCCACGGGGGACCGCTCGTCGGGATTCGACGACGCTCCCGCGCTGAGCATGGTGAAGGTGCCGAGCGATCCGGCGCAGATCATCGTCAGTCACGCGAGCTTCCGCGTGCAGTTGGGCGCGTCGGCACGGCGCGGCCAATCCCCCCGGATCGCCCGGCACCTGAGCGCCACCCAGGACACCGCGCGCATCCCCGTCGTCGCGGCGGCGGGCAGAACGGGCACGGCGGCCCCGGCCGCTCCGGCCGCCGGGTCCCGACGCCGGCCCGTCGTCTGGAGCGGCAGGTCGGCCCCGGACGACACCGGTGCGCACCGTCTCCTCCAGGCCGTACGCGCGGGCAGCGTCGGCCACGGCGACGCGCCCGCCGCCGATGCCGGCGCCACCCAGGTCATTCCCCGCGTCGGCGTCGGCGAGGGCTACGGCGACGACCTCACCGCGCAGACCCTCGAGACCCCGGTCGTCGGCCCCCCGCGCGCGCCCGGCGCCGGCGAACAGCGGATCCTGCCGCAGATGCGCACCGTGGGCAGCGCCTACGACGAACCCGCCTACGACGACCCCGGATACGGCACCCCCGACTACGGCGAAGCCGGATACGACGAGCTCGGCCGGAGCCGGCCCGGTCACGGCCGATCCGGTCACGGCCGGTCCGGGCGGGGTCGACCCGGTCACGGCCGGTCCGCTCACGGCCGGTCCGGTCACGCCGACAGCGGGTTCGAGGACAGCGGGTTCCAGGACAGCGGCTTCGAGGGCGACGGTTTCAGGGGCGACGCCTTCAGGGGCGACGGCTTCGAGGGTGACGGCTTCGAGGACTTCGGCGAAGCCGCCGCGGCGCAGGCCGGCCCGCGGTCCCGGCGGCACGGCGAGGACCCCGCCCGGCACGCCTACTTCCCGGGCCGCCGGATGAACCTCGGCGTGGTCCTGCTCCCGCTGCGTGTCCTGCTCGGCTTCATCTCCGTCTACGCCGGCATGGGCAAGCTGTGCGACCCCGTCTACTTCGACGGCGGCGAGCGCGGCTCCATGGTGAAGTGGCTCAACACCCTGCACCCGTGGGAGGTCGCCGAGCCGCTGCGCCAGTTCGCCCTGCACCACCCCGTCGGCTCCGGGCTGGTCATCGCCTTCCTCCAGGTCGTCGTGGGCGTCCTCACGGTCCTGGGCTGCTGGCAGCGGGTCGCCGCCGTCGGCGGCGCGACGCTCTCCGCCGCGCTCCTCGTCACCGTCAGCTGGAAGACCGTCCCGGTCTACGAGACCCCGGACATCATCTACCTCGCCGCCTGGTCGCCGCTGATCATCGCCGGCGCCCCCGTCTACTCCATCGACGGCCGGCTCGCCGGCAGCGCGTGGCGCCGGCTGGGCCCGCGCGCCGACCTGTGGGACCTGCGCCGCTACGTCCTGCGCCGCGGCGCCCTCGTCACCGCGATCGTCGTCGGACTCACCCTGCTCGTGGGCTCCCTGCTCGGTGGCGCCGTCCGCGACGCCGACCGGGTGGTCGTGCCCGGCCCGGGCGAGGCCCCGCGCAACGAGCTGCCCGGCTCCCCGCTCCCCGAGGAGTCCGGCCGGCCGCGGCCGGGCGGGAAGCCGTCCGCGTCCACCGCGCCCCCGCAGGACGACGCCACCTCGCAGGCGCCGACGCAGGACGAGGAGTCCGCTCCGGGCGCCACCCGGGACACCGAGAGCGCGGCCACCGGCGCGCCCAGCCAGACCCAGGGCACCGCCGGTGAAGCCCCGCCGCAGGAGTTCACCCCCGTCGAGCAGGCGCCCAGCACCAGCTCCGGGCCCACCTCCGGCGGGTCCACCGGCTCCGGCGGCGGCTCGACCGGCGGCTCCGAGGACGGCGGTTCCCCCTCCTCCGGCCGGCCCGGCCTGGTGGGCGGCCTCCTGGGCGGCTAGGACGAGCCACTCGTCCCCACGACGACGGGGTCCCGCGCGTATCTCACGCGCGGGACCCCGTCGTCATGACCGTTGCGGGCGGCTTGGTCAGCGGCACCGTTGGGGGCGGCTTGGTCAGCGGCCGAGCGCCGCCAGTTCCCTCGCGGCCTCCGTGAGGTCCTTCGCGGTGTCGATCGCGCGCCAGTAGGCGCCCTGCGGGATCGGGAAACCGGCCAGGCGGCGTTCGCGGGCCAGGTGCGGGAACGTGGTCCGCTCGTGGTCGCCGCGCTCGGGGAGCAGGTCGGCGAACCCGGGGGAGAACACGTAGACGCCCGCGTTGATCTCGTACGTCGTGGGCGGGGCCTCGATGAAGTCGGTGATGTGACCGAAGCCGTCCGTCTGCACGGCGCCCCACGGGATGCGCGGCCGGGCCAGCGCGAGGGTCGCGACGGCGTCGCGCTCGGTGTGGAAGTCCGCCATGTCGCGCAGCGAGAAGCGGGTCCAGATGTCGCCGTTCGTGGCGTACCAGGGCCGGTCGGGATGGGGGAGGCGGGCGGCCGCGTACTTCAGGCCGCCGCCGCGGCCGAGGGGCTCGCTCTCGATGACCGTGGTGACCTTCACGGGGAGATCGGCGGAGTCCAGCCAGTTCTGCAGAACGTCGGCGAGGTGGCCGCAGGAGACGACGACGTCCGTCACGCCCTCCTCGGCGAGCCAGCCGAGCTGGTGCCCGATGATCGGCGTACCCGTCCCGGGAATCTCGACCATCGGCTTGGGCCGGTCGTCGGTGTAGGGGCGCAGCCGGGACCCCTGGCCACCGGCCAGGACGACGGCTTGCGTGGGGCGGGACGCGGCGTGCGGATGGGTCATGCCCGCACTGTACGCGGCACCCTTTCGGGGGCGTGCGGGTCCCCCGGGCGGCCGACGGCGCCCGGGGTGGGCCTGGACACGGGGTGTGGGGGCAGGGGCCTGGGCGCGGGGTGTGCGGCGGGGCAGCACCGACGCCCCCCAGGCCTCACGCCAGGGCACCGACGCTCCCCAGGCACAAGGCACAAGGCACCAGGCACAAGGCACCAGGCACCAGGCACCAGGCACCAAGCACCAAGCACCAGGCACCCGGCACCAAGCACCAGGCACCAGGCACCAGGCACCAGGCCCCAGACCGCAGCGCCGACGCACCGATGGCCCGCCGGCCTGGCTCATCGGACCAGGACCCCGGCGGCGTACCCGCCAGGGCCCGCAGGGGTGCCTAGCTGTGTGCCGCCAGGACGCCCGAGGCGAAGGAGGTGTCGCAGACGGGGCGGGAGTAGGACTGGGCGCGGGAGGGGCCGTAGACGCGGACGGCGGCGCGGCCGAGGGCGCGGGCGATGTCGGCGCAGTGCTTCGCGAGGGACGGCTTGCCGTTCACCGCTGCCTGGAGGTGGGTCAGGGCGACGCCCGGGTCCGTCTCGTGCAGCTCGGTCAGCAGCCGGTCGCGCAGGACGTCCTGCGGGGCCTTGGCGGCGCCCTGCGCGGCGCGGTGCGCGGTGGAGACGTCGGCGGCGGTGAGCACCGAGTCGGAGGAGGGGTTCCCCGTCCAGTTGACCCGGGTGACCGCGAGGGTCCCCGAGAGCACCATGACGACGGGCAGGACGAGGGCGAGGGAGCGGCCGATCCGCCGGGCGGGGCCCCGGCCGCGTCGCGTCTGTGGGGTGCTGGAGTGCTTCACGGAGTGCTTCACGCGTGTGAGGGTAGCGCGGGGTAACGGTGTGGCGACATCGCGTCACTCGGTCGGGGGATGAGGCAGTGCCTCTTTTTGGGTAAGGGGTTGACGCGTGCTGCCGGAATCGTCCGGTGTGCGGGGTCTTCGACCACGACGAGAAGGGCCCCGCGGCGGTCCGCGGGGCCCTTCTCGTCAAACCGGGGGTTCACCCCGTGGTGTGTCCTCAGTCGGAGAGGCGCGCGCCCGTGGAGGTCGAGAACACGTGGGTCTCGCCCGCGCGCGGGACGACGTGCAGCGTGCTGCCCTTCTCCGGGACGTCACGGCCGCCGACGCGCACTACCAGGTCCTTCTCCTCGCCGCCGACGTGGGCGGTGCCGTAGACGAACGCGTCGGAGCCGAGCTCCTCGACCACGTTCACGGTGACCGCGACGCCCTGGTCGGAGTCGGCGCCGGCCACGTCGAAGTGCTCGGGGCGGACACCGACGGTGACCGTCTTGTCGGTGGCGGCGGAGAGCGCGTCACGCTGCACCGGCACCACCGAGTTGCCGAACTTCACGCCGCCGTCGGCGATCGGGACCTCGACGAGGTTCATCGCCGGGGAGCCGATGAAGCCGGCCACGAAGAGGTTCGCGGGGCGGTCGTACATGTTGCGCGGGGTGTCGACCTGCTGGAGCAGACCGTCCTTGAGGACCGCCACGCGGTCGCCCATCGTCAGGGCCTCGACCTGGTCGTGGGTGACGTAGACGGTGGTGATGCCGAGGCGGCGCTGGAGCGAGGCGATCTGCGTACGCGTCGACACGCGGAGCTTGGCGTCGAGGTTGGACAGCGGCTCGTCCATGAGGAAGACCTGCGGCTCACGCACGATGGCACGGCCCATCGCGACACGCTGGCGCTGACCACCGGAGAGGGCCTTCGGCTTGCGGTCCAGGTACTCGGTGAGGTCGAGGATCTTCGCGGCCTCCTCGACCTTCTGCCGGATCTCCGCCTTGTTGACGCCGGCGATCTTGAGCGCGAAGCCCATGTTGTCGGCGACCGTCATGTGCGGGTAGAGCGCGTAGTTCTGGAACACCATGGCGATGTCCCGGTCCTTGGGCGGCAGGTGGGTGACGTCGCGGTCGCCGATGCGGATGGCGCCGCCGTTGACGTCCTCGAGACCGGCGAGCATCCGGAGCGAGGTGGACTTGCCGCAGCCGGACGGGCCGACCAGGACGAGGAACTCGCCGTCCGCGATCTCGATGTCGAGCGCGTCGACGGCGGGCTTGGTGGAACCCGGGTAAACGCGGGTCGCCTTGTCGAACGTGACAGTGGCCATGGTGATGGGCCCCCTTCTACCGGCAGGAACGTGCCGGACGATCCGTTGTAGGAAGGTGGTTGGTGTAGTCCACACGGGTGAACTGGTTCAGGACCGTACCTGGCGTTCGCCTGATCTGTCAGTACCCGGGGCGATGTGAACTTCGCGGAAATTTTCGACGGGGCACCCCCGTGGGCTGGGTACACTGCACGGGCACCTGTGTGCACGCCTCCTTAGCTCAGCTGGTAGAGCACCGCTCTTGTAAAGCGAAGGTCGTCGGTTCGAGTCCGACAGGGGGCTCTGTGTTTGAGCAGGGACAACGCCCTCACGGTCTGGGACCGTGAGGGCGTTGACGGCAGTTCTTGACGGCAGTCCCCGTTAACGGCGCCGCTTCAGCAGTCGGTCCATGTGGCCCATGGCCTCTCGGCGGTGGTCGTCGCTCACGTGCGTGTAGACGTTCATCGTCACCGCGATCTGGGAGTGCCCAAGGATCTCCATGACGGTGCGGGGCGCGACGCCGGCGGCGAAGAGCAGGGACGCGCAGCCGTGGCGGGTGTCGTGCAGGCGCACCTGCGGCAGACCTGCGGTCTCCGAGATGCGTAGGAACGACCGGTAGAGGTTCCGCGGCTCGATCGGCCGGCCGCTGCGCGTCGTGAACACGTGGTCGCTCTCGTGCCAGTCCGCGCCGGCCGCCGCGCGCCGCTCCGCCTGCCGCAGACGCTGCCACCGGAGCGGCGCCACGCACATCGTCGGAATGGGGATCACCCGCGCTCGCCGGTTCTTCGTCGTGTCCAGGTACAGCTCTTTGCCCCCACGGTGCAGCGTCGTCCGCACGGTGAGGGTGCGTCGGTCGAGGTCGACGTCCTTCCACTGCAACCCGAGGATCTCCCCCCGACGAAGACCGAGGGCGACCGCGAGAACGAACGCCGTATAGAGCGGGTCGGTTCGGGCGGCCTCCAGGAACGTCAGCGTCTCGTCCAGCGACCAGGGGTGCAGCTCACGCGGCTCGACTCGGGGAGCGGGGACCAACTGCACGACGTTGCGGCTGATCAGTTCGTCACGGCATGCGGCGGTGATGGCCGTGCGCAGCACGCGGTGCGCCTCCTTCGCGGTCGCCGCTGAGGCCTGCGCGGTGACCTTCGAGAGCATCTGCCGGACGTTCGCCGTGGTGAGCGACTCCAGACGGCGACTGCCCAGCAGCGGTACGAGGTAGAGCCGCGTGTGCATCTCGTACTTCACGTACGTCGTGCGCTTCCGGTGCGGCTTGACGTACTCCTCCAGCCAGTACGGCAGCCACTCGGAGAGCTTCGCCGACCGGGACGGCGTCGGGATGCCCTGCCGGTCGCGGCGCACCAGCTCCTGCCGCTTCTCGTCGCACTCCTCCCAGGTGGCGCCGTAGACCGTCTTGCGCTTGCGGGTGCCGTCGGGCTGAGGGACGTAGACGCGCGCCTCGAACCGGCCGTCCTTGCGCTGCCAGATGCTGCCGGCGCCGTTCGGGTTCCTCTTCCGGGGTGCCATCAGGCTGCGTTCTCCTCAAGTCGGTCCTGCATGTAGCGGAGTACGGCGTCGACCGGGATGCGGCGGGCGCGGCCGGACGTGTAGCTGGGGAGCTGCTTGGAGCGGATCAGGTCGTAGAGCTTGCTGCGGCTGAGCTTCAGCGCGGTCATGGCTTCCGGGACGGTGAGGGCTTTGGGCTCGGTCGGGACGAGGGCGAGCACGTCGGAACCTCCGTGAGGGGGCGGGGCCTGCGTCGGCCCCCTTCTGGAAAGTCCGCTACCTGCGCTACTTCCGCTTCCTTGCAGGTCAGAGCCCTGTAAGGGGTAGCGGGAGGGGGTAGCGGTAGCGGATAGGGCGGGGTCCGGTAGCGGGTCGCGGGGGCGGTACCCGCTACCGGATCCGTGCAGGTCAGTGCTGGTTTTCGCCCTCGGGTAGCGGGAGTAGCGGACTTGGCGGGGGCGGGGGCGGGGGGCAGTAGCGCTGCCAGGCGTCGTGCAGGTCGGTCGCGTAGTAGCCCTTGAGGACGCTTCCGCCGGTCTTGATGTTGCGGGAGGTGACGGGGTCGCCGTCGGCGGTGACGTACTCGGAGAGCATCCGGGAGAGCCGGCGGGAGTCGAGCGGCTTGCCGTTGAAGTCGGCCCACGGGGCGTCGTCGAGGGCGTTGAGCCGGTCGAGGATCGCGACGGTGGGAAGGCGGTCGATGCCGCTCAGAACGTGGTCGCGCAGGTCGGTGAGCAGCCGGATTCCGATGCTGCCCTTGTCGTTGACCTGCGAGGCTTTGACCAGGGCCGTGCAGGCTTCCCGCGCCCGCTTAGGCCAGTCACCGCCGGCGGCGTCCGCGACGGCGAGCAGCGGTTCCCACACGTCCGCGGGCCGGTCGGCCACGCCGTCGGGCATCTCCGGGAACGCGTCCGTGACCTGTTCCTGAACGGCTTCGGTCCACTTGGCCAGACGGTCCCGCAGGTGGTTGCCCTCCCGCACGTGGATGCGGGTGCGGAACTGTTCCACGGTCTCGTTCCTGGCGCGGCGGCGCATGCGGATGATCACGGACCGGGTCATGATCGTGTCCGGGAGGTTGCCGAGACCGGCGACGGCGACGGCGCAGTACGAGGGGAAGCCCTGTACCTGCTGGTTGGCTCCGTCTCCGACGCACCGGTACATGACCCTGCCGCGGGTGTGGCCGGCGTTGATGAACCCCCGGAGCTGTTCGTTGTCCCCGGCTTTCGGGCCGAAGATCGTGTCGATCTCGTCGAACAGGATCGTGGGCCGGCCGCCGTCGACCCCGGACACGGACCGGAACAGGGCGGCGGCGGACGCGTCCACCGCGGCCATGGAGCGCGGCACGAGGGTCTCCACCACCTCCAGCGCCCGCGACTTCCCCGACCCCGGCTCCGGGGAGAGGAACGCGAGCCGGGGGGTGGAGTCGAACGCGTCGAGCAGGTGAGCGTGCGCGTCCCACAGGGTGACGGCGACGTAGGCGGCCTCGGTGGGGAAGACGTTGAACCGGCGGTGGAAGGCCTCCACCTCGTCCAGCAGCGCGGCGCCGTCGGCGGTGTTGAGCGTCATGCGGCTGCCCTTCCTTCCTGGGGGTTGCGAAGCGGGCAGGCGTCCCGGTGCGCGGTGTGGGCGGTGATCAGGGCGAGCACGCGGCCGTGGCCGACGGCGCTGTGGTCCCACCCGCACAGGCACCGGGAGGTGGCGGTGGGGGTGGCGCCGTGCGGTGCGGCGATGTGCAGCCATGCCACGGGGTACCGGCCGTCGCCGCGGTGCGGGTCAGAACGAAGGGCAGAAAGGACGCCCTTACGGGCGGCGCCCTCCGGCTCGCCCACGGCCGTCGCGTCCACCGGCTGCGCAGCGGCCTGCGGGCCGTCCGGGGTGGGGGTGATGCTCTTCAGGCGGGGGCGGGAGGGGGCGTTCACGCCGTCTCCCGGCGGGTCTGGTTGTGGGCAATCGACCAGTTCAGAGCACTGCGCAGGGTCGAGCGGCACTCGGCGACGGTGAGGCCGGCCGCCTCCCCCGCCTCCTGAAGAGCCCGCTCCACCACGTGCCGCGGGAGGTCGCCCCACGCGACGAACCGCCCCAGGGCGCGCGCCGCGCGGAACAACGTCGACTCCCGCGCGCCGACGGCGGCCGCGGCCACGTTCGCCGTCTCACTGGCGAGCGCTACGTCCGCGTACCGGCGGGACTGCCCCGCGGCCGCCAGCACGGCCCTGGGAGCCGGCCGCAGCACGCTGCGCAGCCATGCGGGCAGGGGGACCGTCTCAGGGCCGGAGAGTGCCTCGTAGGCTCCGGTGAAGGTGACGGAGCCGGCGGCGACGACGTACCCGCCCCACGCCCGGGTGTCGACCAACGGGGCCAGGGTGCCTGCCGTGTTGGTGAGCCGGACGCCGTCGGGGGCGGTGAAGTACAGGTGTTCTCCGCCGCTCGCGGTCCGGGTGCGGTAGGTGGTGGGGACGGCGTGGCCGGCGCGCTCGCAGAGCGCCTGAAAGGTCGTCGCGCCGTCAGGCGCGTCCGGACTGCCCTTGTCCTTGGGCCGGTCCAGGTCGACGACCAGCAGCCCGGAGGGTCCGGTGGCGATGCCGACGTTGAACGGCGCCTGTGACCAGGCCGCGCGGATGCGGTCGGGGTCGGTCGTGGCGCGCTCCTCCCACTTCGCGTGCCCCTGCGCGCACGGGCCGGTGCCGGGGCATGACGCTTCCCCGTGCAGGGCGGGGCGCTTGGTGCCGGGGCGCAGGGGGAAGACGTGCCACCCGCGTTCGGCGGCCGCCAGGGCGGCGTTCAGCAGGTGCGGCCGTCGGATGTGGGTGCGCAGCTTGTTGAAGGGATGGTTCATGCCGCGCTCCGGTCGGTCAGCAGCATCTGGTGCTGTGTGGGGATGGCGTTGATGACGCGTTGGCGCCAGAGCAGGGCGTAGTCGATGCAGTTGGCGCAGTTCTTGTGCGTGTGGCCGGGCAGCGGGGGACGGTGGCGGGCGTGGGAGCTCCAGGCGGCGGAGTCGGCGGAGGCCAGCAGGTGCCCGACGCGTTCCAGACCGAGGATCTTGAAGCCGAAGCCGTGGAGCTTGAAGCCGTGTGCGGCCATGGCGGTCACGATCGCGGCGCCCTGGCGGGTGGACTGCAACCGACACACCGACCCCAACCCGACGACCGGTTCGGCCCGCAGATCCACGCCGGCCCTCTCGTACAGCTCCACGCACCGCTCGTAGGCGGGGATGGTGTCGCCTTGGAGGACGGGGGCGATGCGCAGGTCGGGGGCGAGGGAGCGCAGTTCGAGGAAGTTGTCCACCGTGCGCCGCTGGTGTTCGGCGACGCTGAGGTGGGTGCCGGCGAACACGGTCTTGCCGACCCGGCCGCCGTGGATGATGAGGTCCTCACACATCCAGTCCTGCGGGGCGGCCCAGTCGTATGGGCCGACGCTTTCCCAGATGCGGCGCAGGTCCTGCACGTACTGGCGGGGCGTGCGCGTCCAGCGGCCGTAGCGCTGGAGTTCGGTGAAACCGCCGGAGTCGACCGCGTACGGACCGCGCGCGGGGTAGAGCTTGGCGGCGGCCGCGAAGTGCTCGGACTTCAGGAACAGCGGCACGTCGGTGAGCTTGATCCAGTGCCGCTTATGGGTCGTGAGGTAGAACCGCATCCCGCTCGTGGCGGGAGCTCCCGCGAGCGGGGTGCGGGTGGCCGGCGGTAAGGCTCGCCGGAGGGCAGTGGGTTGCGTCATGCTGGATGTCTCCAGTTCCTTGAGAGGTGCTGGCTGGACAAGGGCGACCCCGTGTTCTTGGCGGAATTGGGGGGTCGCCCTTGGCGTAGCTAGTGGTGCTTGCCGCGGGCGAGCTTGAGCGTGATGCCGCCGACGCCGATGGGTCCGGCGGCGCCCGCGATGACGGTGAAGGCGTGGGCGGCGGTGTCGAGCAGGAAGCAGACGGCGGCGACCAGCCCCCACCCGCCGGCCACGGTCGCGCCGGCGATGGCGAACGGCAGGAGCAGCCGGCGCCACGGGATGCCGGCCGGGGTGTCGTTGACGACGATCACGACGGGCTGTCCGGTGGCCTGCGCGCGGTGGTAGGCGTCGGCGGGGATGTGCGGGGCGATGGTTCCGGGCGGGGTGTGCTGGTTCATCGGTGCTCCCCTCGGGGTGTGCCGCGGGCCCGCACCAAGAGGCGGCGCGGGGCCCGTGCGGGTGGGTGTTAGGCGGGGGTGTCAGGGGGTGTTACGGGCCGGTGTGAGGGCGCGTAACAGCGGGTCTGCCTAGGGGTTTGGGTGTTAGGGGCCCGTAACGGTGTTACGGGTGTCAGGGGTGTTAGGCCGCGGCGAGGGCGGGCACGATGCGCCACCGTCCGGTGACGTTGGTTGCCTCCAGCCGGCCGTCCATGGCGGCTTCCTTCAGCCGCAGCGACACCCACGAGCGGGAGAGGCTGTGTGCGTCGCACCAGTCGGTGAAGTCCTTCGGGCCGACCACCATGCGACCCTCCTCCTCGAACTCCTCCAGCGCCCGCGCGAACAGCTCCCGCGCCTCTTCAGGGGTCGGCTTGTGTCCCTGTTCCTGTCCGAAGATGGGGGTGTCGTCGCCGTCCTCGGTGTCGGGGAGTTCGGCGTCGGGGTCGATTCCGTCGTCCTCGGGGTCGACCAGCAGACCGGCGCCGTACTCCATGTCGTCCTCCTCCGGGACGGCCCGCAGCGCGGCCGGCTGCGCGGTCGGGGTGTCGGTGGTCCGGCCGGTGTACGCCCGTCCGGCTACGCCGGAGGCGGCGCCGGCGGTGACGGGGTCGGCGGTCGCTCCGTTGTGCTGTGCCCAGGTGGCGAGGGCTTCCATGACGGGCACGGCCCGGTGGGTGAAGCGGCGGGTGCGGCCCGGGGAGGGGTAGCGGTCCTCGGGGATGCCGGGGGAGACGAGGTAGCAGTAGCCGGGGCGGCGGTTGCCCCACGCGCCGGGGTGGGCGCCGGCGTCCAGCACGGTGTCCGGGAGGCAGAACCCTTCGTCGCGCGGGTCGCAGCCGAGTGCGATCACGGACGGCAGGGACGCGCGGGTGCTGGTGGACATCTGGTCGTATGAGGGCCGTTGAAGCGACACGATCAGCGAGATTCCCGCCGACCGGGCTTCCTGCGCGATGCCGGTGAACGCGTCGTCCCCGAGTGCGCGGAGGGTGTTGGCGGCCTCCTCGAACCAGGCGACCAGGAACGGCATCCCCTCACACCCGCAGGCCCGCCCGTTCTGGCAGGAGTGCGCGGGGTCGTTTTGCTGCTCCGAGGCGGCGGGCACCCACTGCCGGTAGCCGTGGGCACCGAGCCACCGGGTGCGGGCGGGGATCACGGCCTTGACCGCCTCCACCATCACTTCGGTGTCCGAGCCGCCCTCCGCTGCCCAGTCCAGGCCGGGGCGGAGCGGGGCGAAGTCCTGGAACGCCTTGGGGTCGGAGAACCACACGATCACGTCCCGCCGCGAGAGAACCTCCGTCAGCAGGTTCAGGGCGGTGTCGCCCTTGCCGGAGCCGGTGCCGCCGGCGACCAGGACGTGAGTGGAGTTGCGTCCCGCGTCCGGGTCACCGGGGAGCCAGAGCACGAGCGGGGCGCCGTCGTCGTAGCGTCCGATGACCAGCGGATCCGCGATCGAACCCCCGAGGTTCGACGGCCCCTCCCATTCCACCACGTCGGCCAGCATGTCTTCGGGGACGATGACCAGTTCGCCGCGGCGGGAGGATCCGGCGTCCGGGGTGTAGCGGACGGCGGATGTCGGCAGGTCCAGCGCGGACGCGATCCGGGCCAGAGCCTTGGTGACGTCGTCGTTGGTCTGCTCACCCGCGACGACCGCGAGCGGGGCGGTGACCCGGTTGGGTTCCACCTTCGCCGCACCGATCTGCGCCCGTGCCAGACCCACCTTCTCCAGCAGACCGCCGTCGCCGTTGCCGGCCGGGGCGCCGTCGGGGGTGTGGCGCAGGACCATGCGCACGTTCCACGACAGCGCCACGACCGGCCCGCCCATCAGGAACAGGTCGTCGATCGGTCCGGTGGTCGGTCCGGCCAGAGCCGCGGCGGTGAGCCAGGCGGAGCCGGCCGCGACCGTGACGGCGGAGTGCAGCCGGCGCTGCTGGCTGGTCGACTTCCCCGCCCACCACGTCGCCCCGGTCAGCGCGACGGAGGCGAGCGTGAGCCCGACCCCGGCGCCCGCACTGCCCTCCCACCGCCAGTTCCCCAGCGCCCCGGCCAGGCCGGTCCCGGCCCACCCGATCCACGGAGGCAGGTGGGGCTTGGCCCGGTTCAGCAGGTACGCGCCCACGCCCCCGCCCGACGTGCCGTCGGGGAGGCCGTAGGCGGTCATGGTCCGCCCGTCGTCGAGAACATCGGTGGCGTGGCGGCGGTTGTTCCTGGTCATGCGGCTGTCTCCTTACTGCTGGTGCCAGTTCATGACCGGCTGCTGAGGCTTGCGGGCGCGGTGGCGGACGCGGTTGATCTCCTCCTCGAACTCCTGCTGGAAGGTCGAGTAGCAGGCGGCGGCGTTCTTCGCCGCGTCCCTGAGGGCGTCGGCGGAGCGCTGCATCTTGCGCGCCACCTTCGCCGCGCGGATGCGGGAGCCGAAGGTGCGGCCCTGCGGGTCGGGAACCGCGGCCAGCACGCCCTTCATGATCTCGGCGCCCATGGCCACCTCGATCGAGAGCGTCACGGCGGCGGCGCGCAGGGTGTTGCAGTACTGCCGCACCTGCGCCGGCGAGCCGAACTCAGGCGACGGCAGCAGCGCCTCCGCATGCGGACGCGCCCCGCCCCCGCCGTCGTTGCGGGGGGTGGTCTTGCTGTTGTTGACGGTGACGTTGATCGGGGGGACGAACGAGCCGCCCAGGGCGCCGACGAACCCGCCCGCGGCGGCGCCGGCGCTGGCGAACTTGTTCGGCTTGTCGGAGTTGCTGCGGCCGGTTCCGCGGCCGCGCGTCGAAGCTGCCATTCAGGGCTCCTCGGGTGGTCAGTGCGTGCGGCGGACGATGAGCCAGGCGGTCTGGCCGGTGAGCCAGACCAGCAGCCACACCAGCTCCAGCGGTCCGGCGAGCGGCCCGAACCCGGCCGCCAGAGCCGCCCACCCCGCGGCGAGCGTGGCCAGCAGCGCCAGACCGGCCCGCCAGAGGACGACCGCGCCGCGGGCGGGGCGGCGCCGCTGCATGATCCCGGCCCACACCCCCGGGGCGGCGGCGAGCGGGGCAAGGACCAGGCCGGTCCACCAGCCCATGACGTGCAGCAGACCGGTCACGGCCAGGACGACCAGGGCGAGCCAGGTCGGGGCGAGGGCGCGGCGGCCGTTCCACAGGGCGCGGCCGAGGAAGCCGGCCGCCTCACGGGCCAGCGACGGCGGTTCGGGGACGACGATCACGAACGGCTGCGCGCCGCGGCGCCCGCGCTGACGCGGGATCTGGACGGTGTGGACACCCGCGGCCTTCATGCCGCGGGCACGGGTACGACTGGACACAGCAGAGCTCCCGGAAGCGTCGAAGGGGGGAAGGTCAGGCGGCGCGCTGTTCTGCGGCGACCAGGTGGGGCCGGTCGGTGTCGTCGGCGTTGCGGACGGCGAGGATCTGCTTGCGCGCCCACGACTCGCTCATCCCGTAGGCCTCACCCAGAGCGCGTGCGGACAGGGGCCGGTCGGCCTGTGCGGATTCGGCGTACGTACGGCGTGCGTCCTGCCGCATCCGCTCCAGCTCCGCCTCCTCGAACTGCGCCTGCCGGTCCGCCTCCTCCTCCGCACTCAGCTCGGGCGTGCGGACAGCCTGCGGGGTGTGCGGATCCGGCGCCCGTACGGCGTCCGCACCCTGCTCGACCTGCGCTGATACCGGCGCCGCGGTCACCTGCGGCATGCCGCTTAGGTCAGCGTGCGGGAGGTCCGGCGCGGGTTGGGCGGGGGCGTGCGTGCGGGGTGCGGATGCGTCCGCACGGTGCCCGTCCGCCGGCTCGCCCGCGGGGGCGGGGCGGTGGTGCAGCACCTTGGCGACCAGGTCGGAGCCGAAGTAGATCGAGCCGACCGGCAGGGAGGTGGCCAGCAGGACCAGGGCCCAGTTCGCCGGGTCCCAGTCCGCGAGCCGGCCCCAGTCCACCGCGTGGCCGTGCAGCTCGGGCACCAAGCCGTGGACGTAGTTCAGGACCAGGGAGGCCAGGGTGTAGACGGCCAGGACGCGCAGCGCGAACCGCTTGTCGCGCTCCTCGGTCAGCACCAGCGTGGCGACCAGCGCCAGAGCCATCAGCCCGTCGACCACGAACGGGTACAGCGTCGCCGCGGTCGCATCCGCACCGACCACCCTGGCCACGTCCCGCAGCGCGTTCCACGAGACCCGGAACGCCATCGCGACCACCGCGACCAGGGCCAGCACCAGCAGCGTCTTCCCGAAACGGTTCACGCCGAACCCCCCGCCGCGGCCGGCGCCGGGGTGTCGACGTGGCCGAAGCCGGCCAGCTCCAGCGTGGCGCCCGCGTAGTCGGACAACGCCGTCAGCAGACGCGTGCGGCCGCTGCTCTGCTCGCGGTAGACCACGGCGTCCGGGCGGATGCCCAGGGCCTCCCGCCACACCTCGAAGTCGGCCAGGCCGCTGTGGAACGTCAGCTCCAGCCGGTCCGGGTAGACCGTGGACACCTGCACGTTCGGCGCCGGCAGGTGCCCGAAGTCCACCGCCAGCAGCCGCAGCACCCGCAGCGGCGTGGCGAGGTTGTCCAGGGTGAGGGCCCCGTCACTCACGCGCCCACCCCCGCGGCCCCGGCCGACAGCCGGGTCAGCTCCAGCCGCGCGGCCAGCGCCCGACGGCGCGCCCGCCGCAGCCGGCGCGCGTCCAGCTCGGTCGGCGTGCGGTCGAGCGTGACGATGTAGGCGTCCATCAGCTCGATGTCCGCGAGGATGACCGGCATCTCGGCCTCGATCGCGTCCAGCTCGCCGTCCGTCGGCTCCATGAAGTCCGCGAACGCCGTAACGGCGTCCTGAACAGTGACGATGTGCTCCATTGGGTCGTGTTCCTCTCAGGGTGGAACGGCCCGATAGCGGCCCCGGGTCTAGCCACCCGGGGCCGCGCGCCGTTGAAGTCGGAGAATCCGGCTCCCCGCGCTCCCGCCCGTACGTCCTCACGCAGCGCGCGGAACGGACGGGCGGGAGAGGCAGCCGGCCGCAGCGTGACGTGCTGCGAGCCGTGGTGGACCGCGCTTGCTGTCCAGGCGCCGCCAACCGGTCCATATCGGTGGCGCTCAGGGTCTTCGTGGGTACATCAGAAGTCCTTTCGACGAGGTCAACAGGGGTGAAGCACTGCAAGGGGGACTACGTCCCCACTCTCCGGCCGTTGCTCGCGGTCGCCGGGCCACCTCGCCAGTACGGGCCGAAACCCTGTTCCACCTGGCCTTTAGCGGGATCGCAGCGTCCCCGCCCTGTGCATCTGCGCAGCCCAAAGAAGGCCACTAGCCCGCCACTGTCCTAGGACTGCGGCTCGCTTGGGAAGACAATGGCACGCAGTCCCAGGACAGTCAACAGTCCTGGGACTGTGCTTCACTGGTCGATGTCGACGGGAGGTTCTGCATGGCGCCGAAATGGCGAGAGCTTGCAGACCGGATCGCAGAGAAGATCCGGTCTGGCGAATACGCGCCAAACCAACAGTTGCCGCAGATCAGGGACTGGGTCGAGGCCGGTGAAGGCTCCAAGTCCACTGTTCACGCGGCCTACAAGGCGCTAGAAGCCGAAGGGCTGGTGACGTCTTCCCGTGGGCACGGCACGGTCGTCCGCGACCGACCACCGCTCAAACGACTTGGAATCGAGCGGTACGACAAAGCCAAATGGAGGGACGGTGACGAAGTCGCCTTCATCGCTGACCGGGTGGCATCCGGCCGCTCGTACCGGCGCAACGAACAAACGCAGACGGTCAGCAAGGTTCCGGCGCCACCAGCAGCGGCAGCAGCGCATGGCTTGCCCGAAGGGGCCGACGTCTACGCTCGCGCACGGCTGGTCAAGGAAGGGACGCAGCCTACTCACACCCTCACCAGCTACTACCGCCCGGAGCATGTTGAGGGAACGCGCATCGTGGATCCGGCTCCGGGTCCGGCCGGCAGGGGCGGCGGCTTCCGCGTGCTGTATGACGCGGGATACGAGATCGATCACATGCGGGAGACGCTGTTTGCCCGGGTGCCCACCACTGACGAAGTGCAGCTCTTGCAGCTCACTCCCGGGGAGTGGGTCGTAGAGCTGCATCGAACGACGTTCACGGCCGACGGCACGGTGGTCGAGTTCGCGCTTGGCGTGCACGCGGCTACGCGCTTCTCATGGACGTACGACTTCAAGGTGCCCGACTCGGCGGCGGAAGGTGGAGCGGAGAGGTGATCTCACAGCAGTCATGGGAGGACGCGCGTTGCCTCTGGGACTTCCAGCAAATGGGCCACGAGGTACGCCCATGTTCGGTCGCCATCGGCCTAGGCAGCCATGATCTCGGGGTCGCCGACACAACGGCAGCCCTGTACCGCGACGGCATGGTGCCACTGATCGTATTCACGGGAGCGACCAGCCGGACCACCCGTGAGCGGATGCCGCGCGGCGAGGCGGAGCATTACCGGGAGAGGGCCGTAGAACTCGGCGTGCCGTCGTCCGCCATCCTCGTGGAGCCAAACGCTCGGAACACCGGAGAGAACGTCATGTTCTCGCGAGCCCTGCTTGCTGAACAGGGCATCGCTGTGTCGTCCGTCCTGCTTGTCTGCAAGCCGTACGAGGAACGGCGCGCGTACGCAACGGCGCGAAAGCTGTGGCCCGAGGTGCAGTGGATCTGCGCCTCAGCGTCGATGACCTTCGCGGAGTACATCGCTTCGATCGGCGACGAACGCCTAGTCATTGACATGCTGGTTGGGGCCCAGCAGCGGCTGATGATCTATCCGGACGAAGGCTTCATGATCCGTCAAGAGATCCCGGCGGACGTCGATGCGGCGTATCGCCGTCTCGTTGCGGATGGCTTCACGAGCCGCCTTGTTCCGACTGCCGCAGTACGCGACTGACGGGTCTCCACGCAGATCTCCAGCCAAGATGGGTTGTTGACGGACCGGCCCGGACGGTCTTGGAACAGGACCCGGCAACTCGTTATGCGTGGGTGTGACGGCAGCACTTGACGGCAACACCGGTGCACTTTGCCGTACAGGGGGATGCTGTCACGTACCCCGCATGCCACGAGAGCGCCCCTAGCCCCAATGCCGCTCGGTTAGGGGTTCCGCTGTCGGCGCGATGCTCGGCGTTTCGATTGGTGATGCGGGTGCAGCCCTTGTAGTGGTTCTCGGGTCC
>NZ_JBHWKO010000065.1:0-32307 GCF_042731035.1 Streptomyces sp. NPDC059895
TGGGCGGGCCTCGTCTTCCGGTGCCGCCGGAGGGGCTGGGTGGGTCTGGGCGGGCCTCGTCTTCCGGTGCCGCCGGAGGGGCTGGGTGGGTCTGGGCGGGCCTCGTCTTCCGGTGCCGCCGGAGGGGCTGGGTGGGTCTGGGCGGGCCTCGTCTTCCGGTGCCGCCGGAGGGGCTGGGTGGGTCTGGGCGGGCCTCGTCTTCCGGTGCCGCCGGAGGGGCTGGGTGGGTCTGGGCGGGCCTCGTCTTCCGGTGCCGCCGGAGGGGCTGGGTGGGTCTGGGCGGGCCTCGTCTTCCGGTGCCGCCGGAGGGGCTGGGTGGGTCTGGGCGGGCCTCGTCTTCCGGTGCCGCCGGAGGGGCTGGGTGGGTCTGGACGGGCCTCGTCCCACAGCGCGCCCGGGCGGGCTGGCTCGGCCGAACGGCCCCGTCTCCCGGCGCCGCCGGACATGCGAAGGGCCCCGGACCCACCCGGGTCCGGGGCCCCACTCGGCGGAGCGTCACGGCAGCTGCGCCGCCCGTGCCTCGCGCCGGTTGTCGCGGAAGTTGTTCACCCGGCGGGCCGTGGCGAACAGCGGGATGACCGCGCCCATGACCAGCTGGAGGGCGCAGCCCGTCTGGAGGAGGAGCTGGCCGCTCGGGGCGTCGAAGGCCCATGCCGCCAGCAGACCCATCGACAGCACGATCCACGAGAGCATCGCGCCGGCGAGGCGGCCCCGCGGCTTCGGGTACTCCACCCGGCTCACCATCAGCCAGGCGGTGCCCAGGATGGCCAGGAGCGTCGCCACGAAGGGCAGCTCCAGCAGCACGATCGAGACGACCGTCAGCGCGCCGAACGGGGAGGGCATGCCCTGGAACATGCCGTCCTTCATCGTCACGCACGAGAAGCGGGCGAGCCGCAGCACCACCGCCAGCAGCACCACGATCGCGCCGACCGCCGCCACCCGCTGGTGGGCGTCGTCGGCGACCATGCCGTAGACCAGGACGAAGTAGGCCGGGGCGAGGCCGAAGCTGATCAGGTCGGAGAGGTTGTCCAGCTCCGCGCCCATGGGTGAGGAGCGCAGCTTGCGGGCCACCAGACCGTCGAAGAGGTCGAAGACCGCCGCGCACAGCATCAGGATGACCGCCGTGGCCGCGCTGTGGCGGGCCATGCCGGACTCCTGGCTGCCGGTGAGGTGCGGGATCAGGATGCCGGTGGTGGTGAAGTACACCGCCATGAAGCCGCACGTGGCGTTGCCGAGGGTGAGGGTGTCCGCTATCGACAGCCGGAGAGAGAGGGGCATCTCCTCCTCTTCGTCCACCTCGTCGGCCTCGGGCACCCAGCCCGCCTGGGTCTCCGGGTCAATCACGGTCAATGCGAGTCACCCCTGCCACGGTCTTCTGCCCGACCTCGACCGCGATCTCCACGCCCTCGGGCAGGTAGATGTCGACGCGCGAGCCGAAGCGGATCAGACCGATCCGGTCGCCCTGCTCGACCTTCGTGCCCTCCGGGACGTAGGGGACGATACGGCGGGCGACGGCGCCGGCGATCTGGATCATCTCGATGTCACCGAGCTCGGTGTCGAAGTGCCAGACGACGCGCTCGTTGTTCTCGCTCTCCTTGTTGAACGCCGGCACGAACCCGCCAGGGATGTGCTCGACCGACGTCACCGTGCCGGCCAGCGGCGCGCGGTTGACGTGGACGTTCAGCGGGCTCATGAAGATCGCGACGCGGGTCCGTCCGTCCTTCCACGGCATGATGCTCTGCACCACTCCGTCGGCGGGGGAGATGACCCGGCCCTGTGCGATCTCACGCTCGGGGTCGCGGAAGAACCACAGCATGCCCGCGGCGAGAGCGGTGGCGGGTACGGCGACGGCCTTGGCGACACCCGAGCGGCGGGCGCGGACCAGGCTGACGGCTGCGGTGGCGACGGTCGGAAGGAGCCACGGCGATGCTCCGCGCGCAAGGCGTACGCCGGCCAGGCTGTCGCGAGGTGCAGAGGTTTGGCTGTGGGGCATGGATGACCTTCGTAGCGGATGATGCCGCGCTTCGACGGGGGGACGGCGGCTTTCCCGCGATCGTAGCGGTTCTGTGCGGCAACTGGGTAAGCCAGGAAGCCGAGTCGGCGGCGGGAGCGAGTTGACGGGGTGTGATCTTCTTCTCGAAGAAAACACCCCCAACCCGGACATCTAGCCTTGGAATCGATACTCCTCGAGCAGCCTGCGCCCGATGATCATTTTCTGGATCTCGGCGGTGCCTTCACCGATCAGCAACATCGGGGCCTCACGGTAGAGGCGCTCGATCTCGTACTCCTTGGAGAAGCCGTAGCCGCCGTGGATCCGGAAGGCGTCCTCCACGACCTCCTTGCAGTACTCGGAGGCGAGGTACTTCGCCATCCCTGCCTCTAGGTCGTTTCGTTCCCCGGAGTCCTTTTTGCGAGCCGCGTTGACCATCATGGCATGAGCGGCCTCGACCTTGGTAGCCATCTCCGCCAGCTTGAACTGGATGGCCTGGTGCTGCGCGATCGGCCGGCCGAACGTGTGCCGCTGCTGGGCGTACCGCACCCCCAGCTCGAACGCGCGCTGCGCGACGCCGCAGCCGCGCGCCGCGACGTTGACCCGGCCGACCTCCACGCCGTCCATCATTTGGTAAAAACCTCGTCCTGTCACCCCTCCGAGCACGCGGTTCTCCGGAACGCGCAGACCGTCCATGATCATCTCGGTGGTGTCGACGCCCTTGTACCCCATCTTGTCGATCTTGCCCGGGATGGTCAGGCCGGGGCGGACCTCGCCGAAGCCGGGCTCCTTCTCCACCAGGAAGGTGGTCATCGACTTGTGGGGGGCGGTGCCCTCGGGGTGTCCTTCGTCACTGCGGACGAGGACGGCGACGAGCGAGGAGGTGCCACCGTTCGTCAGCCACATCTTCTGGCCGTTCAGGACGTACGCGTCGCCGTCCTTCACCGCCTTCGACGTGATCGCCGACACATCGGAGCCCAGACCCGGCTCCGACATCGAGAAGGCGCCGCGCACGTCCCCGGCGGCCATCCTCGGCAGGAAGTGGTCCTTCTGCTCCCGCGTGCCGTGCTGCTTGAGCATGTACGCCACGATGAAGTGCGTGTTGATGATCCCGGAGACCGACATCCAGCCGCGGGCGATCTCCTCCACGCACAGCGCGTACGTCAGGAGCGACTCGCCCAGACCCCCGTACTCCTCGGGGATCATCAGGCCGAACAGGCCCAGCTCCTTCAGACCGTCGACGATCTGCTGCGGGTACTCGTCGCGGTGCTCCAGCTCGGTGGCGACCGGGAGGATCTCCTTGTCCACGAAGTCGCGGACGGTGGAGAGGATCTCCTGCTGGACGTCGGTCAGACCGGCGGTCCGGGCGAGTCGGGCCATCTCTACTTCTCCTGCCGCTTCGGCTCGGGGCGGCCGGGCTGCTCGCCGCCGCGCTCCTTGATGTACGTCTCGGTCGGCACCATCACCTTGCGGCGGAACACGCACACCAGCGTGCCGTCCTGCTTGTGGCCCCGGGTCTCGACGTGGACGATCCCGCGGTCGTCCTTCGACTTCGACGGCCACTTGTCCAGCACGGTCGTCTCGCCGTAGATCGTGTCGCCGTGGAAGGTCGGCGCCACGTGCTTCAGCGACTCGATCTCCAGGTTCGCGATCGCCTTGCCGGAGACGTCCGGGACGGACATGCCGAGCAGCAGCGAGTAGACGTAGTTGCCGACGACGACGTTCCTGCCGAAGTCCGTCGTCCGCTCCGCGTAGTGCGCGTCCAGGTGGAGCGGGTGGTGGTTCATGGTGAGGAGGCAGAAGAGGTGGTCGTCGTACTCCGTGACCGTCTTGCCCGGCCAGTGCTTGTAGATGGCACCGACCTCGAACTCCTCGTACGTGCGCCCGAACTGCATCGCGCTCACGGCCCTTTCTAGTCGGCTTCTAGTCGGCTTCCGGTCGGCTTCTAGTCGGCGGGGATCTCGAACGTGCTGGTGCGCCGCATGCCGGCGGCGCGTCCCTTGCCCGCGATGACCAGGGCCATCTTGCGGCTGGCCTCGTCGATCATCTCGTCGCCGAGCATCGCGGAGCCCTTCTTGCCGCCCGCCTCTGACGTGCAGTACTCGTACGCGTCCAGGATCAGCTCTGCGTGGTCGTAGTCCTCCTGGGAGGGGGAGAAGACCTCGTTGGCGGCGTCGACCTGGCCGGGATGCAGCACCCACTTGCCGTCGAAGCCGAGCGCGGCGGCGCGCCCGGCCACCTCGCGGAAGCCGTCGACGTTGCGGATCTGGAGGTAGGGGCCGTCGATGGCCTGGAGATCGTTGGCGCGGGCGGCCATCAGGATCTTCATCAGGATGTAGTGGTAGGCGTCCGCCGGGTAGCCGGGCGGCTGCTCGCCCACGACCAGCGACTTCATGTTGATCGACGCCATGAAGTCGGCGGGGCCGAAGATGATCGTCTCGGTGCGCGGGGAGGCCTGCGCGATCTCGTTGACGTTGTTCAGGCCCTGCGCGTTCTCGATCTGCGCCTCGATGCCGATCCGGCCGACCTCGAACCCCATCGTCTTCTCGATCTGGGTGAGGAGGAGGTCCAGGGCGACGACCTGCTGGGCGTTCTGCACCTTCGGCAGCATGACGCAGTCCAGGTTCTGCCCGGCGCCCTCGACGACGGTCACGACGTCCCGGTACGTCCACTCCGTCGTCCAGTCGTTGACGCGCACGACCCTGGTCTTGCCTGTCCAGTCGCCCTCGTTGAGGAACTTGACGATGGTGTGCCGTGCCTCGGGCTTGGCGAGCGGCGCGCACGCGTCCTCCAGGTCGAGGAAGACCTGGTCCGCCGGGAGGCCCTGCGCCTTCTCCAGGAAGCGGGGGTTCGAGCCCGGCACGGCCAGACAGGAACGCCGGGGGCGAAGGCGGTTGACGGTCGTCATGCGGGGACCTCCAGGGGGTCGAGCTTGTTCGCTTTCCGGATCTCGTCGACGATGCGGCCGATGATTCCGGTGATGTCGAAGTCCTTCGGGGTGAAGACGGCGGCGACTCCGGCGGCCCTCAGCTGTTCGGCGTCACCATTCGGGATGATGCCACCGGCGATCACCGGGATATCTGTGGCACCGGCCACACGCAGCCGTTCCAGCACGTCCGGGACGAGCTGGGCGTGCGACCCGGAGAGGATGGAGAGGCCGACGGCGTGCACGTCCTCGGCGAGGGCGGCGTCCACGATCTGCTCGGGGGTGAGCCGGATGCCCTGGTAGACCACCTCGAACCCGGCGTCCCGGGCCCGGACGGCGATCTGCTCGGCGCCGTTGGAGTGCCCGTCCAGGCCGGGCTTGCCGACCAGGAAGCGCAGCCTGCCCACGCCGAGGTCGGCCGCCGTCCGCTCCACCGCGCGGCGCACCTCGGACAGGGCCGAGCCGTCCTGCGCGGCAACGGCGACCGGCGCCGACGACACGCCCGTCGGTGCCCGGAACTCGCCGAACACCTCCCGCAGCGCGCCCGCCCACTCGCCGGTGGTGACACCGGCGCGGGCGCACTCCAGGGTGGCCTCCATGAGGTTGTCGGTGCCCTTGGCGGCCTCCTTCAGCCGCTCCAGCGCCTTGCACGGGCGGGGGTGGTTGAAGGGCGGCTGGTAGCGGGTGTCGCGCCAGTGCCGGAGCGAGGCGACGACACGGGCCTCGACGGCCGGGTCGACCGTCTGGATCGCGGTGTCGAGATCGGCCGTCAACGGGTTCGGTTCGGTCGTCTCGAAGACGTTGACGCCCACGATCTTCTCCTGGCCGGACTCGATCCGGGCCCGGCGCTCGGCGTGCGAGGCGACCAGCCGCGACTTCAGGTAGCCGGACTCGACGGCGGCCATCGCCCCGCCCATCTCCTGGATCCGCTCGATCTCCGCGAGGGACTCCTCGACCAGCCGGCCCACCTCCGCCTCGATCACCTTCGAGCCCTCGAAGATGTCGTCGTACTCCAGCAGGTCGCTCTCGTGGGCGAGGACCTGCTGGATGCGCAGCGACCACTGCTGGTCCCAGGGGCGGGGCAGGCCCAGCGCCTCGTTCCAGGCGGGCAGCTGCACGGCACGCGCGCGGGCGTCCTTGGAGAGGGTCACCGCCAGCATCTCCAGCACGATCCGCTGGACGTTGTTCTCCGGCTGCGCCTCGGTCAGACCGAGGGAGTTGACCTGGACGCCGTAGCGGAAGCGCCGGTGTCTGGGGTCCTCGATGCCGTACCGCTCGCGGGTGATCCGGTCCCAGATGCGGCCGAAGGCGCGCATCTTGCACATCTCCTCGACGAAGCGGACGCCCGCGTTGACGAAGAAGGAGATCCGGCCGACGACGTCCCCCATGCGGTCCTGGGGCACCTGACCGCCGTCGCGCACGGCGTCGAGGACGGCGATCGCGGTGGACATCGCGTACGCGATCTCCTGGACCGGGGTGGCCCCCGCCTCCTGGAGGTGGTAGCTGCAGATGTTGATCGGGTTCCACTTCGGCAGGTGGGAGACCGTGTACGCGATCATGTCCGTCGTCAGGCGCAGGCTCGGCCCCGGCGGGAACACATGGGTGCCGCGGGAGAGGTACTCCTTGACGATGTCGTTCTGGGTCGTGCCCTGGAGCCGGGTGATGTCCGCGCCCTGCTCCTCCGCGACGACCTGGTAGAGCGCCAGCAGCCACATGGCGGTGGCGTTGATGGTCATCGAGGTGTTCATCTGCTCCAGGGGGATGTCCTGGAACAGCCGGCGCATGTCACCGAGGTGCGCGACCGGCACGCCGACCCGGCCGACCTCGCCGCGGGCGAGGACGTGGTCGGAGTCGTAGCCGGTCTGGGTCGGCAGGTCGAACGCGACCGACAGGCCGGTCTGGCCCTTGGCGAGGTTGCGCCGGTACAGCTCGTTGGACGCCTCGGCCGTGGAGTGACCGGCGTACGTGCGCATGAGCCACGGCCGGTCCTTCTCCCGCTTCCCTTCGGCAGGCTGACGCTCAGTCATCTATGACCTCGGATGTCTCAGATGTTCCGGAAGCGGTTGATGGCGTCGACGTGCTGCGCGCGCTTCTCCGTGTCCCGCACGCCCAGGCCCTCCTCGGGGGCCAGGCAGAGCACGCCGACCTTGCCCTGGTGGACGTTGCGGTGCACGTCGTGGGCGGCCTGGCCGGTGTCCTCCAGGGAGTACACCTTCGACAGCGTCGGGTGGATCTTCCCCTTGGCGACGAGGCGGTTGGCCTCCCAGGCCTCGCGGTAGTTGGCGAAGTGGGAGCCGATGATCCGCTTCAGGGACATCCACAGGTAGCGGTTGTCGTACTCGTGGTGGTAGCCGGAGGTGGAGGCGCAGGTGACGACGGTGCCGCCCTTGCGGGTGACGTACACGCTGGCGCCGAAGGTCTCGCGGCCGGGGTGCTCGAAGACGATGTCGACGTCCTCGCCGCCGGTCAGTTCGCGGATGCGCTTGCCGAAGCGCTTCCACTCCCTGGGGTCCTGGGTGTGCTCGTCCTTCCAGAACCGGTAGCCCTCGGCCGTGCGGTCGATGACGGCCTCGGCGCCCATGGACCGGCAGATCGCCGCCTTCTGCTCACTGCTGACGACACAGATCGGGGTGGCGCCGCCGGCCAGCGCGAACTGCGTGGCGTAACTGCCGAGTCCGCCGCTCGCGCCCCAGATGAGGACGTTGTCGCCCTGCTTCATGCCGGCGCCGTTGCGGGAGACCAGCTGCCGGTAGGCGGTGGAGTTGACCAGCCCGGGGGCCGCCGCCTCCTCCCACGACAGGTGGTCCGGCTTGGGCATCAGCTGGTTGGACTTGACCAGCGCGATCTCCGCGAGGCCGCCGAAGTTGGTCTCGAAGCCCCAGATCCGCTGCTCGGGGTCGAGCATGGTGTCGTTGTGGCCGTCGCTCGACTCCAGCTCGACGGACAGGCAGTGCGCGACGACCTCGTCACCGGGCTTCCAGGCGTTGACGCCGGGGCCGGTGCGCAGCACGACGCCCGCGAGGTCGGAGCCGATGATGTGGTACGGCAGGTCATGGCGCCTGGTGAGCTCGCTGAGCCTGCCGTAGCGCTCCAGGAAGCCGAAGGTCGACAGCGGCTCGAAGATCGAGGTCCACACGGAGTTGTAGTTGACCGAGGAGGCCATGACGGCCACCAGGGCCTCGCCCGGGCCGAGTTCCGGCACCGGCACGTCGTCCAGGTGGATCGACTTGCGGGGGTCCTTGTCGCGGGTCGCGAGGCCCGCGAACATCTCCGTCTCGTCCTTGTGCACGGTGATCGCCCGGTACGACTCGGGGAGCGGCAGGGCGGCGAAATCGGCGGACGTGGAGTCCGGTGACTGGATCGCGTCCAGGATGTCCTTCACGGTCACGGTGTTGCCTCCGGCGATGCGCGCCCCGAGGGAAGGGCGCTGAGGGTTACGTCGGTGCTGCTGAGGGATGAGGGTGTGCCGTCGGTTCGGCGGGTGGAGCTGTTCCGGCAGCGCGGGGTGGCGCGGGAGGGTGCCTGTGACGCAGGCGTCCGGGCGCGCGAGCCGTGGGCTTGCGGGGACAGCCGGCGTACGTCTGGTCTCTGCACGCCGGCCGCCCGGACACCTTCAACGTATGACACCGCGTGTCACCTCGCAAGGCACTGAGTGCCAGAAATTGCTCTCAGATGAAATCTTTAC
Organism: Streptomyces sp. NPDC059895; assembly: GCF_042731035.1. Taxonomy (NCBI): domain Bacteria; kingdom Bacillati; phylum Actinomycetota; class Actinomycetes; order Kitasatosporales; family Streptomycetaceae; genus Streptomyces; species Streptomyces sp. NPDC059895. Next base: position 8,602 of record NZ_JBHWKO010000065.1, read on the forward strand.
GTAACAAATGAGCGATGATCGATCGAACGGGGTCGGAAATCCATGCGAAAACCTGCCCTGACATGCCAAAACGGCCACCCGGGCGGGTGGCCGTCGTCACAGTGACCGGCGGTGCCGGAGCGCCCTCAGCGCTCCCTCAGTGCTCCCTCAGAGCTCCCCTCAGCGCTCCTTGAGGGCCTGCTCGATGGTGCGCATCACCTCGTCCAGCGGGGCGTCGGTGCGGGCGACCGTCACCAGCACCTCGCCCTGCGCGGAGACCGCGGCGGGGGCCGTCCTCGGGGACGCGGAGCCGCCCCGCCCGGCTCCGATGCCCGTGCCGAACGTCTTGCGGACGATCGCGAAGGCGTGGTCGAGCTGGGCCTCCACGTCGCCCTGGCCGCCGGCCCTGAGCCAGCGCCGCAGCACGTGGTTGTGGGCGGTGACCACGGCGGAGGCGGCGACCTCGGCCAGCAGCGGGTCGTCGTTGGCGTCGTCGTCGTGGGCGTGCTCGTCGAAGTGGCCGAGGAGGTAGCGGGTGAAGAGGCGCTCGTAGCGGGCCACCGACGCGATCTCCGCCTCGCGCAGGGTGGGCACCTCGCGCGTGAGCTTGTAGCGGGCGACCGAGATCTCCGGCCGGGCCGCGTACATCTTCATCACTTCCTTGATCCCGCGGCACACCGTGTCGAGCGGGTGCTCGTGCGCGGGAGCCGCGTTCAGCACCGCCTCGGCGCGGATCAGCGTGTCGTCGTGGTCGGGGAAGATCGCCTCTTCCTTCGAGCGGAAGTGGCGGAAGAAGGTGCGGCGGGCGACCCCGGCCGCGGCCGCGATCTCGTCGACGGTGGTCGCCTCGTACCCCTTGGTCGCGAACAGCTCCATGGCCGCGGCCGCCAGTTCCCGGCGCATCTTGAGCCGTTGGGCCGCCGCGCGGGAGCCTGCGGCACTTTCCGGCGCGTCGGGCGTGGCGGGGGTACGTGAGGACTTGGCGGGCTGGGGCATGCCCTGAACGTACTGCATGTGCGCAGCTCGGCGCGCCTGTGTGCGGTCTGCCCGGCCCGGGGCGGGCGGCGGAGGGGCCGCCGGTTCCAGCAGCCCGCCCCAGTCCTCACCGCCCCGGAACCAGTCGCCGACGCCGTCAGCGGCGGGCATACTCGCGGAAGCCGCGGCCCGTCTTGCGGCCGAGGCAGCCCGCGGCCACCAGGTGCTCCAGCAGCGGCGCCGGGGCCAGCCCCGGGTCCCGGAACTCACGGTGCAGGACCTTCTCGATGGCCAGCGAGACGTCCAGCCCGACCACGTCGAGCAGCTCGAAGGGGCCCATCGGGTAGCCGCCGCCCAGCCTCATCGCCGCGTCGATGTCGTCGAGGGACGCGTAGTGCTCCTGCACCATCTTGATCGCGTTGTTGAGGTACGGGAACAGCAGCGCGTTCACGATGAAGCCGGCCCGGTCCCCGCAGTCGACGGCGTGCTTCCTGATCTTCCCGCACACCTCGTGGACCGTCGCGTGGACGTCCTCGCCGGTCAGGACCGTGCGGACCACCTCGACCAGCTTCATCGCGGGAGCCGGGTTGAAGAAGTGCATGCCGATCACGTCCTGCGGACGTGAGGTGGCGCGGGCCAGGGCGACGACCGGCAGCGAGGAGGTGGTCGTGGCGAGCACCGCGCCCGGCCTGCACACCTTGTCCAGCGTCGCGAACAACTGCCGCTTGACGTCCAGGTCCTCGGCGACCGCCTCGACGGCCAGGTCGACGTCGGCGAAGGCGTCGTAGGTGCCGGCCGGGGTGATCCGCTCCAGGGCCTGCGCGGCGGCCTCGGCGGTGAGCCGGCCCTTGTCGACGGAGCGGGACAGCGACTTCCCGACGCGGGCCTTCGCGGCCTGCGCCTTCTCCTCGCTGCGGGCGGCCAGGACGACGTCGAAGCCCGCCTTGGCGAAGACCTCGGCGATGCCCGAGGCCATCGTGCCGGAGCCGGCGACACCGACGGCGCGCACCGTTCGGCCGGGGACACCGCTCCCGTCCGGGGCCGGCGTCGACGCGTCCGGCACGACCGTCGCGCTGCCCGGCGCCTCGTAGGTGTAGAAGCCGCGGCCCGACTTGCGGCCGGTCAGACCGGCCTCGCTGAGCTGCCTCAGGATCGGCGCCGGGGCGTGCAGCCGGTCGTGGGAGGCGGCGTACATGGCCTCCAGGACCGTCCGCGCGGTGTCGACCCCGATCAGGTCGAGCAGGGCGAGCGGGCCCATCGGCAGGCCGCAGCCCAGCCGCATCGCGGCGTCGATGTCCTCGCGGGAGGCGTACTTCGCCTCGTACATCGCGGCGGCCTGGTTGAGGTAGCCGAACAGCAGCCCGTCGGCGACGAACCCCGGCCGGTCGCCGACCGCGACGGGCTCCTTGCCGAGGTCCAGGGCGAGGTCGGTGACGGCGGCGACGGCGGCCGGCGCGGTCAGCACCGAGGAGACGATCTCGACCAGCTTCATCGCCGGCGCCGGGTTGAAGAAGTGCAGCCCGAGCACCCGCTCGGGACGCGCCGAGTCCGCGGCGAGCCGGGTGACGGACAGCGCGTTGGTCCCGGTCGCGAGGATCGCCCCGGGCCGCACGATCCCGTCCAGCTCCCGGAAGACCTGCTGCTTGAGCTCGTACGACTCCGGCACCACCTCGATGACCAGGTCGGCGTCGGCCGCCGCGCCCAGGTCGGTGGAGGTGCGGACCCGGGCGAGGGCGTCCGCGCGCTCCCGCTCGGTCAGCCGGCCGCGCTCCACGGCACGGGCGGTGGAGGCCTCCAGGGCGGCACCGCACCGCGCCGCCTGCGCCTCGCTGATGTCGATGCCGATCACCTCGCGGCCGGCCTTGGCCAGGACCTGGATGATGCCGGTGCCCATGGTGCCGAGGCCGATCACGGCGATCGTCCGCAGCGGGGACGGGGCGGGGGACAGGGGAGTGGCCATCGCGGGACTCCAGAGATGAGGGTGACGACTGGGAACGCGCCCGGCTGCGCCGTGGCTCCGGGGCTCCGGAAGAGGCCTCGGCGCACCGGGTGCGGAGGGAGTGCGGGTGGTGCCGGGCTGCGAGCGCACACGCCCGGGGCCGTCGCTCTCGGACGCGCACGCGTCCGGGAACGGTGATGGCCGACCGACCGGCCCTGTCCCGGGACCGGGTCGTACAGGAGGTACGAGGTGTACCGAACCGACTGCTCCCGTCGGCGACTGCGTCACCAGGCCGCCACGAGGGGTTCCGCGAGTGGGTAACTCGCTCGTCTGAGCTTAACCGGCGGGTAACGAGCGCGCCAGCCCTGTGAGTTTGTGATGTACGTCCCGCCGCCGCGTACGCGCGCCTAGGCTCGGGCGCATGGACGAGGAGTTGCGGTCGCTCACGGAGCGCTTACGGCGGGAGTCGGGGGACTCCCCGGAGTTCGGGCGCCTGGCGACGACCGACGACCGCGACGCGCTCGCCGGGGTGCTCACCGCCGCCGGGCAGCCCCTGTGGGCGCGGGAGGTGGCCGCCTTCCGGCTGGGCGTCGCGGGGGACCGGCGGGCCTTCGAGGCGCTCGTCCTCCTCCTCAACCACCGCGACCCGCCGCGCTGTGCCTCGGCCGCCCACGCCCTGGCCCGCCTCGGTGACCCCCGCACGGCCCGTGCCGCGGCCGCCCTCGCCACCAACGAGCTGCGCGTCGCGTACGCCCTGCACCCGGTGCGGCTCCTCGTGGAGCTGCGCGCGCCCGAGTCCGTGCCCGCGCTGATCACGACGTTGCGGCGCCGGCTGAGTCCGCACGACCCCTACCGGCGGGTGGCGCTCGCGTGCGTGGACGGGCTCGGCGCCCTCGGCGACGACCGCGCCCGCGCCGTCCTGAACGACGCGCTCGCCCATCCGGCCCTGGCGGAGGCGGCGGTGCGGGCGCTGGCGCGGATTCCGCGCCAGCGGTGAGGGGCGGTGTCGCGAATTCCGTGCCAGCGGTGGGGGCGGTGGCGCGAATTCCGTGCCAGCGGTGAGGGGCGGTGGCGGTGCGGGGTGTTGTCGGGGGTGGTGCGCTGTAGGGGCGGCTGCGGGTCGTGGGGGGTGGTCGCGCAGTTCCCCGCGCCCCTGGGGGTGTGGCTGACTGTCCGTCGGGAGGTGCGGGTCGGTTGGTGGCGCGTCGCGCAGTTCCCCGCGCCCCTGGGGGGTGGGGCTGGCTGTCCGTCGGGGAGGTGCGGGTGGTTGGTGGCTGGTCGCGCCGTTCCCCGCGCCCCTGAGGGGGTTGGGGTGAGCGGCCGTCAGGGGGATGAGCTGGGTTCGGGGGGTAGGTCGTTCGTGTACCTGATCTCCGGTACTGCCATGCCGTTCACCTCGAAGGGTTCCTCGGTGCCGTCGGTGTGGAAGCCGGCGCGGGTGTAGAAGGCGCGGGCGCGGGCGTTGTCCCGGAGGACCCAGAGGTGCATGCGCCGATGGCCGTCGGCCGCGGTCCGGCGTACCGCCTCGGTGAGCAGGGCCCGGCCGACGCCGGTGCCGATGCGGGCGGGGTCGACGTAGAGCGCGTACAACTCGGCATCCGACGTGCGGTGTTCGCCCTCGCGGTAGGGGCCGTGCGCGGCCCAGCCCACCACCTGGCCGGCCTGCTCCGCGACCAGGTTCCGCACGCCGGCGTCGCCCTGGACGAACCGGTCGCGGCGCCGCTCGGCGTCCTCGGTGACGCTCAGGGCGTCCAGGTAGGACTGCGGCATCAGGCCGCGGTAGGCGCTCTGCCAGCCGCGGACGCGGATCTCGGAGACGCGCGCGCAGTCGTCGAGCGTCATCGCGCGGACGAGCGCGGCGGTCACCGGCTCACCACCGCGAACGCCGCGGCGGCACCGGCGGGGGCGGGGATCCTGGTCGGCTCACTCATGGGTGTCGGCTCACTCATGGGTCCATGGTGGACCAGGGCCCCGGCCCCGCCCCCCGACGGGCCGTCGCACGGCGGGTGTTCAGCCGCGGAAGCCGAGCAGCCCGTGCAGCGTCGCACCGCGGCCCGAGCCCGCGGTCGCCTTCGTGCTCAGCGGCTCGGGGTCCGGCAGCGCGTCGCACACCGCGTCGACCGGGCCGGTGCCGCGCGGCACCGTGCCGTCCGTCAGATACGCCGCCAGGTGCTTGTCCAGGCAGGCGTTCCCGCTCAGCGTGATGCCGTGGTTGCCGCCGCCCTCCTCGACGACGAGGCGGGAGCCGCGCAGCAGGGCGTGGACCGTCGCGGCGCCCTCGTACGGGGTGGCCGCGTCGTCCGTCGCCTGGAACAGCAGGACCGGGGGCAGCTTGCCGTTCCTCACGTTCACCGGGCCCAGCGAGCGGGTCGGCCAGAACGCGCACGGCGCGTTGTACCAGGCGTTGTTCCACGTCATGAACGGCGCCTTCCGGTGCACCGCCCAGTTGTCCGAGTGCCACTCGTCCCAGTCCCGAGGCCAGGAGGCGTCACGGCACTGCACCGAGGTGTAGACGCTGTAGCCGTTCTCCCCGGAGGCGTCGACCGCGGCGAAGTTCTCGTACGCCTCGACCAGCGGGTCGGCGTCGGCGTCGGTGACGTACGCGGCGAACGCCTCGGCGAGGTAGGGCCAGTAGCCGTTGTAGTAGCCGCCCGGCAGGAAGGTGTCCTCCAGCTCGGCGGCGCCCACCTTGCCGCCCGCCGGCCGCTTCGCCAGCGCCGCCCGCAGCGCGTACCACTTCGCCTCGATCGCCTCGGGGTCGGTGCCGAGGCCGTACGTGGCGTCGTGCCGGGCGATCCACGCCATCAGGGCCCGGTGGCGGTCGTCGAAGGCGACGTCCTGGGCGAGGTTGTCCTCGTACCACACACCGGTGGGGTCGACGACGGAGTCGAGGACGAGCCGCCGCACCCGCTCCGGGTACAGCTTGGCGTATACGGCGCCCAGGTAGGTGCCGTACGAGTAGCCGAAGTAGTTCAGCTGCCGCGTTCCGACGGCCCGGCGGATGGCGTCCATGTCCCGTACGGCGTCGAGGGTGTTGATGTGCGGCAGCACGCTCGCGTACTTCTTGCCGCAGGACTCGGCGAACGACTTGGCACGCTGGAGGTTGGCCCGTTCGACCGCCCCGGTGGCCGGCAGCGAGTCGGGGCGCACCGGGTCGAAGTGGCCCGGCGCGCAGTTCAGCGCCGGCGTGCTCCCGCCCACTCCGCGCGGGTCGAAGCCGATGACGTCGTACTGGGCCGCCACCTCCTTCGGCAGCGCCGACGCGACGAAGCCGGCGAGCGTCAGCCCGCTGCCGCCGGGCCCGCCGGGGTTCACCAGCAGCGGCCCCTGGTACGTCGTCGCGGTGTGCGGTACGCGGGACAGCGCCAGCGTGATCTGCTTCCCGCCCGGCTTCGCGTGGTCGAGCGGCACCTTCAGGGACGCGCACTGCAGCGTCGGGTAGTCGGTGGTGGCGCACTTCTTCCAGGTGAGCGCCGCCGTTCGGGCGGTGTCCGCGGGATGCGACGGGCCGGCGGCGGCGGGTGCGGCGGTGATCGTCCCGGCCACGACGGCGGCGGCAGCGCACAGCACGGCTGCGCGTTCTCTCATCAGAACTCCTTCGTGGATACTCCGGCCTTCGGGCCGGGGAGGAAGCGAAGCTCCTGCGGAGCACGACAGAGCAATAGAGCTAGGGCGATTCGGCGTCTGCGACCACGGCAGACCCCGCCGCTCACATGGAAACTGATAGAGCGTGAGGCGTGAAGCAGCAGGTCAAGCGGGCTTTCAAGTACCGCTTTCATCCCACGGACGAGCAGGCGGCCGAGCTGTCCCGCACGTTCGGCTGCGTCCGCCTCGTCTACAACAAGGCGCTGGAGGAGCGCACGCGGGCTCGGTACGGCGAGCGGCGTCGTGTCTCCTACGTGCAGTCGTCCGCCGCGCTGACGAAGTGGAAGAAGACCGAGGAACTGGCCTTCCTCAACGAGGTGTCCTCCGTCCCGCTCCAGCAGGCGCTTCGCCATCTCCAGACGGCGTTCGGGAACTTCTTCGCCAAGCGGTCGAAGTACCCGCGGTACAAGTCGCGGAAGAAGTCCCGCGCGTCGGCCGAGTACACCCGCAGCGCCTTCAAGTGGCGTGACGGGCGGCTCACGCTGGCGAAGACGGCGGAGCCCCTGGACATCCGCTGGTCCCGTCCCCTTCCCGAAGGGGCGGAGCCGACGACGGTGACCGTGTCCCGCGACCGTGCGGGCCGCTGGTTCGTGTCCCTGCTGTGCGAGGACACCATCACCCCCGCGCCCGCCACCACGGCGGCCGTCGGCATCGACGCCGGGATCACCTCCCTCGTGACCCTGTCCACCGGGGAGAAGGTCACCAACCCCAAGCACGAGCGCCGTGACCGCGCCCGACTGGTGAAGGCTCAGCGGGAGCTGTCGCGCAAGGCGAAGGGCTCGGCGAACCGGGAGAAAGCCCGCCGCAGGGCCGCCCGCGTCCACGCCCGGATCACCGACCGGCGCCGCGACTTCCTCCACAAGCTGTCGACTCGACTCGTCCGTGAGAACCAAACGGTCGTGATCGAGGACCTCACCGTCCGCAACCTGCTGAAGAACGGCAAGCTCGCGCGCGCCGTCTCCGACGCGTCGTGGACGGAACTCCGCTCCATGCTGGAGTACAAGTGCGCCTGGTACGGGCGCGAACTCGTCGTGGTCGACCGCTGGTTCCCCGGCTCCAAGCTGTGCGGAACCTGCGGCACGGTCCGCGAGAAGCTGCCGTTGAACGTCCGCGAGTGGACGTGCGCCTGCGGCGCGGTGCATGACCGCGACGTGAACGCGGCACGCAACATCCTGGCCGCCGGGCTGGCGGCGTCTGCCTGTGGAGGCGGTGTAAGACCTCAACGGGAGTCCTCCCGGACGGGGCGGTCGTCGATGAAGCAGGAACCCCAGCGGGCGACCGCTGGAATCCCCCGCCTTCAGGCGGGGGAGGGAGTCAAGAAGTCCTCCCAGGACGGAGGAGGTCGACGGACCGCGGTGGTCACGGCCCTTGGCGCATCGTCCCGGAAAGAGCGCCCGTAAGAACCCGTTCTGCTGATTCTTGACCCGATTGCGTCGTGGGATGCCCTCGGACGCGCTCGGATCAGGCTGAGTCGGGTCCGCCCGGTCCCGGCGGGCCGCTCCGCCGGTCCCGGCGGCCGGATCCCGCGGGGCGTGCCCGCGCGCGTGGGGCCGATGCCGTACTCCCCGGCCAGTCCGTGGACCTGACGGGTGATCGTGCGGCGGTCCTTTCCGGCCGTCCCGCGACCGCTTGCGCAACCCCGATTTGGGCGGCCGGGACCCGGGGTGGTTGGCTTGCCCCCACACCCGAGGAACCTTGAGCACCACGGACCTGGAGGAACAGCAATGGCGCAGGTCGAAGCCACCACAGAGCGGGTCGTCGCGGCGGACCCGGAGACGGTGTTCGACACGCTCGCGGACTACAGCGGTACGCGCGCGAACCTGCTGCCCGAGCACTTCAGCGAGTACGAGGTGCGCGAGGGCGGCGACGGTGAGGGCACCCTCGTCCACTGGAAGCTCCAGGCCACCAGCAAGCGTGTCCGCGACTGCCTCCTGGAGGTCACCGAGCCCACCGACGGCGAGCTCGTCGAGAAGGACCGCAACTCCTCGATGGTCACCGTCTGGCGCGTCACCCCGGCCGGCGAGGGCAAGTCCCGCGTGGTCGTCACCACCACCTGGACCGGCGCCGGCGGCATCGGCGGCTTCTTCGAGAGGACCTTCGCTCCCAAGGGCCTCGGCCGGATCTACGACGTGCTCCTCGCCAACCTCGCCGCCGAGGTCGAGAAGTAGTCCCCCTCGGTCAAGGGCCCGGCGCGCCACGGCCGTCGGGCCCTGCCGCCACGGCCGTCGGGCCCTGCCGCCACGGCCGTAGGGCCCTCCCGCCGGTTCGGGGCGCCCTTCTATACCCGTCATCCCCGCGGTGAAACCAATTCCAGGATTGCCCCCCATGCCCGGCGGCGTGCGCCGTACGGTGGTGGCTGCGGGGACGGATCTTGCACAGCTCTGGGGAGAGAGGTCTGGGCCATGGACCGTGGCACCGACAGGGGCACGCCTCCCAGCCGCGGAGCCGACTCCGGTACGGCGGCCGGTCCCGCCGACGCCGGACGCGTCCCGCTCGCCGTGGTCGTGGTCGACCGCGACGGCCTCGTCTCCCACTGGAGCAGCGGCGCCCGCCGGCTCTTCGGCGTCCCCGAGGACGAGGCGATCGGCCAGGACGCGATCGACCTCCTGCCCGTCTCCGGCGCCCTCCCCGAGGCGGACGAGGACTTCCCGTACGGGGAGGACACGGCCGCCGACGGATCCGGCCCGGGGCTGGGTGACTCCCTCGACGGCGGATTCGGCTACCCGGCCGCGGGACGGGCCCGGCTGACGGTGCCCGAGCGAAGAAGCGGGACGGGGGGTCCCCCGCCCGCAGGGTGGGGCACGGACCGCGTCGACGTGCTGTGGTGGGCGTACCCGCTCGTCGGACCGGGCCGGGAGCGGCTGCTCGTGCTGGCGGCCGACGCCCGGGCCCTGTACCACCGGGAACAGGCGGACGGCCCGCTCGTCGAGCGCATCGCACCCGGCTTCGCCCTGCACACCGACTTCCCCGGCGCCGCCGACCTCGCCCGCCGGCTCCCCGAGATCCTGCCCAGCATGAGCGTCGGCGAGAGCGCCCGCATCGCCGGCCAGGTCCTCGAACTCGGCTATCCCGTCCTGGAGTTCAGCCAGAACGACCGGGTGCCCGTCACCCCCGACCGGGGTGTGGCCCGGCGCGCCGAGCGCAGGGCCCGCCGCGAGCGCGCCGCCCGCACCGCAGCCGAGGGCCTGTCCGCACCGGAGGACCCCGACGACGAGGGCGAGGACCTCGAGCACGCGGCCGTCCGCGAACGCCTGGAGTTCCTCAACGAGGTCAGCGGGCGAATAGGCACCTCCCTCGACCTCTCCCGCACGATCGCCGAGGTCAGCAGAGCGCTCGTCCCCCGCTTCACCGATGTCGCCGGCACCTGTCTGCGGGAACAGGTCGTCGCCGGCGAGGGCTTCCCCGAGGGGGCGCCGGACACCACCACCCTGTGGCACCGGGTCGCCGGGAGCACACCGACGAACCCGGCCGCTGGGACGACGTGATCCCCGTCGGCGAGGCCATGCCCTTCCCGGCGCACACCCCGTTCTTCCAGTGCATGACCACGGGCGAGCCGGTCCTCGTACCGCGCGTCAGCGAGCGGACGGGCCACGTCATCGCCTCGCGGTTCGACAAGCGCGACATCCGGCCCCTGATCACCGGCCGCTCCCTGCTCGTCGTCCCGCTCAAGGCCCGCGACGTCGTCCTCGGCTTCATGATCCTGCTGCGGCACCCCGAGCGCCCCGAGTTCGACGACATGGACCGGGTCACCGGCGCCGAACACGCCGCCCGCGCGGGCCTCGTGCTCGACAACACCCGGATGTACACCTACCAGGAGAGCGTCGCCGAGGCCCTCCAGGACAGCATGCTGCCGCGCATCCCGCCGCGCATCCCGCCGCGCATCCCGCCGCGCAGGACGGGCTGCGACATCGCCACCCGCCATCTGCCGGGCACGCTGCTCGGACGGGTCGGCGGCGACTGGTTCGACTCGGTCGAACTGCCCGGCGCCCGCACCGCCCTCGTCGTCGGCGACGTCATGGGGCACGGCCTGGACTCCGCCGCCATGATGGGCCAGTTGCGTACGGCGGTGCAGACCATGGCCGCCCTCGACCTGCCGCCCGCCCAGCTCCTGCGCAACCTCGACGACCTCGCCCAGCGGCTCGGCGACACCTACCTCGCGACCTGTCTGTACGCCGTCTACGACCCGACCGCGGGCGAACTCCACCTCGCCAACGCGGGCCACATCCCCCCGGTGCTGGTCCGGGCCGGCGACGGCCGCGGTGAACTGCTCGACCTGCCCACGGGCGCGCCGATCGGCGTCGGCGGCGTGCCCTTCGAGGCGGTCCGCGTCCGGGTGGAGGCCGGCGACCGGCTCGTGATGTGCACCGACGGCCTGGTCGAGGTGCGCGGCGAGGACATCGGCGTGCGCCTGGCGGCCCTGTGCGAGTCCGCCGCGCATCCGGCCGCCTCCATGGACGACGCCTGCGACACCATCATCCGCGCCCTCAACCCGCGGGGCGGCCGCAAGGACGACGTGGCCCTGCTCATGGCACGCCTCAACGGCATCGCTCCCGGCGACGTCGCCGAGTGGACCTTCCCCCCGGACCCGCGCGAGGCCGCCCGGGCCCGCGCGGTGGTCCGCGAGCAGCTCCACGACTGGGGGCTGCCCGGCCTCGCGTACGCCGCCGAGCTGATGGTCAGCGAGCTGGTCACCAACGCCCTGCGGCACTCCCACGGCCGGCCCGTCGCCCTGCGGCTCGTCCGCGGGGACACCCTGCTGTGCGAGGTGGACGACGACGACCACGAGCTGCCGACCCTGCTGAGCGCCGGGCCCGGCGACGAGGCGGGGTGGGGGCTGCGCGTGGTGAGCACGCTGGCCCGCGAGTGGGGCACCAGCCGCACGGCCGACGGCAAGTCGGTCCGGTTCGAGCTGACCCTGCCCAGGCGCTGACGCCGGCCGGAGGTCTTCGAACGCACGGGGGCGTCGGGCGCCCACCGGAGCGGGCCGGGTGAGGCAGGGGTGAGGCGGGACGGACCGCGCGGCGCGCTTGTCCGCATCCCCGGGGAGCGATACACCGTACTGGCCCGTCACTACGGCGGATCGGCCTCGCACCCAGGGGAGTTGGGCATGAGCGTGACGTGTCGGTACCGGGAGGCCTGGGAGGGCTTCTGGCGCGAGGCCCCCGGGGAGGCGGGCGGGGTGTTCTGGGACGCCGACCCGGCGGTGACCGCCGCCCACCACCTCGCCTACTTCGAGCCCCGGCTCGTCGACCCCGGCCTGCCGCTGATCGACCTGGGCTGCGGCAACGGCACCCAGACCCGCTTCCTCGCCGACCGCTTCCCGCAGGTCGTCGGCGCCGACCTGGCCGCCGCGGCCCTGGACCACGCCCGCCGCGCCGACCCCGCCGGGCAGGCGACGTACCGGCTGCTGGACGCGGCCGAGCAGGGTGCCGCCGAGGCGCTGCACGCCGAACTCGGCGACATCAACGTCTACATGAGAGGCGTCCTGCACCAGTGCGAGCCCGACGACCGGCAGCCGCTGGTGGACGGCATCGCCACACTCCTCGGCGGCCGCGGCCGGGCCTTCCTCGTCGAGCTGGCGGAGGCGGCCCGCCCGGTCCTCGGAGGTCTGGCCGAGGGCCCCGACGGGCCGCCCCCGAAGCTGGAGCCGGTCCTGCGGCACGGCATCGCCCCCGGCGAGGTCGCCGACGACGCGGTGCCCGTCTATCTGGGCGCCGCGGGACTCACCGTCCTCGCCGCCGGGGACCTCCCCCTCACCACCACCGAGTTCTGGCCCGACGGAACCCGGATCGCGCTGCCGTCGAAGTGGATCGTGGCCGGCCGGACGGCGTGACCGGGCCGGCCACTTCCCTTCCGGCACCTCCCGCCCGCCGGCCGCCTCAGGCGGCGGTCGAAGGAGAGCGTCACATGCCGACACGGGGGTCGTGTTCCGGGGGGTGGGGCGCGGGCCCGCTCATCACGTAACGTGACGCACCATGAAGATCCTCATCTCTGATGATCTTCGGCATGACCTGCTCTGATGCGTGACTTGTCGCGGTTTGTAGGTCGTGTGGGATCGCCGAAGTCCACCGGAGTCCAACGTGGTAGTTGTCAGGAATGATGTCAGGCCCGACGATGTTGCTGTCGGTGATCGTTGCTGGTCAGTAGCGGCCTACGTCCTGATCAGCAACTGGTGGCGGCCGGGCGACGGGTCGGCGAGGTCGATGACGGCCCAGTCGTAGAGCCGCTGCCCCTTCGCGCCGCGTCCGGCCGAGAGCTTCTGCCAGGCGCGCTTGGGTACCTTCTTCACCAGGGCATCGGCTCGGAACGTGCCTGCGTGGGCACTTCGGCCGAGCAGGCCACCGCGAGGGCGTGGCCGACGCCGCGCTCCTCAAGAGCTGTACGGAGTTTCGGGTTGCCGCCGTATACCTCGTCCCCGGTGACCCAGCCGACGTGGTGTGCCGCACCCATGTCCGCACCGGCCTCGACCAGTAAGATCACGACCAACAACTGGGCTAGTAGCTAGCTAGGCGGTTTCGAGGAGTCGCTTCCACAACAGGGCTGCGCCGGATTCGGCGAGCCAGTCCGCGAGTGTACGCAGGCCGGGGTGGATGATGTGCAGCGCCTCGATGTCGGCGTGCCGGCGCGATCCGGCTGCCCAGCGCTCCCGGACCTGGGCGATCTCGGGGTTGAGTGCGGCGGCCTCGGCGTGGGTGATCTGCTCGTAGCGCACCGTGGCACCAGTGGCCTCGCTGATTGCGGCAACTGCCTCGGCCGGGGTAGGGGCGTCCCCGGCCAGCTCCAGACTTCGCCCCGCGAATCGGTCCGGCTGGTCGAAAGCCAGTGCGGCGAATTCGGCGATGTCCTCCACCGCGATGATCTGGACAGGTTCGTCCGGCGGGAAGATGTGCCGGTGCACGCCGTGGACGATGCCGTCGACTCCCGGCCCGACTTCCCCGTCCGGGCGCTGCCGACCCAGCCGCACCCGAACCGGACCCGCTGAGTCGGCGCCCGCCACGCAGCGCCACCGCTACCTGCTGAAAGCGAAGGTGGCGCTACGAGTGGCAGCACGGGGCAACTCCGCCACTGGAACCGGCGGCACAGCACCCCCGGATCATCAACAACAGAGGCAAGGAGCCATAACGGCCCCGAAGGCCACGAGCCCAGTTCGGGCTCTGCGGGTCAGAGTTCGATGACCACGGAGCCGATGGCCTGGCCGGAGGTGAGGCGGGTGAAGGCGGTCTCGAAGTCGTGGAGGGGGTGGACGCTGTCGATCACGGGGCGCAAGGTTCCGTCGGCGGCGAGTTTGCCGATTTCGGCGAGGCCCCGGGTGGTGTTCTCCTCGCTCTCGCTGTGCAGGGCGTAGGCGGTGAGGTGTTTCTCGCCCTCGACGAGGTTGGGGACGTCGATGTCCGCCTGCATGCCGCCGGCGAAGCCGAGGGAGACGACGGTGGCACGCGGGCGCACCGCGCGCAGGAGCTGGCCCAGGACCTTGCCACCGACAGGGTCCGCAGCCAGGTCGGCGCCAGCTGTGCCGGTCAGGTCGCCAACGGCGGTGGGCAGGTCCTGGGTGGACAGGTCGATGGCCGCGTCGGCGCCTTCCTCCCTTGCACGGCGGGCCTTGTCGGCGGTGGAGACGACGGCGATGGTGCGGGCGCCTCGTGCTCGGCCAGTCTGCATCAGAGCCCGGCCGAGGCTGCCGGTGGCGCCGGAGACCAGCAGGTTCTGCCCTGCTTGCAGGCCGCCGATCTTGGTCAGGGCTGCGTCGGCGGTGAGGTAGTTGACGGTTAGGGCGGCGGCTTCGGCGAAGTCGAGGGCGTCGGGCAGGGGCAGCAGGCGGTGGTCAGGGACGGTGACCCATTGCTGGTAGAGGCCGTCGGTGGTGACGCCGAGGTCGCCGTGGCCGTAGACGGCGACGCTGGTGCCGGTGGGCAGGCTGTCGCTCTCCTCGACGGTGCCCGCTCCCTCGTTGCCCAGCACGATGGGCAGCGGCGGGTTACCGAAGCCTCCGGTGCGCAGGAAGTTGGCGAGCTGGTTGATGGTCGCGGTCCGCATCCGCACCAGGGTCTGCCCTGGGCGGCGTTCTGGGCGGGGGCGTTCCTCAACAGCCATATCGGGAGGTGTGCCGATGCGGCGGGTGACAAGTGCCTTCATGACGGGAGTGCTCCTGAAGTGTGTGGGAAGGGCCGGGCTGCGGCAGGTCAAGGCGGTGAGGGAGCGTCGCGTACGGTCCCGGTGGTGCGCGCCCTGTGCCGGTCAGTGGCCGATGAGGGGGAAGCCGGTGAGGACCCTGCTGGACGTGCAGAACGTCGCGGGGGAAGAACTCGGCGATCGTGGTGGCCACGATGTCCGCGGTGGCGTCGAGGTCGCGGGCGATGTGGCCCACCTGGGCGCCGGTGAGGCCGCCTTGCACCTTGCCGAGGCCGAGCGGGCCTTCGGCCGCGTCGACGGTGTCGACGTCGAGGTGGATCGCGAGGCGGGAGCAGCCGGTCGAGGCGAACCAGTCGAGGAGCGGCCCGGTGCTCATCCGCAGGTCGTCGGGGCTGAAGGCGGTCAGGCCCCACTCGCCGACGTGGGCGTAGGCGTCCTCGACCCATTCGTGTAGGCCGACCAGGGCGAGGCGGGAGGCCGGGACGGTGGCGGGGAGCAGGCGGCTCATCTCGGGGTCGCCATGTCCGGTGATCATCGAGACGGCCATGGCGTGGTAGCCGTCGTAGCCGGTCGCGCCGGTGTCGACGTCGGGGTGGGAGTCGATCCAGACGACGGCGAGGTCGTCCGGATAGCGAGCGGCGAGCGAAGTGAACGGGGCGACGCTGACGGTACAGGTGCCGCCCAGGGTGGTGATCCGGGCGGGGTCGTGCTCGCGGATGATCTCCAGGGCGTCGGCGAGCTGCGTGGTCAGGACGGTCTTGGACTCGATGCCGTCGTGGACCTCACCTCCGGAGCCGTCCAGGGGTACGGGGACGGTGGCCGCCGGGCCGTCGTGTTCCGGCAGTACGGCCTCAAGGACCTTGGCGCCGATCGTGTAGCCGCGGCGGGCGGCATCGAGGGGGAACTCGGGGACGAGCTCGCCGACCATATTGGCGCCGGCGCCCTGCCACTCCGGCCACAGCAGCCGCAAGTGGGTCGAGGGGGCGTCGACGGGGTCAGGGGTGCTGGTGGGGGGCGGGGTGGTCATCGGCGGGAGAGGTCCTTTCCGCGACGGTGGGGGCCGTGGTGGGGGCGGTCCAGCTGGCGAGCAGGCGCAGGGTCTCGGCGTGAGTGCTGCCGGGTTCGGCGGTGTAGAGGCAGATCTCCTGGTCCGCGTCGGCGGGCAGGGCGAGGGTCTCGTGGTGCAGGGTGAGGTCACCGACGACGGGGTGGGCGAATCGCTGCTCACCGTGGGCGCACTGCTGCACGCGGTGGCTGTCCCACCAGGCGCCGGACTCGGGCACTCTGATGCAGAACTCGCCGACCAGCTCGTTCAGCCGTCGGTCGTCGGGATGACTGCCTGCGGCGAGGCGCAGTTTGGCGACGAAGACCTGCGCCACGTCCTCCCAATCGCGGTACAGCTTGCGGGCGGCCGGGTCGAGCAGGACGAAACGGGTCAGGTTGCGCTCATGGTGTGCCAGCACGTCGAAGTCGGTGATCAGGGCGCGGGCCAGCCGGTTCGCGGCCAGTACGTCCCCGCGGTGGTTGACGACCAGGGCAGGCGAAAAGTCGCCGAGCCCATCGAGCATTTGGTGGACGGCCGCCCGCACGCGCGGTGCGCGCGTCGCGTCGGTGGCGCGGCCCCGGCGTGAGCCGCTCGTGGCGCGGGTGAGGTCGCGCAGGTAACCACGCTCCACATCGTCCAGACGCAGGGCGCGGGCGACAGCATCCAGCACGGCTTCGGACACCTGCGGGTGGCGACCCTGTTCCAGACGGGTGTAATAGTCGGCGCTCACCCCGGCCAGCAGGGCTACCTCCTCGCGGCGCAGCCCCGGCACCCTGCGTGTGCCCGCGCTCACGCCCGGCGGCAGCCCGGCGTCCTCGGGACGCAGCCGGGAGCGGCGCGAGCGCAGGAAATCTCCCAGTTCGGCGTTGTGGTACATACCCATGACTCCAGGGTGGCGCGTGCAGGGCGGGAATGCGTGGTCCAAGGTGGCCTAGTGGGACCTAGGCTGAGCTGGACCTGCTGATCGAGAGGGGCGCCGCTGGAAGCGGGTTCGGCCGGGAACCGTCCGGACCTGCACGGGCACAGCACCGCGCACCAGCGTGCGCGATGAAGGCGCTACCGGCTGCGGTCGTGTCGGGCATCGGTGGGGCTTCCGCTTGGGCTGGTAGGAGAGGCCCAGCTGGCCAGCAGACGCAGGGACTCGGCCGCGTAGGTACCGGGCTGGGCGGTGTACAGGCAGATTTCCTGGTCCGGGTCGGCGGGCAGCACGAGGTTCTCGTGCTGGAGGGTGAGGTCACCGACGACCGGGTGGTGGAAGTGTTCGTCGCCGTGGGTGCACTGGTGGACCTGTCGGCTGTCCCACCATGCGCCGAACTCCGGGACCTTCACGCACAGCTCGCCGATCAGCTCGTTGAGCTGTCGGTCGTCGGGGTGACTGCCGGAGGTCAGGCGCAGCAGGTGGACGAAGTTGCGTGCGACCGTGTCCCAGTCGCGGTACAGCTCGCGGGCGGCCGGGTCGAGCAGGACGAAGCGGGCCAGGTTGCGCTCCCGGTGGGGCAGGGCCTCGAAGTCGGTGAGCAGGGCACGGGCCAGGTGATTGCTGGCCAGGACGTCGCGGCGGTGGTTGACGACCAGGACCGGCGAGACGTCGTCGAACACGTCCAGCATCTGGTGGACGGCGGGCCGCACACGCGGTACGTGCGGCGCGCTCTGGGCGCGGCTTCGGTGTGAGCCGCTGGTGGCGCGCACGAGGTCGTGCAGGTGGCCGCGTTCGACGTCGTCCAGGCGCAGGGCGTCCGCGACGGCGTCCAGGACCGCGCGGGAGACGCGCGGGTGGCGGCCCTGTTCGAGGCGGGTGTAGTAGTCGGTGCTCACCCCGGCGAGCCGGGCGACCTCTTCACGGCGCAGCCCGGGCACGCGGCGTGCCCCCGGGCCCGGGGGCAGCCCGGCGTCCTCGGGGCGCAGCCGGGAGCGCCGAGCACGCAGGAAGCCTCCCAGTTCGGCGTTTCGTTCCATGCTCGAAGTGTGACGCGCCGGACGCGGCGGTGCCCGTGTGAACCTGGCCCAGCCAGTCCTACGTTCCGGCGCTCTCACCGCAGCGGACCGCTGCCGCGCCGGAGCCGGCCGTCTCCGAGGAGGGGGCGCTCGGCGCGGTCGTCGCCCGGTGGCGGCGGGTGAGCCGACGGTCCCAGAGAGTGGTGCCAGCGGCGGCCAGCGCGAAGGCAGCAGCCACCCAACCGGTAGCGGCCAGGCCGAGGCCGGCACCGATGACCAGGCCGGAGACAATGGGCGCGAGGGTGATGCCGACGTTGAAAGCGGCGATGTTCACCGCGCCGCCCAGGGTCCTGGTCTCGCCAAGGATGCCGAAAGCCCGGGCGCTCACTACGGGGTTGGTGAGGAACCCGGCCAGGCCCAGTACGAAGACCAGCGCGACCATCGCGCCGACGCTGCCCGCGGCCAGGGTGACGAGCACCGATGCGACGGCCACACCGCCCGTGCCGACGAGCAGGGTGGTGAACGGCGCCCGGTCGGCGGTGCGGCCGCCGGCCATCAGACCGCCCAGCGCGCCGAGCCCGTACAACGCCAGGAGGGCCGGAACCAGCCCGGTGGAGATGCCGGTGACGTCTTCGAGGAGCGCACCGAGGTAGGAGAAGATCGCGAAGTTGGCGGCGACGGTCAGCCCGGTCGTGGCGTACGCGACCCACAGCCGCCCCATCCGCAACGAGCGCAGCTCGGTGCGCAGCCGGGGCATCGGAGCATCCGTCGCGGCGGTAGCCGCCGTGTCCCTCGTGCGGCCGGACCAACGAGGCCGGGCGATGTCCGTGGTCATCTCAGGGCTGAGCCTCGCCATGATTGTCGGAGTTCCCGCCGGTACTCTCCTCGCCCAGCACGCGGGCTGGCAGGCCGCCTTCTGGGCGGTGGCCGCGTTCACCGCTGTGTCCGCGCTGGTGCTGCTGGCGAAGCTCCCCGGTGGCTCATGCGCTTCGTGTCGGCCCTGGCTTACGCCGGCTACGCACCTCTCGGCTCCCGGCCCTCCTCCCGGTCCGCGATGCGTTGCCCGGTGGACCAGGGGTCATCGGGCCGCTGCGACGCGATGCCCACGACGCTGCGTCTCGAAGTCACATCTCCCGGTAGCGCTTGGCCGCCGCCAGGGCAGCGCGCATCGAGTCCGCGGTGACAGCCCGCCCCGGCCCGGGATCCGCTCCCTGTCCCGTGGTCGCGGCCAGGCTGTGGCCCTCGCTGAAGTACGGGTCGCTGTAGGCCGCAGTGTCCCGCTGGAAACGCCAGCCCTCGGCGAGCGGACCGGCATCCAGCGCGTCGTAGCCGATCGAGTCGAGGAAGGCGGTCACGGTCTGCTTGGCCTGCGCGTCGTCGCCCGCGATCACGAGCACCGAACGCTCCGGGTCGCCACCGGGCCGGGCGAGGTTGCCCAGGTGCACGGAGAAGATGTTGTTCATCGCCTTGACCACGTGCGAGGCCGGCAGGTGGGCCTGGAGCAGCTCGCTGGTCGTGGTGGTCTCGGCGTCCAGTTCCGGGATGCGGCCATCCCGGTCGGGGTAGTAGTTGTTCGTGTCGATGACGACCTTGCCGCGCAGCGGTTCGACCGGCACCGTGCGGTAGGCGTGCAGCGGGATCGTCACGACCACGATGTCCCCGGCCTCCGCGGCCTCGGCCGGGGTGGCGGCGCGGGCCTGCGGGCCCAGTTCCGCGGCCAGGTCAGACAGGGTCTCGGGGCTGCGGCTGTTACTCAGGACGACATCGTGCCCTGCGGCGACGGCCAGCCGTGCGACCGTGCTGCCGATCAGGCCGCTGCCGATCAGACCTATGGTGCTCATTTCGGTGCTTTCCTCTGTTCCTGCGTCGGGGGCGGGCCTGTGTGAGGCGCGCCGGGGAGCGAGCCGGTCCCGGGAACCCGTACGGATGGGTCACCGGGCCGGTGCCTTGCGGCAAGGGCCAGCAGAAGGCTCAGGCCGGCTGCAGCGTGTAGCCGATCTGCCGGGCGAGGCCCAGTTCCTGGCACATGTACCACATGTCGGTGATCTTGCCCTCGTCGTTGAAGTGCAGCACCGTGATCTCGTCCCACTCCACGCGCTTGCCCGTGGCCGGGGCGCCCGCGAAGGTGCCGGAGTGCAGCGCGGTCATGTGGAACTTCATCAGCACGGTGTTGCCGTCGGCGACCACGTCCGTGGCCTTGGAGGTCTTGTCGCTGAGTCCCTCCGAAAGCTTCTTCCAGCCGGACTCCAGCCATTCGAAGTAGTTGCCGCTCTGGGGGATGTCTGTGCCGGTGGCGGCGTAGATGTCGGCGAAGCCAGCCCGAGTGATCGGGGCGTCGGAAGTGACCAGGGAGCGCATGAGGTCCCAGTCGAGGTTGGGCATGGCGTCTTCGAGCAGCTTCTTGGCGGTGGCGATGTTGCGCTCGGCGGTAGTGTCGTTCACGGCGGTCCTCGCTTCTGAGACTGGATGTGTGCCGCCCGCGGCCGGGGTCCCGGACGGGGCCCTTCCAGTCTTGACCGCGAGTGCCGCTGTCTGCCGCCCGAGCCTGGCTCAGTCAGTCCCAGGTTCGGCCACGCCACCGGCGCGTTCGCTCCCCCTTGCAACGATCCTCAGCTGCGCGGCACACGACTGTCCCGATCGGTGGCCGCCTCCGAGACCACGTCGATGAGCGGGTAGACGATGCCGGTCCACCACTCGCTGCGCTCCGTGTCGAGGAACTCGGCCTCCTGCTGCGCGACGGCGCGGTACTCGTCCGATCCGTAGTACGTCTCGCAGTCGCCCATGTTCCGGAAGTAGGTCACCGAGATCGCGTCGACCTCCACCCCCCGCTCGCTGTAGAAGGGTTCGTCCGCGCTCTTGTTGATGGTGAAGATGTATGCGAAGCGCCGCACGAGCCGGCGCGCGAGTTCACCGTCCTTGATGACATCGCTGTGCCACCTGAGCAGACGTTCCTGCAGCTCGTGCTGCTCGCCGGCCCTCCGGTGGTGGATCTTCACGGTGCAGACCGGTGGGAGGGCGGCCTCCTCAGTGGGGACGATCACGTACTCGGCGGACAGTGACCCCGCCGACCCGCGGTTGAAGAGGTTCCCTTCGTGGTTGATCTTCTCCACTGCCTGTCGGCTGTACCCGACGGGGATGAGTGCCTCGGTCGTCGGAGCCGCCCAGTAGACGAGACCGTCGTAGGCCGGCCGGACGTATGGCGGGACCTTGTCCCAGACGTGCGGGTACAGGAGGCCGGTGCTGTCCACCAGCGGCTCGTAGGGAGGGGGGAAGGCGGAGGACGGGGCGCCGGCGAGACGGTGGATCTGGTGGTAGTTCGAAACGCCCTCGATCATGCTGTCTTCCGCCGTGTCGCGGTGCACGACCCGCGGGCCGTGCACCTTGCGCCAGAACTCGTCCCAGTGCTCGAACATCAGGTTCGGGTTGCCCTCCAGCGCATTGAGCGAGGGGGTGAGGTCGGGCCGCTCGATCGGCTTGCCCTGGCGGTCGATGACGCTCCCTTCGCTCCGCTCCCGCCGGTCGTCAGGAGCGGAGTCATCGGAACGCGCGATCAGGATGGGGAACATGGCGCTGGGGCGGCTCGTCGTCATTGACACTCCTTCTCATCCCGGCGGTAGCCGTCGGGGCACAATGGAGAGGTTAATCATATAGGATTACATACATGTAAGGCTATACAGTTAACTCGCGGGTTGCGGCCGATAGCAATGCACCCGGAGGTTCGGACGCCTCAGGGCGCACCTGTCGCTCACTGACGCCCACGGCCAATCCGCGTTCACCGCTTTCGACGACGATGAGGATGAACATGCAGACTTTCAGTCGTGACGGAGCCGCCATCGCGTACCGCGACACGGGCACTCCCTCCGAGGCCCCCGAGGCGCCGACCGTCGTGTTCGGTCACGGTCTGCTCTTCGGCGGCTGGATGTTCGACCCGCAGGTGACGGCACTCTCCCGGCGCTACCGGTGCGTGACGATCGACTGGCGGGGTCAGGGCGGCACCCCGCGCGCGGAGAGCGGCTACGACATGGACTCGCTCACCGAGGACGTGATCGCGCTCCTCGCGGAACTCGGCACCGGCCCCGTGCACTACGTCGGCCTGTCGATGGGCGGATTCGTGGGCATGCGCCTGGCCGCACGACGCCCGGACCTGGTGCGCAGCCTGAGCCTTCTCAGTACGTCCTCGGAGCGCGACTCCCCCGACGTCGACATCGAAAGCGCCAAAATGGCCGGGATGCTGTGGGCGTTCGGTACCGCACCGGCCCGCGAGGCCCTGGCGCGCATGGCGTTCGGCAGGAGCTTCCGCGGCCGAGCGGAGAACGCGGCACTGATCCAGGACTGGTTCGACCGGATCGACCGCGCCGACCGCCACGGCATCGCCTGCGCCATGATGGGCGTCATCGCCCGGACGCCTGTGACCGAGGAACTGGCTCACGTGACCGCGCCCACCCTGGTCGTGCACGGCGACGACGACCAGATGCCGATCAGCTGTGGTCAGGCGGTCGCATCGGCGATCAAGGACGCGCGGTTCCACGCGCTCTGCGGCTCCGGACACGCCTGCACCCTGGACCAGCCCGCCGAGGTCACTCGGGTCCTGGCCGAGTTCCTCGCCGAGAACTGACCCGGAGGACGGTGCACCATGGATCACTCTGCCCCCCTCCTGACCACTGACTGGCTCGACGCGGCCGTCCGCACGGCACGGCAGGACGCCGCGTTCCGACGGAGAGCACGCGCCTTGACGACCACGCTGCACCTGTCCGACGAGGCCGCCGGCATCACGGTCCGCTTCGAGCACGGCACCGTCGTCGAGATCCAGCCGGGCGGCCGGCCGGACGACGCCACGATCGAACTGCACGGCACACGCGCCCAGTGGAAACAGGCACTACAGCACGCAGTGGACCTGGGCGAGGCCACGAACCCGGCCATCGGCGGACTGCGACTGCGCGGCGACTTCGTCCACCGGGCGGGCAACGCGGTCGCGCTCCAGCGGCTGTGGACGGCGATGCGCCGCAGCGCGGGGGCGGCTCCCGGCGCGGCGCCACCCAAGCGGCCCTCACCTCTGTCCGCCGAGGTGACCGGATGCTATGTCGAGGTGGCAGGCATCCTGACCTACTACGAGTCGGCCGGTACCGGACGGCCGGTCCTGTGCCTGCACTCCGGAGGCGCCGACAGCCGGGAGTACCGCCATCTCCTGCCGTTCCTGGCCTCGATCGGGTTCTGCGGAATAGCCCTGGACATGCCCGGTCACGGCAAGTCGTACCCCGATCTGGAGACGCTCGCCCCGCTCGACAGCGCGGACGCGTGGATCGACTTCCTCGCAGCCTTCTCGGACGTGCTCGGGCTGGACCGTCCCGTCCTGGTCGGCTGCGCCATGTCGGGCAGCCTGATCCTGCGGTTCGCGGCGCTCAGGCCCGACGCCGTCAGCGCGGTCGTCAGTACCAACGGAAACGCCGACTACAAGGACGCTCTCGGTGCGGACTTCCTCGACGTGATGAACCATCCGCAGGTCAACGTCGCGGACTACCTGGAAGCGGGCAGCTTCAGCCTCCTGGGCCGGCGGTTGCCCACCGCAAACCTGAACGAATGCCTGTGGCACAACGCCCGGAACCTGACCCCCGAGGTCATGCACGCCGACCTCGCCATCTACAACGAGCACGACATCACCGCGCTGCTGGACCGCATCACCGCGCCGGTCCTGCATCTTCACGGTGCGTCGGACCCGAGCGTCAACGAGGCGAACGCGGCGGCCATCCGCAAAGGCATCCGCGACCTGGTCATGGTCGAACTGCCCGGCGTAGGACACATCCCCATGCTGGAGGACCCGGAACGCTTCAACAGCGAAGTGGGGCACTTCCTCCGCTCCGTCTTCCCCTCCGACGGACCGGGCGGGGCCGAATCAGGCCCCGCGTCCCGCACCCTGACGTAGTAGTTGTCTGTGGCGTGGGCCTCTTCGGCACGGGGACGGCGCCCACGCCCGCGGAAGCGACTGCCGGGCCGTCCCCGTCGGCCGCACCGGTCGCTCCGCACGTACTTGAGGACCGCCCAACTGGGCGGTCCTCAAGTA
>NZ_JBHWKO010000066.1:0-32297 GCF_042731035.1 Streptomyces sp. NPDC059895
GAGGCCGGGGCCCAGGGCCGGAGGCCGGGGCCCAGAGCCGGAGGCCGGGGCCCAGGGCCGGAGGCCGGGGCCCAGGGCCGGAGGCCGGGGCCCAGGGCCGGAGGCCGGGGCCCAGGGCCGGAGGCCGGGGCCCAGGGCCGGAGGCCGGGGCCCAGAAGCCGGAGGCCGGGGCCCAGGGCCGGAGGCCGGGGACCAGAAGCCGGAGGCCGGGGACCGGGGGCCGGAGGCCGGGGACCGGAGGCCTCAGAAGTCCCCGTCCTCGAGGAACTCCGTGTCCTCGCCCTCCTCCTCCAACGCCTGCCGTACCACGCGCAGGGCCATGCCCTGGGAGTAGCCCTTGCGCGCGAGCATCCCGGCGAGGCGGCGGAGCCGTCTGTCGCGGTCGAGGCCGCGGGTCGAGCGCAGTTTGCGGTCGACTAGTTCGCGGGCGGTCGCCTCCTCACGCTCGGAGTCGAGCTGGGAGACCGCCTCGTCGATCAGCGTGGAGTCGACGCCCTTGGTCCGCAGTTCCTGCGCCAGCGCACGCCGGGCCAGTCCCCGGCCGTGGTGCCGGGATTCCACCCAGGCGTCCGCGAAGGCGCTGTCGTTGATGAGCCCGACCTCCTCGAACCGGGAGAGCACCTCCTCGGCCACGTCGTCCGGGATCTCCCGCTTGCTCAGCGCGTCGGCGAGTTGTTTCCGCGTACGCGGGGTCCCGGTGAGCAGGCGCAGGCAGATCGCCCGTGCCCGCTCAGCCGGGTCCCCTGAAGGCTCCCCCTTCTCGGCCCTCGACGAGGTGAAGGTGCCTTCGTCCTCGGTGGACGGTTCCCCGGAGCCGCGCCGACGGCGTCCACGCTCGCCGCGTGTACCGCCCCGGCCGCCCTCGCCGCTCCGGCCGTCCTCCCCGCCCCGCTGGGCCCGGGCGCCGCCCCACCCACTCCTGCCGTCACGGCGCCGGCCGTCGCCGTCGGTTCCGTCGCTCCTGTGGCGGCGGCCGTCGGCCGGCCGGTCGTCGCCACCCGGGGCGAGGCCGCCGCCGTCCCAACTCCCCGGCTCCCGGGGGATGCCGGGGTGGGCGTCGTACTCGGCCCAGTCCGTTCGTCGTGTCACGGGTCAGCTCTTGGCAGCCGCGGCCTTGGTCTTGGCGGCCTTGGCGGCGGGAGCGGGAACCGTCTTGGCGTCGTCGGCGGCCGTACCCGTGGCAGCCGCGGCGTCCGCGCCCGGCTCGGCGGCGGGCTCCTCCGGGCGCACACCGACGCCCAGCTTCTCCTTGATCTTCTTCTCGATCTCGTTGGCGAGGTCGGGGTTGTCCTTCAGGAAGTTGCGGGCGTTCTCCTTGCCCTGGCCCAGCTGGTCGCCCTCGTACGTGTACCAGGCGCCGGCCTTGCGGACGAAGCCGTGCTCCACGCCCATGTCGATCAGTCCGCCCTCGCGGCTGATGCCCTGGCCGTAGAGGATGTCGAACTCGGCCTGCTTGAAGGGCGGCGCGACCTTGTTCTTGACGACCTTGCAGCGGGTGCGGTTGCCGACCGCCTCCGTGCCGTCCTTCAGCGTCTCGATGCGGCGGATGTCGATGCGCACCGAGGCGTAGAACTTCAGCGCCCGGCCACCGGTCGTGGTCTCGGGGGAGCCGAACATCACACCGATCTTCTCGCGGAGCTGGTTGATGAAGATCGCGGTGGTCTTGGACTGGTTGAGCGCACTGGTGATCTTCCGCAGTGCCTGGCTCATCAGACGGGCCTGCAGACCGACGTGGCTGTCACCCATCTCGCCCTCGATCTCCGCGCGCGGGACGAGCGCGGCGACGGAGTCGATGACGATCAGGTCGAGGGCACCGGAGCGGACCAGCATGTCCACGATCTCCAGGGCCTGCTCGCCGTTGTCGGGCTGGGAGAGGATGAGGTTGTCGATGTCGACGCCGAGCTTGCGCGCGTACTCGGGGTCGAGGGCGTGCTCCGCGTCCACGAACGCGACCTGGCCGCCGGCCTTCTGGGCGTTGGCCACGGCGTGCAGGGTCAGCGTGGTCTTACCGGAGGACTCCGGTCCGTAGATCTCCACGACGCGGCCACGCGGCAGACCGCCGACGCCGAGCGCCACGTCGAGCGCGGTCGACCCGGTGGGGATGACCTCGATGGGCTCCCTGGACCGCTCGCCCATGCGCATGACCGCGCCCTTGCCGAATTGCCGTTCAATCTGTGCGAGTGCGGCGTCCAGGGCCTTCTCGCGGTCGGTTCCTGCCATGGGTTCCACCCGGTTTGCTTGAGTCGATCGCTTCACGTCAAAGACGCTAACGCCTGCCACTGACAATGCGCCCCGACGCCGGTTCGGCCTGTGGATAACTCGGTTGTCTTCCTACCCAAAGCAGGACGAAATCCCCACCGAGAGCCCCGCCGGAACCCCAATAAGAATAGATGTTCGATTTCTGTGTCAAGCGCACCACACGGCACACCGGGCACCGCCCGGACAGGTACGCCCCGCACCTCTCGTCAGCCGGACTCGCGTCCCGGTCCCGCGAAGCGCTCCCTCGACCTCGACCACAGTTGTCGCGCCCGCGTGAGCGGCCCCGGCCCCTCGCCCCGTCTGCGGTGGCCGTGCACCCGGGGGTCGTCCGTGACGTCGTACCGCTTCACGTACGCGCCCAGGAACGCCTGCAGTGTGGCGACCGCGGGGATGGCGATCAGCGCGCCGACCGCGCCGAGGAGGGCTGTGCCGGCGACGACCGAGCCGAAGGCCACGGCGGGGTGGATGTCGACGGTCTTCGAGGTCAGCTTGGGCTGGAGCATGTAGTTCTCGAACTGCTGGTAGACCACGACGAAGATCAGCACCCACACCGCGTACAGCGGACTGACCGTGAAGGCGATCAGCATGGGGAGCGCGCCCGCGAGGTACGTGCCGATGGTCGGGATGAACTGCGACACCACCCCCACCCACACCGCGAGGACCGGCGCGTACGGGATGCCGAGCGCCTCCAGCAGGACGTAGTGGGCCCCTCCGGAGATCAGCGCCATCAGCCCGCGCGAGTACAGGTAGCCGCCGGTCTTGTCGACGGCGATCTCCCACGCGCGCAGCACCTCGGCCTGCCGCGCGGGCGGCAGGACGGAGCACAGCGCGCGGCGCAGCCGGGGTCCGTCGGCGGCGAAGTAGAACGAGAACAGCGCGATCGTCAGCAGCTGGAAGAGACCGCCGAGGACCTGCGTGGACACGTCCAGGACGCCGGCGGCGCTGTTCTGCGCGTACCTCTTCAGCCAGTCCGAGTGGAGCAGGCCCTCCTGGATGTCCACGCGTCTGAGCTCGGTGCGGAACGTCGTGTTGATCCAGTTGATCACGGAGTCGAGGTACTCCGGGAAGCCCTCGATCATCCTGATGATCTGTCCCGCGAGCATCGAGCCGAGCAGCGTGAAGAAGCCCGCGACCACGACCAGCAGGCCGAGGAAGACCAGGAAGGTGGCAAGGCCCCTGCGCATGCCGTGGGCGGCCATCCGGCTCACCGCGGGTTCGATGGCCAGGGCCAGGAAGAACGCGATCAGGACGTTGATCAGCAGGCCTATGACCTGGTGGAAGGCCCAGGTGCCCAGTTGGAACACCCCGACGAGGGCGAGGGCGAGCACCATCGCGCGCGGAAGCCATCGCGGCATGCGCGCGCCCGACGCGGCCACGCCGTCGGCCGCGGGCAGGGCGGGGGGCGTCGTGTCCGACGGGGAGGTGTGCGGGCCGGCCTGCCCGGGCTCGTCAGTGGGTGCCACGGCTCAAGTCTCGCCCACCGCACCGACAATCGGAGAGCCCTCTGCGATCTTCACCGCTGATCAGTGCTTCTCCTGCGGAACGTTCATCACCGCGCACACCACGCGCCACACGTCCTTCGCGTCCCAGCCGGCCGCCAGCGCCTCGTGCACCGTCCGCCCGCCGAGCTCGGCCATCACGTGATCGCGCGCGAAGGTGTCGGCGTAGCCCGTACCGAAGTGCTCCGCCATCCGCTGCCAGAAGACCGTCAACCGCATGACACCAGTATCCCGCCCCCGGGGGTGGCCCCGGCCGGGACCTCCTGCCGACACCGCTTTCCGTCCTACGGTCTGCTCCATGGCCGAAACCGGAGCATCCCCACTCCCCCCGACGCCCCCGGCGCCCACCCCGCTCTTCCGCGCCGAGCACTTCGTCTGGCTCACCGCGCGCGTGCTGGAGCAGCGCCTCTTCGCGCACCACTTCCTGCACGGCGGCGCCGAACCCGCGGAGACCGCACTCGACGCCTACCGCAACGAGGACGGCGGGTACGGCCACGCGCTGGAGCCCGATCTGCGCGGCCCCGTCAGCCAGCCCCTGCACGTGGTGCGCGCCCTGCGCGTCCTGGACTCGCTGGGCCGCTGCGCGGGCCGGCGCGTGGAACAGGTGTGCCGCTACCTCACCGCCGTCTCCAATCCCGACGGCGCGCTCCCGGCGATCCGTCCCAGCCAGCGCGGCTATCCCGCCGCCCCGTTCGTCCCGATCGTGGACGACCCTCCCAGCGAGCTGCTGGCCACCGGTCCGGCGGTGGGCGTCCTGCACCGCAACGAGGTCTGGCACGCCTGGCTCTTCAGGGCCACCGACTTCTGCTGGCAGGCGGTGGACTCCCTGGAGACGTCCCACCCTTACGAGATCCAGGCCGCCGTGGCGTTTCTCGACTCCGCGCCCGACCGCCCGCGCGCGGAGGCGGCCGCCGACCGTCTCGGCCGCCTGGTCCGGGCCCACCGGCTCGCCGTGCTGGACCCGGACCGCCGCGACACGCACCCGGTCCCACCCGGCTACGCCCCCGGCGAACACCACTTCCCGTACGACTACGCCCGCACGCCCGGCTCTCTCGCGCGCGCGTGGTTCACCGACGACGAGATGGAGCGGTCCCTGGACTTCCTCGCCGCCGACCAGCAGGAGGACGGCGGCTGGCCGATCCGCTGGCGCCGCTGGGCACCGGGAACCGCCCTGGAGGCACGTCCCGTCGTGACCATCGAAGCCCTGCGCACCCTGAGGTCGTACGGCCGCCCCATCGGCTGACGCCGGCCCCCCTCCGCATCCGCACCGCGGCCGGCCGGCCCGGCCGCCTCCACCACCTCCACCGCCCGACGTCACCACCGTCCTCCGACGGCCGGCACCCCGGCCGTCGCCCTCCGGCGACCGCCCCGCCCCTCACCCCCGACGGCCCGCACCCCAGCCGCCCTCACCCCCGACGGCCCGCACCCCAACCACCCTCACCCCCAACCGCCCTCACCCCCCGACTGCCCGCACCCCGGCCGTCACCACCACGGCCGCCGCGACGACGAGCAGGAACGGCGCCCGCAGTGCGAGCGCCACGGCGGCCGCGGCGAGCCCCGCCGTCCTCGCGTCCAGCACCAGCGCCTGCCCGTCGGCGAACGTCTGCTGGGCCGTGAGGGCGGCGAGCAGGGCCACGGGCAGCAGGGCGGCGAGCCTCCGCACGAGGGGCCGCTCGAGCACCCCGGCGGGAACGAGCAGCCCGGCGAGCTTGACGGCGTAGCAGCCGAGGGCGGTCGCCACGATCGCGATCCAGATGCTCATCGCCCGTCCTCCTGACGGTTCCGCGTCCGCCCCGTGCGACGGCCCTCGCCCCAGAGGGCGAGCGGTGCGGCGAGCGCGGCCACCAGGACCGGCACACCGCCGGGCAGGACGGGCAGCAGACCGAGTCCCAGCACGACCGCGAGAGCGGCCGCGACCCGGTCGGTGCGGGTCTTCAGCATGGGGGCGAGCAGCGCCAGGAAGACGGCCGGCCCGGCCGCGTCGAGCCCCCAGGCGCCGGTGTCCCCGAGTGCCTCGGCCCCCAGGGCGCCCAGCAGCGTGGTGAGGTTCCACAGCACATAGAGGCTGAGCCCGGTGACCGCGAAGCCGATCCGCGCACCCCGCCGGTCGCGCTGCGCCAGCGAGACGGCCGTCGTCTCGTCGATCACCCACTGGGCGGCGAACGGACGCACCGCGCGCGGAAGGGCCAGCACCTGCGACAGGCGCAGGCCGTAGAACGCGTTGCGCACGCCCAGGAAGAAGGCGCCGGCGGCCGCCGTGAAGGGACTGCCTCCCGCCGCGAGCGCCCCGACGAGCGCGAACTGGGACGCGCCCGTGAACACCAGCAGGCTGAGCGCACAGGTCTGCCACACGGTGAGGCCGCTGCCCGCCGCGGTCACCCCGAAGGCGAACCCGGAGAGGCCGACGGCGACCCCGACGCCGAGGGCGTCCCGTACGACGGCGGCGTCGGGCCTGCCGTACCGGCGGCCGTCGTCGGTGTCCGAGCGAGCTGTCTGTCGTACTGCTTCTGCCTGTTCCGCCACACGTCGGACGGTAGGAGCGGTCACCGCCGCGCGTCTTGTACGTTCTTGCGCTCCCGCTGGTAGGCGCCCGGCGGTACTCCCACGATCCGGGCGAAGTGACGGTTGAGGTGCGGCTGGTCCGTGAACCCCACGGCGAGGGCCGCTTCCGCGGGTGCCCTCCCCGCGTCCAGCAGCCGCCGCGCCCGGCGGACCCGCGCGTCGGTGAGCCAGGTGTGGGGCGGCATCCCGTAGGTGTCGCGGAACGCGCGCAGCAGCGCGAACGGACCGGTCTCCAGCTCCCGCGCGAGCTGCTCCAGCGTCGGCGGGTCGGCCATCCGCTCCTCCAGCACGGCACGCGCGCGTGCGGCGGCCAGACCCCCGGCGGTACGCACCCGCCGAACGGGCAGTGATCCGCCGTTCGACCGCAGCAGCCGCGTCACGGCCACCCGCAGCAGCGTGTCGGCGGCCAGCGCGTTGCCCTCGTCGGCGGCCCGCAGCACCTGGTGCACGAGCTGGACGGCCTGCGGATCGTCGAGCACCGGGCGCACGAAGCCCGGCGTGCCGCGCAGACCGGTCGTCTCGGCGGCGATGCCGGCCACGACCTCCACGGAGGGGTACACGGCCCCGTACCGCCACCCCTCGGGGACCCCGGCCCGTCCGGTGTGCGGCGTATCGGGGTTGACCAGCGCGAGCGCGCCGGCTCCCGCGTACTGATCGGCCCCACCGTGGTGGAAGACCTCCACGCCCTCGGCGATCCCGGCGATCACGAAGTGCTCGTGGGTGTGCCGTACGAAGTTCTTCCGCACGTACCGGGCGCGCAGCAGGTCGACCCCGGGCAGCTCGGCGTACCGCCAGTGCCGCGCCACCTCACCCGATCCCGCCATACCCCCATTCTGCGCACCCTTCCGCGCACCCTTCCGCGCGGCCTCCGTCCGGCCCCGCACGCCCGGCGCTCCCTGCCCCGGCCCGGCCCGGGGTGCCCCCGCCGACACCGGCCCGACACCGGCCCGGCGCGCCGCCCCGCCCCCGCACCCCCGCCCCGGCCCCGTTGTCAGACCCCGGGTGCACGATGGACGCATGGTCAGCAACGCGCACCGAGCCCTGGACGGCTTCTCCCCCGCGACCCGCGCCTGGTTCACGGGGGCGTTCTCCGCGCCCACCGCGGCCCAGGCGGGCGCGTGGCAGGCCCTCCGCGAGGGCTCGGACGTGCTGGTGGTGGCCCCGACCGGCTCCGGCAAGACGCTCGCCGCGTTCCTCGCCGCCCTGGACGAGCTGGCCTCGACGCCCCCGCCGGCCGACCCGAAGAAGCGCTGCCGCGTGCTGTACGTGTCCCCGCTCAAGGCCCTGGCCGTCGACGTGGAGCGCAACCTCCGCAGCCCCCTGACCGGCATCCGCCAGGAAGCCGTGCGCCTGGAGCTGCCCGAGCCCGAGGTCAAGGTCGGCATCCGCTCCGGCGACACCCCCGCCGCCGAGCGCCGGGCCCTGTCCACCCGCCCCCCGGACATCCTGATCACCACCCCGGAGTCCCTGTTCCTGATGCTGACGTCGGCCGCCCGCGACGCGCTGACCGGCATCGAGACGGTGATCCTGGACGAGGTGCACGCCGTGGCCGGCACCAAGCGCGGCGCCCACCTGGCGCTCTCGCTGGAGCGCCTGGACGAGCTCCTGCCGAGGCCGGCCCGCCGCATCGGCCTCTCGGCGACCGTCCGTCCGGTCGACGAGGTGGCCCGCTACCTCTCCCCGCGGCGGAAGGTGGAGATCGTCCAGCCCGAGTCCGGCAAGGAGTTCGACCTCTCGGTCGTCGTCCCGGTCGAGGACCTGGGCGAGCTGGGCGGCTCCCCGGTCGCGGACGGCTCCGAAGGGGCGGAGCGCCCCTCGATCTGGCCGCACGTCGAGGAGCGGATCACCGACCTCGTCCAGGCGCACCGCTCCACGATCGTCTTCGCGAACTCCCGCCGCCTCGCGGAGCGCCTGTGCAACCGCCTCAACGAGATCGCCTACGAGCGGGCCACCGGCGAGCCGCTCGACCAGCACCACGCCCCGGCGGAGCTGATGGGCGGCTCCGGCGCGGCCCAGGGCGCCCCGCCGGTCATCGCACGCGCCCACCACGGCTCGGTCTCCAAGGAGCAGCGCGCGCTGGTGGAGGAGGACCTCAAGGCGGGCCGGCTCCCCGCCGTCGTGGCGACCTCCAGCCTGGAGCTGGGCATCGACATGGGCGCGGTCGACCTCGTCGTCCAGGTCGAGTCCCCGCCCTCCGTGGCCTCGGGCCTCCAGCGCGTCGGCCGGGCCGGCCACCAGGTGGGAGCCGTCTCCACGGGTGTGGTCTTCCCCAAGTACCGCGGCGACCTCGTCCAGGCGGCGGTGGTCACCGAGCGCATGCGCACCGGCGCCATCGAGTCCCTCAGGGTCCCCGCGAACCCGCTGGACGTCCTCGCCCAGCAACTGGTCGCCATGACCGCGATGGACGCCTGGCCGTTCGACGACCTGCTCGCCATGGTCCGGCGTGCCGCGCCCTTCGCCTCGCTGCCGGAATCCGCCTTCACGGCCGTCCTCGACATGCTCGCCGGCCGCTACCCCTCCGACGCCTTCGCGGAACTCCGCCCGCGCGTGGTGTGGGACCGCGTCACGGGCACGATCACCGGCCGCCCGGGGGCGCAGCGGCTCGCGGTGACCTCCGGGGGCACCATCCCCGACCGCGGCCTGTTCGGCGTCTTCCTCGCGGGCGCCGACCCGAAGAAAGGCGGCGGCCGGGTCGGCGAGCTCGACGAGGAGATGGTCTACGAGTCCCGGGTCGGCGACGTCTTCACCCTGGGCACGAGCTCCTGGCGCATCGAGGACATCACCCGCGACCGCGTCCTGGTCTCCCCCGCCCCCGGTGTCCCCGGCCGTCTCCCGTTCTGGAAGGGCGACCAGCTGGGCCGCCCGCTGGAACTGGGCCGCGCGCTGGGCGCCTTCCTGCGCGAGGTCGGCTCCCTGCCCGAGGACGACGCCCGCCTGCGCCTGCTCACCGCCGGACTGGACGCCTGGGCGGCCGACAACGTGCTCTCCTATCTGAGCGAACAGCGCCAGGCCTGCGGCCACGTCCCGGACGACCGCACGATCGTCGTGGAGCGCTTCCGCGACGAACTCGGCGACTGGCGGGTCGTCGTGCACTCCCCCTTCGGCGCCCAGGTCCACGCCCCCTGGGCCCTCGCCCTCGGCGCCCGGCTCTCCGAGCGGTACGGCATGGACGCCCAGGTCATGCACGCCGACGACGGCATCGTGCTGCGCCTGCCGGACGCCGACCTGATGGGTCTGGACCTGCTCGACCAGGAGCCGCTGAAGGCGGGCGCGGAGTACGACGCCTCGCAGGCGCCGGTCGGTGCGGCGGACGTCGTCTTCGACAAGGGCGAGGTCGACCAGGTCGTCACCGACCAGGTGGGCGGCTCCGCCCTGTTCGCGGCCCGCTTCCGCGAGTGTGCCGCCCGCGCCCTGCTGCTGCCGCGCCGCAACCCCGGCAAGCGGACCCCGTTGTGGCAGCAGCGCCAGCGCGCCGCCCAGCTGCTCCAGGTGGCGAGCGAGTTCGGCTCGTTCCCGATCGTCCTGGAGGCGGTCCGCGAGTGCCTCCAGGACGTCTTCGACGTCCCGGGGCTCGTCGAGCTGATGGGCGACCTGGAGTCCCGCAGGGTGCGTCTGGTGGAGGTCACCACCCCGGAGCCGTCCCCCTTCGCCCGCTCCCTGCTGTTCGGCTACGTCGCCCAGTTCCTCTACGAGGGCGACTCCCCGCTCGCCGAGCGCCGTGCGGCAGCCCTCTCCCTGGACTCGCGCCTGCTGGCCGAGCTGCTCGGCCAGGCGGAGCTGCGCGAGCTGCTGGACGCGGAGGTGCTCACCGAACTGGAGCGGGAGCTCCAGTGGCTGACCGAGGACCGCCGGGTGAAGGACGCCGAGGGCGTCGCGGACGTGCTGCGCCTGCTCGGCCCGCTCACCGACGCCGAGCTGGCCGAGCGCGGTGCGGAACCCGGCTGGGCCCGTGAGCTGGCGGCCGCCCGCCGCGCCATCCGGGTCCGGATCGCCGGCGCCGACCACTGGGCGACGATCGAGGACGCGGGCCGGCTGCGCGACGCCCTCGGCACCGCCCTCCCGGTCGGAGTCCCGGAGGCCTTCACCGAGCCGGTGAAGGACCCGCTGGGCGACCTTCTGGCGCGGTACGCCCGCACCCACGGCCCGTTCACGTCGACCACCGCCGCCACCCGCTTCGGCCTGGGCGTCGCGGTCACCGAGGGCGCCCTCCAGCGCCTCGCGGCGGGCGGCCGGGTCGTCCAGGGGGAGTTCCACCCGGCCGGCATCGGCCAGGAGTGGTGCGACGCGACCGTCCTGCGCAGGCTGCGCCGCCGCTCCCTGGCCGCCCTGCGGCACGAACTCGAACCCGTTCCGCCCGCCGCCTTCGCCCAGTTCCTGCCCCAGTGGCAGCACATCGGCAAGGGCCACGCCCTGCGCGGCGTCGACGGCCTGGTGCGCGCGGTCGAGCAGCTCCAGGGCGCGTCCGTGCCGGCCTCCGCCCTGGAGAAGCTCGTCCTGCCGTCCCGCATGACCGACTACGCCCCGGCGATGCTCGACGAACTCACCGCCTCCGGGGAGGTGTTGTGGGCCGGCGCGGGCGCGCTCCCCGGCAAGGACGGCTGGGTCTCCCTGTATCTGGCGGACGCGGCCCCCCTGCTCCTGCCCGCGCCCCATCCGCTGGAGCTGACGGCACTGCACCAGTCCCTCCTGGACGCCCTGGCCGGCGGCTACGGCCTGTTCTTCCGCCAGATCGCCGACCAGGTCCGCGCGACCACGCACCCCGACGCGACCGACCCGCAACTCGCCGACGCCGTCTGGGACCTGGCCTGGTCGGGCCGGCTGACCAACGACACGCTCGCGCCGATGCGCGCCCTGCTGGGTTCGGGCCGCACCGCCGGCTCCACGGCCCACCGCGCCAAGCGCGCGGTCCCGCGCGGGCGCTACGGCTCACTGACGGCCGCCGCGCGGTCGGCGTCCCGCAACGGCCCTCCGACCGTCGCCGGCCGCTGGTCGCTCCTGCCGGCCCACGAACCCGACCCCACCGTCCGCGCCCACGCCGTCGCCCGCGCCCTGCTCGACCGCCACGGCGTGGTGACCCGGGGCGCGGTCTCGGCCGAGGGCATCGAGGGCGGTTTCTCCGCGACGTACCGCGTCCTGTCCGTCTTCGAGGAGAGCGGCCAGGCCCGCCGCGGCTACGTGGTGGAGGGCCTCGGCGCGGCGCAGTTCGCCATGGACGGTGCCGTGGACCGGGTCCGCGCGGTCGCCAACGCCCGCGACCGGGACGAGACGCTGCCCGGCCCGGCCCGGGAGACCGGCGCCCCCGACGACTTCGCCTTCCCCGACACCGCTCCCTCCGACGATCTCGGCTGGGACGTACCCGCACTCGACGGAGCCTTCGACTCCCCGGCGGCCCCCACCGCACCGGGCGGCCGCGTCTCCCCGCGCGACCTCGCCTCCCCCGGCGCCGGCGGTCCCCGCGGCGGCGACGGCTTCCCGTACGCCTCGGGATTCTCCGACCGCCGCCGCCGTACGTCCTCCCCCGCGTCGCGCGCCGTGGTGCTCGCCGCGGCCGATCCCGCGAACGCGTACGGGGCCGCCCTGTCCTGGCCCGAGCCGCCCACCGGCGCCGGACACAAGCCCGGGCGCAAGGCGGGATCCCTGGTGGTGCTCGTGGACGGCGAGCTGACCCTCTACATGGAGCGCGGCGGCAAGACCCTGCTGGCCTGGCCCGCCACCGCGGACGGCGAGGGCGCCGCCGGCGACGACCCGCGCCTGCACGCGGCGGCGGAAGCCCTCGCCGCGGCCGCCCGCGCGGGCTCCCTGGGCACGGTCACCGTGGAACGCGTCAACGGCGCCTCGGCCCTGACCGCCCCGCTGGGCACCCTGCTGGAGGGTGCCGGCTTCATCGCGACGCCCCGCGGCCTCAGGCTGAGAGCCTGACGCCGCGCACAGCCGTGCCCCCGTGCCACTCTTGACCCATGCCCGAAGGCGACACGGTCTGGCAGGCCGCGAAGCGGCTGCACGCCGCCCTCGCGGGGAAGGTGCTGACCCGTTCCGACCTGCGCGTTCCGAAGTACGCCACCGCCGACCTCACCGGCCGTACCGTCCTGGACGTCACCCCGCGCGGCAAGCACCTCCTCACCCGCGTCGAGGGCGGCCTGACACTCCATTCCCACCTGCGGATGGACGGCTCCTGGAAGGTGTACGCGAACGACCAGCGCTGGACGGGCGGTCCGGCCCACCAGATCCGCGCCGTCCTGGGCACCGACGACCGCACCGCCGTCGGTTACCGCCTCCCCGTCCTGGAACTCCTGCGCACCTCCGAGGAGGAGCGGGCCGTCGGCCACCTGGGCCCCGACCTGCTCGGCTCGGACTGGGATCCGGAGCTGGCCCTCGCCAACCTCCTCGCGGACCCGGCCCGCTCCCTCGGCGAGGCCCTCCTCGACCAGCGCAACCTCGCCGGCATCGGCAATGTCTACAAGTGCGAGCTCTGCTTCCTTCTCGGCGCCACTCCCTGGCTGCCCGTCGGCGCGCTCCCCGCCGACCGCGCGGCGAAGCTGCCCGTCCTCGCGCAGCGGCTCCTGGAGGTGAACCGCGACCGCCCCACCCGCGTCACCACGGGCCGGCGCGGCCAGGACCTCTTCGTCTACGGCCGCGCACGCCGCCCCTGTCTGCGCTGCGGGACGCCCGTGCGGGTGGCCGACCAGGGCGACGGCTCCCGCGAACGTCCGACATACTGGTGCCCGAGCTGTCAGACGGGACCCGCCCCGGCCCCGGGCTCCCCGGCCACCCGCCGTGTCCGCTCGCATCCGGCCGCTTAGACGCCCCCGCCGATCGGCGGGCCGTCAGAGCCGACCGCGCGCTCGTCGCGAAACTGCGCGGGCGTGCGCCCCCACCGGGCACCCCCTGCCCGTCACCGGCGCCGCATGCGGCCGAGGCCGCGCCTGCGCCGTCCTCCGCCCTCCGGCACCGCCCGTCCACCCCGCGCCCCACGCCAGGCAGCCGCCCACCGCCCGTCGGCAACCGCCCCCACCGCCCGCCCCTTGGCCACACAGTGGACCGGCAGCAGACTCAGGCCCCACCCCCCGGCGGCGACGGCCCCTTCCAGCATCCCGGCCTCGGGCACCACGGCGAGCCGCAGCACGGCCCACCACCACAGCACCCCGAGCCCGAGGGAAGCACCCCGGCTCACGGTCCGGCCCGCCACAGCCGCCACGCCCACCCCGTCACCGCGAGGCCGCCACAGCCGCCACAGCCGCCACCTCCACCCCGTCACCACGGGACCGCCACGGCCGTCATCTCCACCCCGTCGCCACCGGCCCGACGCGGGCGGACCACTCCTTCGGCCCGGCAGGACGGTGAAGCGCCCGCCCGTACCACCGGGAGGGCGCTCCACCGTCGGGCGGACAGCTCTTCACGCCTCACATCACACGTTCTCCGCCTGGAACATCCAGTGGTGCTTCTCCAGATCGGCGGTGATCCCGATGAGGAGGTCCTGACTCACGGGATCCGGGCTCTCGGTGGCCGCGACCCGTTCCCGCATTCGGGTGATCACCGCACCGAGCGCCGCCACCAGTGCGCCCACCGCGTCCGCGTCCTTGATCCATCCCTGGGACACCGTGTCGATGCCGCTGCGGGAGGCGACCGTAGCCGCCCGGCCGTCGGGTGACACGCCCAGCGCCGAGGAGCGCTCCGCCACCGCGTCGGTGTGCGTGCGGGCGCTGGACACGACGTCGTCGAGCTGGAGGTGGATGGACCGGAAGCGGGGCCCGACAACGTTCCAGTGGACCTGTTTGGCGACGAGCGAGAGGTCGATCAGATCGACCAGTGCCCCCTGCAGGGCTTCGGCGACGGTCTTGAGATCGGCGTCGGACAGCGGGCTCTTCACGGCGTTCATCCATACCTCCGGGTGGGTCGGCTCCCGTCATGCCCCTCCACGATGACCGCAGCACGCACCACCGGCAAACGGACCCGAACCGATCCAAGCCCACCCGAACCGATGCAAGACAACCCACGAAACGGCAAAAACCCCGACCGCTCTCCTCCGGCTTGATCCGGAGAAGCCCCGGCCGGGGCCTCACACGCGCGGTGACCGACTCACCCGCACTGATGCCGTACGCCTTGCACACACCCGTCGGCCGGCACAGCCGCCGAGGGACATCTCACGCGGCGACCACGTCCACCGCCTCGGCGGGCGCCTTGATGGTCACCCGCTCCGGTGGCACACCGGTCACCGACACGGAACCCAGCATCGGACGAACCGGCGTGGGCACAGGCTCACTGGGGGTGGCCGCAGCGGACTGGGCCAGCTCGGCGAGGGCGAGTTCGTCGCTCACTTCCCGCATGAGCTCGGACATCCGTACGTCCAGCGCGTCGCAGATGGCGGCGAGCAGCTCGGAGGAAGCCTCCTTCTGCCCCCGCTCCACCTCGGAGAGATAGCCGAGTGAGACTCGGGCGGACGAGGAGACTTCGCGCAGAGTACGGCCCTGGCGCTGGCGCTGCCGACGCAGCACGTCACCCAGCAGGCGACGGAGCAGAATCATCGGTGGCTCCCTCCTCGGACCGCGTAGCCGCATCCTTCACGCCCCACCGTACCGCCTCGCGCTGCGGCCGTGCGGGGAGCGATGTCGTGTTCACTCAGGGCTGCAAACATCAAAACCCCCCGTTCTGTTCCGTATCCTGTGCCCGCTCATTCCCGGTCTGTTCGCCCGCCAGCTCCCTCAGAAGCACTGCGAGTACGCTCCGTACACTCTCTCTACGAATTTCCGCACGGTCGCCGTTCAACCGCAGGGCCTCCACTTTTCCGCCAGAGGCAGAACCGGAGTCCGCCCCCGACGGCCCGTCCACGGCCACGTAGACCGTCCCGACCGGCTGCCCGTCCTGGGGGTCCGGACCCGCGACGCCGGTGGTCGCGATGCCCCAGTCGGCGCCCAGCGCCTTGCGCACTCCGGCCGCCATCTGGGCCGCGACCTGCGGGTCCACCGCTCCCCGGGCGGCCAGCAGATCACCGTCGACCCCGAGCAGTTCCCGCTTCAGGGCGGTGGCGTAGGCCGTCACGGACCCCAGGAAGACCTTGGACGCGCCGGGGACCGATGTGATCTCCGCGGCCACCAGGCCACCGGTCAGCGACTCCGCGACGGCAAGCGTCTGGCCCTTCACGGTCAGTAGTCGGACCACGTCGGCGGCCGTGGAACTCACCCTTCCGTCTCCGGTGCGGCGGCCCTGCGCTCGGCGATCCCCTGCCTGCGCAGCACGATGGCCTGTCTCACATAGTCGAGCCCGGTCGCCACGGTCAGCACGACCGCCGCGGCCATCACCCAGAACCGCAGGGTGGCCAGCCAGCCCGTCAGCGCCAGCACGTACATGCCGACGGCGACGCCCTGGGTGAGGGTCTTCAGCTTGCCGCCCCGGCTCGCGGGGATGACGCCGTACCGGATGACGAGGAAACGCAGCAGGGTGATGCCGAGTTCCCGGCCCAGGATCACGATCGTCACCCACCACGGCAGATCGCCGAGCGCGGAGAGGCAGATGAGGGCCGCCCCCATGATCGCCTTGTCGGCGATGGGATCGGCGATCTTCCCGAAGTCGGTGACGAGGTTGTACGTCCGTGCCAGATGGCCGTCGAACAGGTCGGTGATCATGGCGACGGCGAAGGCCGCCCAGGCGAGCGAACGCCACGCCGGGTCGTAGCCGCCGTCGGCCAGCATCAGTGCGACGAAACCCGGCACCAGGACCAGCCGGAGCATCGTCAGCAGATTGGCGACGTTCCAGACGCTCGCCTGGTTGACGGCAGCGGCCGCCAGCTTTCCGGCCCGCGGCGCCTTGCCGGCACCCGAGGTCTCGTCGTCGGCGGACGCGCCCGCAGCGGCCGCGGCACCCTTCGCCGGTGAGGCGCCGCCCGCGGCCGATGCCGGGACACCCGTCATCTGTCCGCCTCCTCACCACACCCGATCGAGCCCGGCAGGGGCTCGGCCACCAGGTCGACACCTTCCGTACCGACCACCTTCGCCTCGACCATACGACCGACGCCCAGCCCCTCGCCCGACGTGAGCCGCACCTGGCCGTCCGTCTCAGGCGCCTGGTGCGCCGCGCGGCCGTGGACGCCCTCGTCGTCCACCGACTCCACGAGCACGCGCACGGTTTCCCCGAGGCGCTCCTCGGCGCGCTGCGAGACGAGCTCCTCGGCCAGCCGGGAGACCTGGGCGAGCCGCTCGGCGACGACGTCCTCGTCGAGCTTGTTCTCGTACGTCGCGGCCTCGGTGCCCTCCTCGTCGGAGTAGCCGAAGACGC
This sequence comes from Streptomyces sp. NPDC059895, assembly GCF_042731035.1. Lineage (NCBI taxonomy): Bacteria > Bacillati > Actinomycetota > Actinomycetes > Kitasatosporales > Streptomycetaceae > Streptomyces > Streptomyces sp. NPDC059895. The sequence continues at coordinate 16,590 of NZ_JBHWKO010000066.1, forward strand.
CGATGGCGTCCAGCCGCGCGTGGTTCAGAAACCGCTCCAGCTCCGCCAGGTCGGCCTCGGACTCGCCGGGGAAGCCGACGATGAAGTTGGAGCGGACGCCGGCCTCGGGCGCCTTGCTCCGGATGGTGTCGAGCAGTTCGAGGAAGCGGTCCGTGTCGCCGAAGCGGCGCATCGCGCGCAGCACGTCGGGCGCGGAGTGCTGGAAGGACAGGTCGAAGTAGGGGGCGACCTTCGGGGTCGAGGTCAGCACGTCGATGAGGCCGGGCCGCATCTCGGCCGGCTGGAGGTAGCTGACGCGCACCCGCTCGAGGCCGTCGACCTCCGCCAGCTCGGGCAGCAGCGACTCCAGCAGGCGGATGTCGCCGAGGTCCTTGCCGTAGGAGGTGTTGTTCTCGGAGACCAGCATGATCTCCTTGACGCCCTGCTCGGCCAGCCACCGCGTCTCGTTCAGCACGTCGCTCGGGCGGCGGGAGATGAAGGATCCGCGGAACGAGGGGATGGCGCAGAAGGTGCAGCGCCGGTCGCAGCCGGAGGCGAGCTTGACCGAGGCGACCGGGGCGCCGTCGAGACGGCGGCGCAGGGGCGCGCGGGGGCCGGACGCCGGGGCGAGCCCGTCGGGAAGGTCCGCGGGAGCGTGCCCGGGGAGCGCGACGCCGGCGGCCGATTCCTGCCGCTGCGCCGGGCTGATCGGCAGCAGCTTGCGCCGGTCGCGCGGGGTGTGGGCGGCGTGGATGCCGCCGGACAGGATGGTCTGGAGGCGGTCGGAGATGTCGGCGTAGTCGTCGAAGCCCAGGACGCCGTCGGCCTCCGGGAGCGCCTCGGCGAGGTCCTTGCCGTACCGCTCGGCCATGCAGCCCACCGCCACGACGGCCTGGGTTCTGCCGTGCCCCTTGAGATCGTTCGCCTCGAGGAGGGCGTCGACGGAGTCCTTCTTGGCGGCATCGACGAAACCGCAGGTGTTGACGACGGCGACGTCCGCGTCCGCGGCGTCCTCCACGAGGTGCCAGCCGTCCGCCTCCAAACGGCCTGCGAGCTCCTCCGAGTCCACCTCGTTACGGGCGCAGCCAAGGGTGACGAGTGCGACGGTACGGCGTTCAGGCATGGGCTCAAGACTACTTCGTCCGGCTGACACCCCCCGCCGACGGGGTTGGTGATCTTCCCGCGTGCGGGACCGGCGGCCGTCGCCGGCCCCTCACGCGGTGGGTTCGCCCGTCACCCGGCCTCCGGGTCGCCCTTCGTGTACGTCAGCCTCTCCACGGCTCCCGGCCGGAAGTCGTCGTCGATCTTCTTGCCGTTCACGTACAGCTGGATCGCGCCGGCGTCCCCGAGAACCAGGTTGATCTTCTCGCTGTCCTGGAAGGTCTTGGTCTCTCCCTGCTTGAGCAGTCCGTCGAAGAGCAGCCGGCCGTTGTGGTCCTTGGCGGAGATCCAGCTCTTGCCGTCGGTGGCGCTGACCTGGACGGTCACCTTGTCCTGGGGCGCGGCGGCGATGGCGCTGTCGGAGGGCTCGGGCGTCTCGTCGAGGCTCTTGTCGCTCTCGGGGGTGGGCGGGGCGGGCGCGCTGGTGGTCGGGGCGGCGCCGTCGGCGACGTCCTGGGTGCTCTCGTCGCCGCCCTTGACCGCGGTGAAGCCGACGAACCCGATCACGGCGACGATCGCGGCGACCATGGCCGCGGTCCAGTTCGGCCCGCGCCGCTCGGGCCGGATGCGCTCCGCCTCGAACAGGGGTGCGGCCGGTGTGGGTGCCGGACGGCCGCCGTGGGTGGCGTCGAACTGTTCGATCAGCGGGGCCGGGTCGAGCTGGACGGCCCTGGCCAGGGTTCGGATGTGACCGCGGGCGTAGACGTCCCCGCCGCAGGGGGCGAAGTCGTCCGACTCGATGGCGTGGATGATGGCGATACGGACTCGGGTGGCGGTGCTGACGTCGTCGACGGTCAGCCCGGCCGCGATGCGCGCCTGCTGCAGGGCGCGGCCGATGGAGGGGCGGGCATCCTCAGAGACGTCTTCGAACGGACGCTCGTCTTCAGGGGAGTTGCCGAGGGACACGGGGGCGCCTTTCGAGCGTGTAGCCACCTGTGCTGGAGGTTCAGTCTAGGGGGGGTGCAAAAGGGAGGGGCAACCGGTCGGTGGGGCATTTACGCCATCGGAATGGCCGGACATCCCGATGACGGGCCAGGTGCGGAGCCCAGGGTGGACACCCCACCTGTCCAGTCGCTCAACTTGACGTACGACGAGGGGAAACGGTTGCCCACAGCTCCCTAACGGGTGCGTCACGAACGCCCGCTGCTCCCGCGAAGAAACGACTATCCTTCAGTTTCCCCTCGGATCACCGCGAGCACGCCGTCCAACTCGTCGGGTTTCACAAGAACGTCACGAGCCTTCGAACCTTCGCTCGGCCCGACGACACCCCGCGACTCCATGAGGTCCATCAGCCGGCCCGCCTTGGCGAAGCCGACGCGCAGCTTGCGCTGGAGCATGGACGTCGACCCGAACTGCGTGGAGACGACCAGTTCGGCCGCCTGGCACAGCAGGTCCAGGTCGTCGCCGATGTCCTCGTCGATCTCCTTCTTCTGCTTGCCGCCCACGGTGACGTCGTCCCGGAAGACGGGCGCCATCTGGTCCTTGCAGTGCTGCACGATCGCCGCGACCTCGGCCTCGGTGACGAACGCGCCCTGCATACGGGTCGGCTTGTTCGCCCCCATCGGCAGGAACAGCCCGTCGCCCTTGCCGATCAGCTTCTCGGCACCGGGCTGGTCGAGGATGACCCGCGAGTCGGCGAGCGAGGAGGTGGCGAACGCGAGCCGCGAGGGCACGTTCGCCTTGATCAGACCGGTGACGACATCGACGGACGGCCGCTGCGTGGCGAGCACCAGATGGATGCCGGCCGCGCGCGCGAGCTGGGTGATCCGCACGATCGCGTCCTCGACGTCCCGCGGCGCGACCATCATCAGGTCGGCCAGCTCGTCGACGATCACCAGCAGGTACGGGTACGGCTGGAGCTCGCGCTCGCTGCCCTCCGGCGGCTTGACGGTCCCCTCGCGCACGGCGCGGTTGAAGTCGTCGATGTGCCGGTAGCCGTACGCCGCCAGGTCGTCGTACCGCAGGTCCATCTCGCGCACGACCCACTGGAGCGCCTCGGCGGCCCGCTTGGGGTTGGTGATGATCGGCGTGATCAGGTGCGGGATGCCCTCGTAGGCGGTCAGCTCCACGCGCTTGGGGTCGACGAGGATCATCCGGACGTCCTCGGGGGTCGCCCGCATCATGATCGAGGTGATCAGGCAGTTGATGCAGGACGACTTGCCGGAGCCGGTCGCGCCGGCCACCAGCATGTGCGGCATCTTCGCCAGCGAGTGCATGACGTACCCGCCCTCGACGTCCTTGCCGAAGGCGACCAGCATCGGGTCGTCGTCCTCCGCGGACTCCGCCAGTCGGAGCACGTCACCGAGGTTGACCATCTCCCGGTCGGTGTTCGGGATCTCGATGCCGACCGCCGACTTGCCGGGGATCGGGCTGATGATCCGCACGTCGGGGCTGGCGACGGCGTAGGCGATGTTCTTCGTCAGCGCGGTGATCCGCTCGACCTTCACGGCGGGGCCGAGCTCGACCTCGTAGCGCGTGACCGTGGGGCCGCGGGTGAAGCCGGTGACGGCGGCGTCGACCTTGAACTCGGTGAAGACGGTCGTCAGGGAGGCGACGATCGCGTCGTTGGCCTCGCTGCGCGCCTTGCCCGGCCCCCCGCGCGTGAGCAGGTCGAGCGCGGGCAGCGCGTAGGTGATGTCGCCGGAGAGCTGGAGCTGCTCGGCGCGCGGCGGCAGGTCGCGCGGCTCCGCGGGGGCGGACTTGGTGAGGTCGGGCACCACCCCGGTCCTCGGCTTCTCCTGCCGGGGGCGCGCGGCCGGGGCCGGGACCGGCGCGGTCGGCTCGCGGTCGCCCGTGCTCACGCCCTGGGTGAGGTCGGCGACGACCGGCGAGGGCGGCATGCCGTGCAGCACGGCGCCGTCGAGGTCGGCCGCGGCGGCCGCGGCGATGTCCACCGCGTCCGGCTGCCGGTCCATCGCGGGCTGCGGCACCGCCGAACGCCGGGGCCGGCCGCGCCGCCGCGAGAGTGCCTCCTGCTCGGCGCCCTCGGGGTCGTACGCCTGCGGGGCGCTCGAGCGCCGACGGGGGCGCGCGGGCAGCGCCTCGCGCCACTGCTCGTCGTAGCGCGCGTCGTCGTCCTCGTACGCGCCGTACGCGTCCGCCTCGGGATCGCGCAGCAGGCCCAGCCGCACCCCGAGCTGCCGCAGCCGCTGCGGGACGGCGTTGACGGGCGTGGCGGTGACCACCAGCAGCCCGAAGACCGTGAGCAGCACCAGCAGCGGTACGGCGAGGATCTCGCCCATGGCGTACGTCAGCGGCGTCGCCGCGCTCCACCCGATGAGACCGCCCGCGTCCCGTATCGCCTGCATGCCCCCGCTGCGGGCGGGCGAGCCGCACGCCACGTGGACCTGGCCGAGGACGCCGATGACGAGTGCGGACAGGCCGATCACGATGCGCCCGTTGGCCTCGGGCTTCTCGGGGTGGCGGATGAAGCGCACGGCGATGACGGCGAGCAGGATCGGCACGAGCAGGTCGAGGCGGCCGAAGGCACCGGTCACCAGGATCTCGACCAGATCGCCGACCGGCCCGCGCAGATCGGCCCAGGTACCCGCGGCGACGATCAGGGCCACGCCGAGCAGCAGCAGCGCCACGCCGTCCTTGCGGTGGGCGGGGTCGAGGTTCTTGGCGCCGTTCCCTATGCCGCGGAACACGGCGCCCACGGCGTGCGCCAGGCCCAGCCAGACGGCGCGTACGAGCCGGTACACGCCCCCGGTGGGACTGGGCGCCGGTTTGGGCGCGGGCTTCTTCGCCACGGCCTTCTTGGCGGGCGCCCTCTTCGCCGGGGCCTTCTTCGCGGCGGCCTTCCTCACCGCGGCCTTCGCGGGAGCGGCCGCCTTCTTGGCGGGCTGCTTCTTGGCTGCGGAGGGACGTGAGGCCATGGAGGTGAGATTACCGGGGGAGACGACAGCGGACACGCGTGCACACTGCTTCACCCGTTCGTGTCGTCCCGGCGGGGGCGTGAAGCTGACGCGCGCTCAGGCGGGACCCTGACGCCCGCTCATCCGCAACTCCCGGCACCCCGCCCGCCGATGGGATTCAGGTCTGCGAGGGCACCGACGCCGCACCGCCGCCCGTCCCCGGCTCCAGGGCGTCCAGGGCCCGTCGCAGGCCGGTGAGTTTGCGCTCCAGGTGCGCCGCCGTGGCCACCGCGGCCGCGTCCGCCGACTCGTCGTCCAGCTGCTTGGACAGGGCCTCCGCCTGCTCCTCCACGGCGGCCAGCCGCGCGGACAGCTCCGCGAGCAGCCCCGGCGACTCCTTGGCACCGCCGACCGCCGCCTTGGCGCCACCGCCCTCCAACTGGAGCCGCAGCAGAGCCGCCTGCTCCCGCAGCTGGCAGTTCTTCATGTACAGCTCGACGAAAACCGAGACCTTCGCGCGCAGCACCCACGGATCGAACGGCTTGGAGATGTAGTCCACCGCCCCCGCCGCGTACCCGCGGAAGGTGTGGTGGGGACCGTGGTTGATCGCGGTGAGGAAGATGATCGGAATGTCCCTCGTCCGCTCCCGCCGCTTGATGTGGGCGGCTGTCTCGAAACCGTCCATTCCCGGCATCTGGACGTCCAGCAGAATGACCGCGAAGTCGTCCGTCAGCAGTGCTTTGAGCGCCTCTTCCCCGGACGATGCCCGTACCAGCGTCTGATCGAGCGCCGAGAGGATCGCCTCCAGCGCCAGCAGATTCTCCGGCCGGTCATCGACCAGGAGGATCTTGGCCTTCTGCACCATGGCCCGCCCTCCTCGCCCCGGCAGTGCCGGGCGCCGCCCCTTGGGACGACTCCTTTGCGCCGCCCTTCCTTGTGCCGGTCATGGTAGCCCCACCCCGACCGTCGCCACACCCTGTCACCGTGATGTCACTGTGCACATAGCAGGAACGCGGCAGGAGACCAGAAGGTTCCCCGGATCCCACCGCCCCACACCGCCGTGACCACCCCGGGTCGGCACCTTCCCGCCTCCCCGGAGGATTCCCGTCACTCCTGCCGCATCCACTCCCGCATCACGGTCAGCAGATGATCGGGGTCGACCGGCTTCGTCACGTAGTCGGAGGCACCCGACTCGATCGCCTTCTCCCGGTCGCCCTTCATCGCCTTCGCCGTCAACGCGATGATCGGCAGCCCGGAGAACTGCGGCATCCGGCGGATCGCCGTGGTCGTCGCGTACCCGTCCATCTCGGGCATCATGATGTCCATCAGAACGACCGCCACGTCGTCGTGCTGCTCCAGCACCTCGATGCCCTCGCGGCCGTTCTCCGCGTAGAGCACCGACAGTCCGTGCTGCTCCAGAACACTGGTCAGCGCGAACACATTGCGGATGTCGTCGTCGACGATCAGCACCTTCTCACCGCCGAACCGGATGCCCCGGTGCCCCTGCGACGCCGCCTCGTGCCCCACCGGCGCCCACTGCTCCGGCCGCCCCACCGTCGGCTCGCCCCCGGCCACCGAGCGGCGCCGGCGCCGGAACAGCGCGGCCGGACCGTTCTGCGTCTCGTGGTACGACTTCACCTCGGCCGGCGTCTCGATCTCCACGTCGGACAGCTCCGACAGCTCGCCCACGCCGTTCTCCGACGCCACCAGGTCCCCGGCCTCCAGCGCGGGCACCACCTGCTGGTAGCCCTGCGGCGGCAGCTCGCTCGGGTGCAGCGGCAGGTACAGCGTGAACGTCGAGCCGCGCCCCGGCTCGCTCTGCGCGTGGATCTCACCGCCCAGCAGCTGCGCGATCTCCCGCGAGATCGACAGCCCCAGGCCGGTACCTCCGTACTTGCGACTGGTGGTCCCGTCGGCCTGCTTGAACGCCTCGAAGATCACCCGCATCTTGCTGGCCGCGATCCCGATACCCGTGTCGGTCACCGAGAACGCGATCAGCGGGGCGTCCGGATCGTGCAGCGAACCCGCCTCCAGCAACTGCTCCCGGATCGGCACCGGCACCTCCGCCCCGGCGGGCCGGATGACCAGCTCGACCGAGCCGGAGTCGGTGAACTTCACCGCGTTGGACAGCAGGTTGCGCAGCACCTGCAACAGCCGCTGCTCGTCGGTGTGCAGCGTCGCCGGCAGCTCCGGCGACACCCGCACCGACAGGTCCAGGCCCTTCTCCGCGGTCAGCGGCCGGAACGTCGCCTCCACGTAGTCGACGAGCTGGACCAGCGCGATACGCGTCGGGGAGACGTCCATCTTGCCCGCCTCGACCTTCGACAGGTCCAGGATGTCGTTGATCAGCTGGAGCAGATCGGACCCGGCGCCGTGGATCGTCTCGGCGAACTCGACCTGCTTGGGCGTCAGGTTGGAGTCCGCGTTGTCGGCGAGCAGCTTGGCCAGGATCAGCAGCGAGTTGAGCGGCGTGCGCAGCTCGTGCGACATGTTGGCGAGGAACTCGCTCTTGTAGCGCATCGACACGGCGAGTTGCTCGGCGCGCTCCTCCAGGACCTGCCGCGCCTCCTCGATCTCGGTGTTCTTCACCTCGATGTCGCGGTTCTGCCGGGCCAGCAGCTCGGCCTTCTCCTCCAGTTCGGCGTTGGACGCCTGGAGGGCCTTCTGCCGCTGCTCCAACTCGGCCGACCGCTCGCGCAGTTGCTCGGTCAGCTCCTGCGACTGCTTCAGCAGCTGCTCCGTCTTGGTGTTCACCGAGATGGTGTTGACGCTCGTCGCGATCATCTCGGCGAGCTGGTTGAGGAAGTCCTTCTGGATCTGCGTGAACGGCGTGAACGACGCCAGCTCGATCACCCCGAGCACCTTGCCCTCGAACAGCACCGGCAGCACGATCACCTGCGCGGGCGGCGCCTCGCCCAGCCCGGAGGAGATCTTCAGATAGCCGCTCGGCGCGTTGGAGACGAGGATCGTCCGCTTCTCCTCGGCCGCCGTCCCCACCAGCGCCTCACCCGGCCGGAACGACGTCGGCATGGACCCCATCGAATAGCCGTACGAACCCAGCATCCGCAGCTCGTACTGGTCCGCGCTGCCGTCGGCCGGCGGCATCGCCAGGAAGAACGCGCCGTGCTGCGCGGCCACCAGCGGCGGCAGCTCGCTCATGATGAGCGACGCCACGTCCGCCAGGTCGCGCCGCCCCTGCATCAGAGCGGACACGCGCGCGAGGTTGCCCTTCAGCCAGTCCTGCTCCTTGTTCGCGATCGTGGTGTCGCGCAGGTTGGCGATCATCTTGTTGATGTAGTCCTGGAGCTCCTGGATCTCCCCGGACGCGTCCACGTCGATCTTCAGGTTCAGGTCGCCGCGGGTCACCGCGGTCGCCACGCGCGCGATGGCCCGCACCTGCCGGGTCAGGTTCCCGGCCATCTCGTTCACCGACTCCGTCAGGTCCCGCCAGGTGCCGTCGACGTCACGCACCCGCGCCTGCCCGCCGAGCTGCCCCTCGGTGCCCACCTCACGGGCCACCCGCGTGACCTCCTCGGCGAACGACGACAGCTGGTCGACCATCGTGTTGATGGTCGTCTTCAGCTCCAGGATCTCCCCGCGCGCATCGATGTCGATCTTCTTCGTCAGATCGCCCTTGGCGATGGCCGTCGTCACCATGGCGATGTTGCGCACCTGACCGGTCAGGTTGGACGCCATCTGGTTCACCGACTCGGTGAGGTCCTTCCACGTCCCCGCCACACCCGGCACATGCGCCTGCCCGCCCAGGATGCCGTCGGTGCCCACCTCACGGGCCACCTTGGTGACCTGGTCGGCGAAGGAACTCAGCGTCTTCACCATCGTGTTGAACGTGTCAGCGAGCTGCGCCACCTCACCGCGCGCCTCGATCGTCACCGTCCGCGTCAGGTCACCGTTGGCGACGGCCGCGGCCACCTGGGAGATGTTGCGCACCTGCATGGTCAGGTTCTTGGCCATCAGGTTGACGTTGTCGGTGAGGTCCTTCCAGATGCCCGTGACGCCCGACGCGTGCGCCTGACCGCCCAGGATGCCCTCGGTGCCCACCTCACGGGCCACCCGCGTCACCTGCTCGGCGAACGACGACAGCTGGTCCACCATCGTGTTGACGGTGGTGACCAGTTCGAGGATCTCGCCCTTGGCGTCCACGGTGATCTTCTTCGACAGGTCGCCCTTGGCGACCGCGGTCGTGACCTCGGCGATCTGACGCACCTGGATGGTCAGGTTGTTCGCCATGAAGTTCACCGACTGCGTGAGGTCCTTCCAGGTGCCGGAGACACCCTGCACCTCGGCCTGACCGCCGAGCTGCCCCTCCGTACCCACCTCACGGGCCACCCGCGTGACCTCCTGGGCGAACGACGACAGCTGGTCCACCATCGTGTTCAGGGTGTTCTTCAGCTCCAGGATCTCCCCGCGCGCGTCCACGGTGATCTTCTGGGACAGGTCGCCCCGGGCCACCGCGGTGGCGACCTGCGCGATGTTGCGCACCTGGGCCGTGAGGTTGCCGGCCATGCCGTTCACCGAGTCGGTCAGGTCCCGCCACACACCGGCCACACCGGGCACCTGCGCCTGACCGCCGAGCCGCCCGTCCGTCCCCACCTCGCGCGCGACCCGCGTCACCTGGTCGGCGAACGCGGAGAGCTGGTCGACCATCGTGTTGATGGTGTTCTTCAGCTCCAGGATCTCCCCGCGCGCGTCCACGTCGATCTTCTGCGAGAGATCACCGCGCGCGACCGCCGTCGTCACCTGCGCGATGTTCCTCACCTGTGAGGTGAGGTTCCCCGCCATCGAGTTGACGGAGTCCGTCAGTTCCTTCCACGTGCCCGACACCCCGTCCACCCGGGCCTGACCACCCAGCCGGCCCTCCGTGCCCACGTCCCGCGCCATCCGCGTCACCTGGTCGGCGAACGACGACAGCTGGTCCACCATCGTGTTCACGGTGTTCTTCAGCTGCGCCATCTCACCGGACACGTCGACGGTGACCTTCTGCGACAGATCACCGTTGGCCACCGCCGTCGTCACCTGGGCGATGTTCCTCACCTGTCCGGTGAGATTCCTGAACGCCGTGTTGACGGAGTCCGTCAGGTCCTTCCACGTCCCGGCCGCGCCCGACACCTGCGCCTGACCGCCCAGTTCACCCTCGACACCGATCTCCCGGGCCACCCGCGTGACCTCGGCACCGAAGGCGGACAGCTGGTCCACCATCCCGTTGACGGTGTTCTTCAGCTCCAGCATCTCGCCGGCCACGTCGACGGTGACCTTCTGCGACAGATCACCGTTGGCCACCGCCGTCGTCACAGCCGCGATGTCCCGCACCTGCGTGGTCAGGTTCCGGAAGACGGTGTTGACCGAGTCGGTCAGGTCCTTCCACGTCCCGGCGGCCCCCGGCACGTTCGCCTGCCCGCCCAGCCGCCCCTCGCCACCGACCTCGTTGGCCACGCGCGTGACCTCGTCCGCGAAGATCCGCAGCGTCTCGGTCATCTGGTTGATCGTCTCGGCGAGCTGCGCGACCTCACCGCGCGCCGGCACGGTCACCTTCCTCGACAGGTCACCGTTGGCGACCGCCGTCGTGACCTCCGCGATCCCCCGCACCTGGGCCGTGAGGTTCCCGGCCATGGTGTTCACGGAATCGGTCAGCTCTTTCCACACCCCGTCCACACCGGACACCCGCGCCTGACCGCCCAGGATGCCCTCGGTGCCCACCTCACGGGCCACCCGCGTCACCTCGGACGAGAACGCCGAGAGCTGGTCCACCATCGTGTTGACGGTGTTCTTCAGCTCCAGCATCTCGCCCTCGACGTGCACGGTGACCTTCCGCGACAGGTCGCCCTTGGCCACCGCGGTCGTCACCAGCGCGATGTCGCGCACCTGCGCGGTCAGCCGCTCCGCCATCGTGTTGACGGACTCCGTGAGGTCCTTCCACGAACCCGACATCCCGCGCACCTGGGCCTGTCCGCCCAGCTTGCCCTCGGTCCCCACCTCGCTGGCCACCCGCGTGACCTCGTCGGTGAACGTCGACAACTGGTCGACCAGGTTGTTGACCGTCCGCCCGACCTTCAGGAACTCCCCGCGCAGCGGATGCCCGCTCCCCTCCGGGGTGTGCGTCCGCAGCTCCATCCGCGGCGACAGATCGCCCTCGGCGACCGCCGACAGCACCCGCCCGACCTCGGAGACGGGCCGTACGAGGTCGTCGACGAGCGCGTTCGAGTTGTCGACGGCCGCCGCCCAGGACCCCTCGCAGGCACCCGTCTCCAGCCGTTCGGTGAGTTTGCCCTCGCGTCCGACCATCCGCCGCACCCGCGCCAGTTCACCCGTCAGATGCAGGTTGCGGTCGGCCACCTCGTTGAAGACCGCCGCGATCTCCGACATCACTCCGTCGCCGGAGACGGTGAGCCGCTTGCGGAAGTTCCCGTCCCGCATGGACCCGAGGGCGGCCAGCAGGCGGTTCAGGGCCGCCGTGTCCACCGTCGTCGTCCCGCCCCGGGACGCGCGCCGCCTGCTCAGGGACTGTCCGCCTTTTGCGCGCGTCTCAGTGCCCCGCGTCGCTGCGCCAGACTCCACTTGTCCCTCCCGCAGGGGTCGTCCGTCCTAGTGCCCGATGAAATCAGGCAGGCCCGAGGCACTGCTGCCCACCGTCCACTGAAGACACCCAGTCTGCCCGACCTTCACAAGAAGCCTGCCCAGTGTTTCACCCTCCCCGAACCAGGCCATAACAGTTCGGCAGCTTCGCACATCGTCCGCACAACCCTTGGGGCGGAATCACAGCGGACCGGCATCCGCGAGGACGGGGAAGGTAAGTAACCTTGCATGCGGCTGTCCAGCCGCGCCGGTCCGTCCGGTCTGGGCGGTGGCACGAGCACGAGCGGGCATCGAAGGGGCGGCCGCACCATGACCACCGGACTGATCCCGGGGGCACAGCCCCCGGACCCCCGGCCGTCGGAGAGGCTCCCGCAGCAGCGGCGGGAGCAGGACGGCCGGGCAGCCCTGCACGTCGACTACCGGCCGAGGAGTTCTGTGATCACCGCGCGTGCGGCCGCCAGCTTCGAGCCCGTGGGGCGGTCGGTCGCCACCGCCCGCTCCTTCGTCCGCGACACGCTCCAGGGCTGGGGGTTCGCCGACATCGTCGACGACGCCGTCGTCCTCACCAGCGAACTGGTGACCAACGCGGTCGTCCACGCGGGCACCCACGCCGACGTCCTGTGCCTGCGCACGGACGACGGCGTCCGCATCGAGGTCGCCGACCGCTATCCCGAGCGCGAGGTCCCCCTCCAGGGCTCCCCCGCCTCCATGGGCAGCCCGGACCGCGAGGGCGGCCGCGGCCTCCAGCTGTGCGCGGCCATCGCCGGCCGCTGGGGCGTGGAGTACACACCGACCCACAAGAACGTCTGGTTCCAGATCGCCCTGCCCGAGCGCCCGGTCGGCACCCGCGCGGCCGGCCCGTCCCTGCCCGCGGACCTCCTCCCGCTCGCCGACGGCCGGGTCCGCGTCGCCGTCGTCCAGATCGACCGTACGGGCAGCATCTCGTCCTGGAACGAGGACGCGGAGGACCTGTTCGGCTATCCGGCGGACCTGGTCACCGGCAAGCCCCTCACCGACCTCGCCGCCTGGCCGCACACCCCCGGCACCAGCACCGGCATCGCCGAGGCCCTCCGGCTCTCCCGCTGGGAGGGCAGTTACGGCATCCGCGGCGCCAACGGCCGCGTGCTCCCGGTGTACGCCTCGCACCTGCGCGTCCGCGACACCGACGGCGACCCGTCCACGGTGTGCCTCCTGGTCCGCGACCACGAACGCGCGGTGCTGCAGACACCGTCGCGCATCCCGGCCTCCGCCGACTCGACGCCCGCCGGCGACGGCCAGAGCGCGGACCCCTTCGAGGTGTTCATCGGCTCCCCCGCCCCGGACGACCTCGACGGTCTCCTCCAGCGCACGGTGGAGCGCGCCCGTGACATGCTCGACGGCGACTCGGCGTTCCTCCTCCTCGCGACCGACGACGAGACGGAGCTGGAGGTCCGCGCCTCCACCGGCCTGCCCTCGGCGCGCCAGCGTTTCGCGCGGGTGCCCGTCGAAGCGGGCCCCGGCCGCTACGGCTCGGCCCGTATGCCGGCCGTCCACGAGGACCTCCTCGCGGTTCCCGGCGCCGTACCGCTGCTGAACGGCACGGGCATGCGCTCGGTGGTGACGGTCCCGCTGAAGGTCGAGGGCCGTCTCACCGGCTCCCTGGGCGTCGCGGCGGAGTCTCCGGGCAGATACTCCAACGAGGAGGCGCTGCGCCTCCAGTTCGCCGCCGACCGGATCGCGCTGGCGGTCGAGTCGGCCCGCCTGGGCGAGCTGGAGCGACTGCGCCGCGGCTCCCTGAGCTTCCTCGTCGAGGCCTCCGACCTGCTGGCGGGGACGCTGGACCGCGACCAGACGCTGGCCCTGATGGCGCAGATGACGGTTCCCACCCTCGCCACCTGGTGCGCTGTCTACACGATCGCCGACCAGGCCTCGGATCCGTACCTGTCCTACGTCCTGCACGAGGACGAGGAACTCATCGACGGCATCAAGTCGTTGCTGTCGAAGATCGCCCCGCCGGACCCGGTGCCCACGCCGGGCGCCCGTGTCTGGTCCGCCCCGGGCGAGGCCGCGCACGAGGCGGCCCTGCGCAGTTCCATGCGCAGTCTGGGTCTGTCCGGCGGCCCGACCCACCAGCTGGCGTCGGGCATCGGCCCGACCCTGGCGACGGCCTCGGCGGTGGGCGGCGAGACGGTCGTCCTGCCGCTGGTGGCCCGCAACCGCGTCATCGGCATGCTCACCCTGGGCAAGCCGACCGACGAACACTTCCGCCAGGAGATCCTGGAACTGGCCGAGGATCTGAGCCGCCGAGCGGCGCTCGCCCTGGACAACGCCCGGCTGTACTCGGAGCGCACGGCCATCAGCCAGTCCCTCCAGCGCAGCCTTCTGCCGCCGGAGCTGCCGCAGATCGACGGTGTCGAGGTCGAGGTCATCTACCGCGCGGCCGGCGAGGGCAACGAGGTCGGCGGCGACTTCTACGACATCTTCCCCATCAGCGACGGCGCCTACGGTTTCGCCATCGGCGACGTCTGCGGTACGGGCCCGAACGCGGCGGCGGTGACGGGCCTGGCCCGGCACGCCCTGCGGCTGCTGGCGAGGGAGGGCCTCAGCGGCCCGGCGGTCCTGGAGCGCCTGAACTCCGCGATCCTCGACGAGGGAGCCCGCAGCCGCTTCCTGACGCTCCTCTACGGCGAGATGCGCCCGCAGGAGGACGGCAGCGCGGAACTGAAGGTGGTCTGTGCCGGTCATCCGCTGCCCCTCCGCCTCCGCCAGGACGGCACGGTCGAGGCGGCCGCCGAGCCCCAGCCGCTGCTCGGCGTGATGGAGGACCTGGAGCTCTACGAGCAGACGGTCACGCTCGACCCGGGCGATGTGCTGCTGTGTGTGACGGACGGTGTGACGGAGCGCCGTGAGGGCACGAGGATGCTCGGCGACGACGGTCTGGCCGATGTTCTGACGACGTGTACGGGTCTGACGGCCGGCGCGGTCGCGGCCCGCATCATGCGCGCGGTGGAGCGCTTCGCGTCGGACGCCCCGTCGGACGACATGGCCATTTTGGCGATGCGGGTGGCCTGAGGGGAAGGGCATGAAAAATCCCCCCGCCCGGATGGGCGGGGGGATTTCTTTCGAGCCCCCAAACGGAATCGAACCGTTGACCTTCTCCTTACCATGGAGACGCTCTGCCGACTGAGCTATAGGGGCCGGTTGCTTTCGAGGTTTCCCTTGCGGCAACGGAATAGATCATACCCCGAACGAAGCCGTACTCCCAAACTCGTTCAGACAGCGGCCCGGAGCAGTCCGCCGAGTGCGTTGCAGGCGCCGACGATCCGCTGCATGTCCCGTTTGGTCAGCGACGCGTCCACCGGCAGTGCGAGTGTCTCGTCGGCGGCCAGTTCGGTCTGCGGCAGGGAGACGCACCGCCGGAACTCGGGCAGCCGGTGCAGGGGGGTCTTCACCGGCACCCGGCACTCCACTCCCTTTGCTCGGAGGGCGCGCGCGAACGCGTCCCGGTCGGGCCTCCCGTTGCCCGGTACCCGCACGACGTACTGCTGGTAGGTGTGTCCGTCGCCGCCGTCGGGTGTCCGCACCCCCCGCAGCCGCGTGTCCAGGAAGGCGGCCCGCTCCCTGCGCCGCGCGACCTCGTCGTACGGCGCCTCGGACTCCCCTTGTTGCAGTACGAGGAGCCCGTGCCGCTGCCCCACGGTGTGCAGCCGCGCGATGTCCGCCGGCCGCCCGAACCGATGCACCACGACGACGGCCGCGGTGCGGTGGGTGACGGCGTGTTCGACGGCGTCCGCGTCGAGGCAGTACGTCACCGGGTCCACGTCGGCGAACACCGGGAACGCCCCTGCCAGGGTCACCGCCTCGGCCACTTCGACGTTCCCGAAGGCCGGCACGACGACCTCGTCTCCGATTCCGACACCTGCGGCCCTGAGCATTGCTGCAGTACCCATGCGGTGGATGCTGGGCGCGGAACATGAACGTCAAGTGACAGGAAACAAAAAAGGGTTGGGCTCTGAACCGAAGTTCAGAGCCCAACCCTTTGAATGATTGTTCGGCGGCGTCCTACTCTCCCACAGGGTCCCCCCTGCAGTACCATCGGCGCTGTAAGGCTTAGCTTCCGGGTTCGGAATGTAACCGGGCG
>NZ_JBHWKO010000067.1:0-30436 GCF_042731035.1 Streptomyces sp. NPDC059895
GGTGGACCACCGACCCACTACGCAAGCCTCGCACCAGCCGACTCGAGCGCCTCAGCCACCAACTCGCCCGCTGACGAATTCAGCAACAGAGTCCGGTGTCAGGGGTGGGGAGGGGTGGCCAGGGCGACGATGTCGCGGTTCTCCAGCACGTGCCGGGGGTGCCCCTGCCGGGCCAGGTGCAGAGCCGCCTGCCCGATCTGTGCGGTGTCGGTCATGGCGGCGTCCGTGAGCCGGCGGATCAGGGGGGCGAGGGGCGTGATGGCGGCGGTGCCCCACCGGTAGGAGCGGGTCTTGGACCGTTGTTGGTGGGCCGGCAGGACGAAGGCGGGTCGCAGGGCGTAGCCGTGGGGGAAGGCGTTGATGATCGCGTTTTCGGTGCGGCCTTTGACGCGGGCCCAGCGGCTGCGGCCTTGCTCGGTGCTGTCGGTGCCGGCGCCGGAGAGATAGGCGAAGGTCAGGTCGGGGTTGAGTTCGGCCAAGGTGCGGGCGGCGGCCATCGTGTAGTCGTAGGTGACGCGTTCGTAGTCGTGTGGGCTCATGCCGACGGCTGAGACGCCCAGGCCCCAGAAGCAGGCGTCGACGCCGTCGAGGTCCGTGCGGATCGCGGAGAGGTCGAGGAAGTCGTCGTGCACCACATGGCGCTGTTTGGGGTGCGGGGTGCCCATCGGCGACCGGCCGACGGTGATCACGTCGGTGACGTCCGGGGCGCGCAGGCTCTCCTGGACGAATCCGTCGCCGATCAGCCCGCTTCCGCCGAAGATCACTACCTTCATGCTGCCTGTCTCCTTGCTGGGATGCCGGGGGAGCCGCGGTTCGGGCTCCCCCGGGGGACGGGGTCCGGGCAGGGCCGGTCAGTCGAGGTCGGCGAGGTCGAGGACGAAGCGGTAGCGGACGTCGTTGGCCTCCAGGCGGTCGAGGGCCTCCTTCACGCGGGCGGAGGGGAGGATCTCGACGTCGGGCTCGATGCCGTGCTCGGCGGCGAAGGCGAGCATCTCGGCGGTGGCGGGCAGGCCGCCGGTGGCCGAGGAGGACAGGCGCTTGCGGCCGATGAGCAGCAGCAGGTTGTTGACCGAGATCTCCCAGGAGACACCGAGCAGGCTGAGCTCGCCGTCGAGGTCGAGCATCAGGATCTCGGGGTCGAGGTCGTGGGTGGCGGCAATGGTGTCGATGATGAGGTCGAAACTCCCATACGCCTGCTTGACCTGCTCCTCGTCGGTGGTGAGCACGAAGCCGGTGGCGCCGAGCGCGCGGGCGTCCTTCTCCTTGTCGGGGGTACGGCTCAGGACGGTGACCTCGGCGCCGAGGGCTGCGGCGAACTTCACCGCGAGGTGGCCCAGGCCGCCGAGGCCGGCGACAGCGACGCGGCTGCCGGGGCCGACGTTCGCCTTGCGCAGGGGGGACCAGACGGTGATGCCGGCGCACATCAGCGGCGCGGCCTTGGCCGGGTCGAGTCCTTCGGGGAGCGGCAGGGCGTACTTCTCATTGATGACGTACTCGCGGCTGTAGCCGCCCTGCTGCGGGCGGCCGTCGACGCGGTCGGGGCCGCCGTAGGTGGGCGACCAGCCGTTCGTGCAGTAGATCTCCTCACCCGCGAGGCAGTTCTTGCAGGTGCCGCACGAGTCCACCACCGTGCCCACGGCGACCCGGTCGCCGATCGTGAAGCGGGTGGCGGCGGAGCCCAGCTCGGTGACGGTGGCGATGAACTCGTGGCCGGGCACGGTGTCGGGCATGGCGTGGACCGCGTGCAGGTCGGAGTGGCAGACGCCGCAGTAGTCGACCCGGACCGCGATGTCGCTCGCACGCAGGTCGCGACGCTCCAGCGGGACCCGCTTCAGGTCGGTGGTGCCGTCCGTGATCTTCCATCCGGTGGTGGTGCGCATGATTCTCCTTCGCAGGTGCAGTCCGAAACCCGCGGTGACGCGGTTGACGCCGCCGAAAGGACGGCACCGTAAGTTACTGCCGGTCTCTTAACGCTTTCCACGTTAACGGACCACCGGTATCTATGCAAAGTACCGGTGGTTTGTAATATGTGGGGGTGACCTTCCAACGTGCCCGCACCGACGAACAGCGAGACCAGCGGCGGCGGCAGATCCTCGACACCGCCGCCGCGATGCTCGCCGAGATGCCGGTCAGCAAGGTGAGCCTGAACGAACTGAGCCGCCGTACCGGCCTGGCCAAGGCCAACGTGCTGCGCTACTTCGAATCGCGCGAGGCCATCCTGCTCCAGCTCCTGGACGCCGAGCTGACGCAGTGGATCACCGCCCTGGAAGACTCCCTCGCGCCCGCCGAGGGCACCCCGCGTGCACGTGGAGACCGTCTCGCACAGGCTCTGGCCGAGTCCGCCACCGGGCGGCCCGTGCTCTGCGACCTGATCAGCGCCCAGGCAGGCGTACTCGAACACAACGTCTCCACCGACGTCGCCGTCTGGCACAAGCACGCCACCCTGCGCCACTTCCAGTCACTGGTGCACCTGATCCGCCGACACCTGCCCGAACTCGGCACCCAGGACGCCTTCCGGTTCGTCGGCCTGCTCACCTTGACCGTCGCCGCCGCCTGGCCGTACCACCAGCCCCCCAAAGCACTGCTGGACGCCTACACCGCAGAGCCCACTCTGGCCGGCTTGCAGGCCGACTTCACCGACGTCGTGCGTCAGTCCACCGAGATCACCCTTTCCGGGCTCCTCGCCCGCGCCGAGGATGCCCCCCTCGGCCCCGGCCCTCTCGACGCCCGCCCCGCGCAGGCGTAACCCACGGCGAAGACCGCATCCCGGGCCTGCCCTCGATCCAGCCACCGGAAGCGGATCGGGCCCTCCGCCGCGCCGCCTCCATCTCTGCCTGTCGGCAAAGGAACGTTTGACGACAGGGAGCCGACGCGTCCAATGAACCCGTGCAACCCGGGGGTTCACGGCGGCGCGAATCCAATCAGATCCGATAGTGATTGCTGACAGGGTTTGACGACAGATAGGGTCCGATCCTCCATACGGAAGGGGCCCCTCGGTGGCGAACCTGGTCTACAAGCGGGTCTCGACCGACCAGCAGTCCACCGCCCGGCAGGACCTCGTCCTGGACGAGGCCGGGATCGAGGACCCGGTCGTCTTCGAGGAGGACCCGGGCACCTCCAGCCGCCTCCACCCCCTCCAGCGTCCGAAGTTCGGCGAGCTGCTGACGTACGCGCGGCCGGGCGACACCGTGCACATCTCCGAGATGTTCCGCCTCGTGCGCGGCAACCAGCACATCCTCGACGTACTCGACGTCCTTCACCGCGACCGCCTCGCCCTGCGCATCCACGACGGCGCGTTCTCCGCCATGGACCTCACCGCCCGCCACCCGCGCACCGGCGAGCTGCTGTCCACCGTGAAGTTCATGGTGCAGACCCTCGCCGCCGCCGGCGAACTCCAACGCGACCTCCAGCGCGAGCTGACCTACGACGGACTGCGCGCCGCCGAGGCCAAGGGCAGCAAGGGCGGGCGCCGCCCCGCCGTCGCGGCCACGACGGCCGCCGACGTGCGAACCGCGTACCTGGAAGGCCGCTCCATCGCCGCCCTCGCCCGCGACCACGACGTCAGCCGCGGCGCGATCCGCACCGCCGTCGCCGACCTCCTGCCCGAACACACCGCCAGCGAGGAGGACACGCCCGCCCCGGAGCTACCGGTCACCCTCGACATGCCGGGCAAGGTCGCCGACTACCTCCGCACCACCGAGCTGGAGCCCGCCGAGCGCGCCGCGCTCGACCAGGGGGTGGCCGTACGGCGCGGCCAGGGCTACACCCTGCGCGTGACCGCCGTCCCTGCGGTGCACCACCAGCTCCTCGCCCGCTGTCAGCCGCTCGACGGCGCCCAGGGCGTCCCAGCGGTCCCGGCACAGCGCAAGGCCCGCCGCGAGTACGAGAACCGGGTCAGCGCCCTCACACCCTGACCATGATCGTTCTCAGCGCCAACCGCTGTACCGATGTTCCCCGAGGCCGGACCAGATCCTCTACGTCGACACCGACCCGCGGTGGGCCGACACCGCCGACTTCGTGGAGCACTACGGGCGGGAACTGCTGGAGCGGTCGGCGAACTGCGTGGTCGTCGCGGGGCGGCGCGGCGGCGAGACCACGCTCGCCGCGTGCGTCGTGCTCTCCACCACCCGGGTCGACGTCAACGGCGTCGTACGCCGTCAACTCGGCGCCCGCAAGGCCTCCTTCGCGTCGATGGACACTGCCACCGGGGAGACCGGCATGGAGTACGGCGGCATCACCCCCGTCGGACTGCCCGAGACCTGGCCGGTACTGGTGGACTCGGCCGTCGTCGACCTGCCCTACGTCCTGGTGGGCAGCGGACGCCGGCGCGGGAAGCTGCTCGTGCCGGGCAAGGCGTTCGCCGGCCTGCCGGGCGCGGTGGTGCTGGACGGTCTCGGCACGGCCTGACCTCAGGCCGTGCCGTGATGGGCGAGGACCCGGTGCGGGTCGTCCTCGCCCGGCACCGGCGCGGGATCCGCGTGCACCAGCGCCGCCGTCAGCCGCGGCACGGCGTGCAGCAGGGCGTGTTCGGCGTCCACGGCGATCGCGTGCGCCGCGCGGACCGTCGCCTCGCCGTCCACGACGACCGCCACCTCGGCGCGCAGCCGGTGCCCGATCCAGCGCAGCCTCAGCTCGCCCACCCCGCGCACGCCCGCGACCTCCCGCAGCGCCCGCTCGGCCCGGTCCACGAGCACCGGGTCGACGGCGTCCATCACCCGCCGGAACACCTCCCGCGCGGCGTCCCGCAGCACCAGCACGATCGCCGCCGTGATCGCCAGCCCCACCGCGGGGTCGGCCGCTCGCCACCCCAGCGCGGACCCGCCGGCGCCCAGCAGTACGGCCAGGGACGTGAAGCCGTCGGTGCGCGCGTGCAGCCCGTCCGCGACCAGCGCCGCCGAGCCGATGGCGCGGCCGACGCGGATCCGGTAGCGGGCCACCCACTCGTTGCCCGCGAAGCCGACGAGCGCGGCCACCGCCACGGCGGGCAGGTGCTCCACGGGCCGCGGGTCCAGCAGTCGGTCGACGGCCGCCCACCCGGCGAAGGCCGCCGACGCGGCGATCGTCACCACGATCGCCAGTCCCGCCAGGTCCTCCGCCCGCCCGTAGCCGTAGGTGAAGCGGCGGGTGGCGGCCCGCCGTCCCAGCACGAACGCGATCCCGAGCGGTACGGCGGTCAGCGCGTCCGCCGCGTTGTGCACGGTGTCGCCGAGCAGCGCCACCGAGCCGGAGGCCACCACCACGACCGCCTGCGCCGCCGCTGTCACGCCGAGGACCGCCAGCGAGATCCACAGCGCGCGCATGCCCCGGGCCGAGGACTCCAGGGCACGGTCCAGCTTGTCGGCGGTCTCGTGGGAGTGGGGGGTGAGGAGGTGGGCGAGGCGGTGGGCGAGGCGGTGGCGCGGGCGCGGGCGCGGACCTGGGCGGGGGTGGTGGTGAGGGTGCCGGTGCCGGTCGCCGTGGTGGTGCATGGGCCCGTGGCTTTCGTGAGGGTGACCGTGGTGGGCCTCTCGGCCGTCGTGGCCGTCGTGAGCGTCGTGACTGTGGTGGCCGTCGTGACCGTCGTTCTCATGGCCGTCGTGGTGGTCGTGACCGTGGTGGTCGTGCCGGTGCCGCTCGCTCACGTCGATCCCCTTCCGGTGCGCCGCGGTGGACGTGCGCCCGCCCACCACGCCATTATGTGCGTGTGAGCGCACACATGCACCTGTCACCTGCGCACCATGCGCACCCGCGCAGTCCGGGCGAGGAGCAGTTCGCCCTCGCCGCCGAGCTGCTCGCCCTGCTCGGCGACCGTACGCGCCTGACCCTGCTGCACGCCCTGACCTCGGGCGAGGCGGACGTGACGACACTGACGGAGGTGTGCGGGGCGGCCCGTCCGGCGGTGAGCCAGCATCTGGCACGGCTCCGGCTGGCGGGGCTCGTCAGCACCCGCAAGGAGGGCCGCCGGGTGATCTACTCCCTGCGCGACGGCCATCTGCGCCGCCTGGTCGACGAAGCGCTGAACGTGGCCGACCACCGGCTCGGCGACCAGCCGGTGCACGACTAGGACGTGCCGTCCGCCCCCCTCACGGCTCAGTACCGCTCCGCCGTCCCCAGGTACTGCTCCGCGAACGCCGTCGCGGCGGCGGGCGAGGTGAACAGGCGGCGCAGCCGGGCGCGCGTGGTGCCCGCGCGGAACGGATCCCCCCGTGCCGGTGCCGTGGTACTACACCTCGGACAGCCACTGCGAGGGCGGGGGAGTCGGAGGGGGGAGGGGCGGTGGTCATCCGCACATTACGGGTGCCCCTAGACGGACGTCAGGGGGCCGGAGTGGTCCACCGGTTCAGCCCAGGCGGGGGATCTCGATCGCCGGGCAGCGGTCCATCACCATGTCCAGCCCCGCGGCCCGCGTGCGGTCGTGGGCGGCCTCGTCGACCACGCCGAGCTGGAACCACACGGCCTTGGCGCCCTTGGCGACCGCCTCGTCCGCGACGGCCCCGGCGAGGTCACTGTTGACGAAGACGTCGACGACGTCCACCTCGAACGGGATGTCCGCGAGCGAGGCGTACCCCCGCTCCCCGTGGACCGTCTCCGCCTCGGGGTGGACCGGCACGATCCGCTTGCCGAAGCGCTGGAGCACCGCGGCGACGCCGTACGCCGCCCGCCGGGAGTTGGTCGACAGGCCCACCACCGCCCAGGTGTCGCCGAGTTCGGTGAGGATCCTGCGGATCGTTGCCTCGTCGCCGTGCACGGGCGGCCTCCTTGACGGACGGGGACGTGTGGTCACCGGATCAACACCTTACGGGCGGCCCTGATTCCGTGCCGTCGGACTGCGAACCGCCCTCCGCCCGCCTACGCTCGCCCCGTGCTGCGCATCATCGACGCCCGAACCGGCGAGTCCGTCGCCGCCGCCCCCGCCCGCCGGGGCCTGACCCGCGTCCAGGTCCACGCGCCCGGGCACGGCCCCGACGCGCTCCGGGTCCTCCTGGTCGCCGACCTCCTCGTCCGTGCCCTGGAGCTCGGTGGCACTCCCGTCCTGGCCCTGCTCACCGGCGGCGGGGACCAGCGGGAACTGCGGACGGCCGGCACGGCCCTCGGCATCCGGCCCTTCGAGGAGGGGCGGGACCCCGCGGCCGGGACCGGCGCGGCGGCCCGGGCCCTGCACGTGGTCGCGGAGGACGGCGAGACGCCCGACGGCGTCCGGATCGCCGTGGCACCCGTCCGGCCCGCCCCCGCCGACGTGCTGCCGCCGGATCTGCTCGGGCCGTCCGGCGACGGGCTGTCCGGCGACGGCCCCTCCCGGGAGGAGCCGTCCGCCGTCGGGCCGCCTGGTGACGGGCTGTCCGGCGTCGGTCCCTCCCGGGACGAGCCGCCCTCCGTCGGCCCGCCCGGCCACGAGCCGTCCGCCGTCGGACCGCCCGGCCACGAGCCGCCCTCCGTCGGCCCGTCCGGTTCCGCTCGGCCGGGGACCGACCCCGCCGCCGTGCGTCTCGCCCTGCTGTCGCATCACCACCGCCGGCCCGCCCCGCTCGACGCCGACGCGCTGCGCGCCGCCCACGACACCCTCGCGCGCTGGCGGCGCGCCGTAGCCGACTGGGCGCGACAGCCCTCACGGCCCGTCCCCGACGAGGTGCGCGGACGGCTCCGTGCCGCCTGGGAGGACGACCTGGACGTGCCGGAGGTGCTGCGCGTGCTGCGGTCGGTGGAACAGGCCGGGACGGACCTCCCGCCCGGCGCCCGCTTCGAGACGTACGCCTACGCCGACCGTCTCCTCGGCCTCGATCTCACCCGGGACCTGGGAGCCCCGGCGTGAACGCCGGTATCGGCGGGGGTGCCGGCCCCGGGGCCGCCGCCGGGCCGCCGCGGCGGCTGGTGGTGCTGCGGCACGCCAAGTCGGCGTGGCCGGAGGGCGTCGCCGACCACGAACGGCCGCTGGGCGCGCGTGGTCGCCGGGACGCGCCCGCCGCGGGGCGGGCGCTCGCGCAGGGCGGCTGGGTCCCCGACCTCGCGCTGTGCTCCACCGCGGTGCGCGCCCGGCTGACCTGGGAGCTGGCCGGCGCCGAGTGGGGCAGCCGGCCGCCCGTCCGGTACGAGCCCCGGCTGTACGCGGCCGGCCGGCACGAACTGCTGGCGGTCGTCCGGGAGACGCCCGCCGACGTCGGGACGCTGCTGCTGGTCGGGCACAACCCCGGCCTCCAGGAGCTGGTCCTCGCCCTGGCCGGGGACGGGCCCGGCGACACCCTGGAGCAGGTGCGGGTGAAGTTCCCCACGTCGGCGATCGCCGTGCTGGACTGGTCCGGGCCCGGCTGGGCGGACCTGGCTCCGGGCGGGGCCCGGCTGACGGCGACGGCCGTGCCCAGAGGAACCCGCTGAACGGGGCCGCGGCCCGCTCGGCCCGCTCGGCCCGCGCTCCGGACGCTCGGGCGACGGCGGTCCACGCGCCACCGCATAGGCTGGCCGGATGCAGGACGAGTACCGCACGGTCGCCCACGCGGGCGTGCACGAGACCGAGGTCAACCGCTCCCGCTTCCTGTGCGCCCTCGCACCGGCGGCCACCGAGCGGGAGGCCCAGGACTTCGTCGCGGCCGTCCGCAAGGAGCACGCCGACGCCACCCACAACTGCTGGGCCTACGTCATCGGCGCCGACGCCGCCGTCCAGCGGGCCAGTGACGACGGCGAACCCGGCGGCACCGCGGGCGTGCCGATGCTCCAGATGCTGCTGCGCCGTGACATGCGGTACGTCGTGGCGGTCGTCACCCGCTACTACGGCGGCGTGAAGCTCGGCGCCGGCGGGCTGATCCGCGCCTACGGCGGCGCGGTCGGCGAGGCCCTCGACGCCCTCGGCACGATCACCCGCCGCCGCTTCCGCCTGGCCACGGTGACGGTCGACCACCAGCGGGCCGGCAAGGTGCAGAACGACCTGCGCGCCACCGGCCGCGCGGTGCGGGACGTGCGCTACGGGGAGTCGGTCGTGATCGAGATCGGGCTGCCGGACGCCGACGTGGACGCCGTCCGCGCGTGGCTCGCGGACGTCACGGCGGGCACGGCCGGCTTCGAGGTGGGCGGGGAGGCGTACGGGGACGCGTGAGACGGCGGTCACTCCGCCCCGTCGGGCGAAATATCCGTTAAGTCCGTTAGTGGCGCTCGGTGTGACGGTGCGATACGCGCGTGACCGGCCGTGATGTCGGACCCGGCCGTTAGTCTCGGGCACCATGAGGCTCCTGCACACTTCCGACTGGCATCTCGGCCGGGCGTTCCACCGGGTGAACATGCTCGGCGCCCAGGCCGAGTTCGTCGCCCACCTCGTCGCCACCGTGCGGGAGCACGAGGTGGACGCGGTGGTCGTCTCGGGAGACGTGTACGACCGGGCGGTGCCGCCGCTCGCCGCCGTGGAGCTGTTCGACGACGCCCTGCACCGGCTCGCCGGGCTGGGCGTGCCGACCGTCATGATCTCCGGCAACCACGACTCCGCGCGGCGCCTCGGCGTGGGCGCCGGACTGATCGGGCGCGCGGGCGTCCACCTGCGCACCGACCCCGCGGCGGCCGGGACACCGGTGGTGCTCACCGACGCGCACGGCGACGTCGCCTTCTACGGGCTGCCCTACCTGGAGCCGGCCCTGGTGAAGGAGGAGTTCGGCGTGGAGAGGGCGGGCCACGAGACGGTGCTCGCCGCCGCCATGGACCGGGTCCGCGCCGACCTCGCCGGCCGCGCGCGCGGAACGCGCTCCGTCGTCCTCGCCCACGCCTTCGTCACCGGCGGCGAACCCAGCGACAGCGAGCGGGACATCACCGTAGGCGGCGTCGCGTCCGTGCCCGCCGGCGTCTTCGACGGCGTCGACTACGTGGCGCTCGGGCATCTGCACGGCTGCCAGACCATCACCGAGCGCGTGCGCTACTCCGGCTCCCCGCTGCCGTACTCCTTCTCCGAAGCAGGGCACCGCAAGACGATGTGGCTCGTCGACCTCGGAGCCGACGGCTCGGTCGGCGCCGAGCGGATCGACTGCCCGGTGCCGCGCGCGCTGGCCCGCCTCAGGGGCCCGCTGGAGGAACTGCTCGCCGACCCCGCGCTGGCCCGGCACGAGGAGGCCTGGGTCGAGGCGACGCTGACCGACGCCGTCCGCCCGGCCGAACCCATGGCCCGGCTCACCGAGCGCTTCCCGCACACCCTCAGCCTCGTCTTCGCCCCCGAACGCGCACCGGACGACCCCGCCGTCTCGTACGCCCGGCGTCTGGCCGGCCGCAGCGACCAGCAGGTCGCCGAGGACTTCGTCGCCCATGTGCGCGGGGCGGGCCCGGACGAACACGAGCGGACCGTCCTGCGCGACGCCTTCGACGCCGTACGCGCCGACGACGCCGTCCGGGAGGTGGCCCGATGAGGCTGCACCGGCTCGGCCTGACCGCCTTCGGCCCCTTCGGCGGCTCCCAGAGCGTCGACTTCGACGAGCTGTCCGCCGCCGGCCTCTTCCTGCTGCACGGACCGACGGGCGCCGGCAAGACGTCCGTCCTGGACGCCGTGTGCTACGCGCTGTACGGCTCCGTCCCGGGCGCCCGGCAGAGCGCCCAGGGCCTGACCCTGCGCTCCGACCACGCCGCCCCCGGCACCCGCACCGAGGTCACCCTCGAACTCACCGTCGCCGGACGCCGGCTGGAGGTCACCCGCCGCCCCGCCTGGGAGCGCCCCAAGAGGCGCGGGACGGGCACGACGGTCGAGAAGGCCCAGAGCGAACTGCGCGAGTACGACGCCGTCGCCGGGACGTGGAAGGACCTCAGCCGCTCCCACCAGGAGATAGGCGAGGAGATCACCCAGCTGCTCGGCATGAGCCGCGAGCAGTTCTGCCAGGTCGTGCTGCTGCCCCAAGGGGACTTCGCCCGCTTCCTGCGGGCCGACGCCGAGGCGCGCGGCCGGCTGCTCGGACGCCTCTTCGACACGCAGCGGTTCGCCGAGGTCGAGAAGCGCCTGGCGGAGCGGCGGCGCACGGCGGAGGCACGCGTGCGTGAGGGCGACGCGGCCCTGCTGGCGGACGCGCACCGCATGCAGCAGGCCGCCGGTGACGCCATGGAACTGCCCGAGCTGGCCCCGGGCGAGCCGGGACTCGCCGAGGCCGTGCTGGCCGCCGCCGCCGTCGCCCGCGGCACCGCGCGGGAGCAGCTGACGGTCGCCGAGTGCCGCTGCCTCGCCGCCGGGTCCGCCGGCGCCGCCGCCGAGCGCGTCCTGTCCGACGTACGGGAACTGGCCCGGTTGCAGGGGCGGTTCGCGCAGGCCCGGGAGCGGGCCCGGCTGCTCCATGAGCGGGCCGGGGAGCACCGGGAGGCTCGGGAGCGGATGGAGCGGGCCCGCAAGGCGGAGGCGGTGGCGCCGGCGCTGGAGCTGCGGGACGCCGCCGAGGCCGAGCACCGCCGGGCGGCCGGCGCCGAGACCCGCGCGCGGGAGCTGCTGCCGGAGCGGTTCGCGGAGGCCGGCGCCGCCGGGCTCGCCGCCGCCGCTCGCCGCGCCGCGCGGGAACTGGGCGGCCTGGAGTCGGCCCGCCGCGGCGAGCGGCGCCTGGCCGACCTGCTCGCCGAGCGTGCCGACCTGGACCGGCAGGAGCGCGCCGACGAGGACGTGCTGGCGGAGACCGAGGGCTGGCTCGCGGACTGGGAGGCGACCCGCGCGTCGCTCCAGGCCCGCGTCGAGTCCGCCCAGGAGGCCGCCACCCGCGCCGAACAGCTCGCCGTGCAGCGCGAGCCCGCCCGGCGGCGGCTGACCGCGGCCCGGCTGCGCGACCGACTGGCCCGCGACACGGAGGACGCCCAGCGGCGGGCCCTCGCCCGCGGAGAGCGGGCGCTCGCGGCCCGTACGCACTGGCTCGACCTCAAGGAGCAGCGGCTCAACGGCATCGCCGCCGAACTGGCCGCCACCCTGAGGGAGGGCGAGCCCTGCGCCGTCTGCGGCGCCACCGACCACCCCGCGCCCGCCCGCAAGGTCGCCGGACACGTCGACCGGGAGACCGAGGAACAGGCCCTCGCCGCCCACCAGCGGGCCGAGCGGGAGCGGGTGGACGCCGAACGCGACCTCGGTCTCGCCCGGGAGGCGCTCGCCGCCGCCACCGCCGAGGCGGGCGACACCCCGACCGACCGGCTCGCCGCCGAGGCCGACGAGCTGGAGCGCGGCCACGCCCAGGCCCGCCGGGACGCCTCCGCGCTGCATCCCGCCCGCGAGGAACTGCGCCGGGCCGAGCAGGAACACGAGCTGCGCACGGCCGCCCTGCGGGACGCCGCCGTGCGCGCCGCCTCGCGGGTGGGCCACCGGGAGCGGCTGGAGCGGGAACGGACGGCGCTGGAGGAGGAACTGGCCGAGGCGCGCGGCACCGCGGAGAGCGTGGCCGCGCGGGCCGCGCAACTGGAGCGGCAGGCCGCCCGGCTCACCGACGCCGCCGACGCCGCCCGCGCCGCCGAGGAGAGCGCCGAACGCCTCAAGGCCGCCGACGGACGCCTCGACGAGGCCGCCTTCCGGGCCGGCTTCGACACCCCGCGGGCCGCCGCCGACGCCCTCCTCGACGCGACCGCCCACCGCGAGCTGCAACGGCGCCTGGACACCTGGCAGGCCGAGGAGGCGGCCGTACGGGCCGTGCTCGCCGAGCCGGAGACCGCGGCCGCCGCCCAGCGGCCGGCCGCCGACGTCGCCACGGCGGAACAGGCCGCCGCCGAGGCCGCCGAACGGCTGCGCCGGGCCGCCTCCGCCGAGGACGCGGCCGCCCGCCGCTGCGCCGAACTCGACCGCCTGTCCGCGCGTGCGGCCGACGGCGTGCGCCGGCTCGCCCCCCTGCGCGCGGAGTACGACCGCGTGGCCCGCCTGGCCGGCCTCACCGCCGGCACCTCGGCGGACAACGAGCGCAGGATGCGCCTGGAGTCGTACGTCCTGGCCGCCCGGCTGGAACAGGTGGCCGCCGCCGCGACCGCGCGCCTGCACCGCATGTCCTCCGGGCGCTACACCCTCGTCCACTCCGACGACCGGAGCGGGCGCGGCCGCAGCGGGCTCGGACTGCACGTCGTCGACGCCTGGACCGGGCGGGAGCGGGACACGTCCACGCTGTCGGGCGGCGAGACCTTCTTCGCCTCGCTGGCGCTCGCCCTGGGCCTCGCCGACGTCGTCACCGACGAGGCGGGCGGGGTCCGGCTGGACACGCTCTTCATCGACGAGGGGTTCGGCAGCCTCGACGACCAGACCCTGGACGAGGTCCTCGACGTGCTGGACTCCCTGCGCGAGCGCGACCGCAGCGTCGGCATCGTCAGCCACGTGGCCGACCTGCGGCGGCGGATCCACGCGCAGCTGGAGGTCGTCAAGGGCAGAGCCGGGTCGGTGGTGCGCCAGCGCGCCGACGCGTGACGCCCGTGCCCCGGGACACGGGTGTACTGGGACACTGGCGATGGGCGCACCGGGAAACGGGCGTACGGGCGCACCGGGACACGGGTGCACGGGTGCACGGGTGCACGGGGATACGGGTGCTCGGGCGCCCGGGCGCACGGGTGTCTCAGTGGCCGAGCGGGCGCCGGGGGAGCGGGGAGGAGTAGACGACGCTGGTGGTCACCGACCCCAGCGTGCCGATCCGGCCCGACACCTCCTCCAGGTGCCGCATCGAGCGGGCGGCGACCTTGATGACGAAGCAGTCGTCGCCGGTGACGTGGTGCGCCTCCAGGATCTCCGGCGTGACGGCCACCAGGTCGTGGAACGGCTTGTAGTTGCCGGTGGGGTAGCGCAGCCGGACGAACGCCAGGATCGGCAGCCCCAGCCGCTCGGGGTCCACGACGGCCGCGTAGCCCTGGATGACGCCCGCCTCCTCCAGGCGCCGCACCCGCTCGGTGACGGCGCTCGCCGACATCGACACGGCACGCGCCAGGTCGGCGAAACTGGCCCGGCCCTCGCGCTGGAGGACCTCGAGGATGCGCCAGTCGGTGGCGTCCGGGGAATACACGGTCATGGCCGAGGAATAGCAGGGAAATCCCTGGCCGGGCAAGGTCGGGGCCGGGGAACGCCCCTTCAGCGCGGGGATCGGCGGCCGTAGATTTCCGGTCATCGGGAACAGTCAGCACCACCGCGAAAGGCCCTGTCATGACCCCCAGCGCCACCACCGCCGTCACCCCCGCCAACCCCGTCCTGCGCGTGGCTCCCGCGGCCCCGGCCGAGGCCGCCTCCTACTTCCGGGCGAGCCTGGCCTTCCACGCGGACGTCTCCGACGTGGCCGCAGCGCTCGCGGCCGGCGGCGACCCCGGCTTCGTGGTCCTGGACTCCCGCTCCACCGAGTCCTGGGACCAGGGGCACATCCCCGGCGCGGTCCACCTGCCCACCGCGCTCATCCCCGAGCAGGCCGGACAACTCCTCGACCGGGACGTCCCTGTCGTGACGTACTGCTGGGGCCCCGGCTGCAACGGCGCTACCCGTGCCGCCCTCGCCCTCGCCGAACTCGGCTACCGCGTCAAGGAGATGCTCGGCGGCTTCGAGTACTGGGTGCGCGAGGGCTTCGAGTTCGAGACCTGGGAGGGCCGGGAGCGGCGCGACGCCGATGCGCTGACCGCGCCGGTGGACGCAGAGGACTGCGGCTGCTGAGGCCGCGCGGAGAGAGGGGCCCTGCGCGGCCCGGCCCTGCGCGGCCCGGCCCCACGGGGCCCCGCAGGGCCGGGCCCCCTCTCCGCGCGCCGTCGGTCACAGCCGCGCCAGCTCGTCCACCAGGTCGTCCAGCCCCAGCGACCCCTGCGACAGGGCCGCCATGTGCCAGGACTTCAGGTCGAAGGCGTCGCCGTGCCGCTCGCGGGCCCTCTCCCGCCCCAGCAGCCAGGCCCGTTCGCCGAGCTTGTAGCCGATGGCCTGGCCGGGGATGCTCAGGTAGCGGGTCAGTTCGCTCGCCACGAAGTCCTTCGGACGGCTGCTGTGCGCGCCGAAGAACTCCTCGGCGAGCTCCGGCGTCCAGCGGTCACCGGGGTGGAAGGGCGAGTCCGCCGGGATCTCCAGCTCCAGGTGCATGCCGATGTCGACGATGACCCGCACCGCGCGCATCATCTGCGCGTCCAGGTAGCCGAGCCGCTGCTCCGCGTCCGTGAGGAAGCCGAGCTCGTCCATCAGCCGCTCCGCGTACAGCGCCCAGCCCTCGGCGTTGGCGCTCACCATGCCGACCGTGGCCTGGTAGCGGGAGAGGTCCTCGGCCACGTGGACCCACTGCGCGAGCTGGAGGTGATGGCCGGGGACGCCCTCGTGGTACCACGTGGAGACGAGGTCGTAGACGGGGAAGCGGGTCAGGCCCATCGTCGGCAGCCAGGTGCGGCCCGGGCGGGAGAAGTCCTCCGACGGGGACGTGTAGTAGGGGGCCGCCGCGCTGCCGGGCGGTGCGATGCGCGACTCCACCTTCCGCACCCGCTCGGCGAGTTCGAAGTGGGTGCCGTCCAGCGCGTCGATCGCCTGGTCCATCAGGCCCTGCAGCCAGTCGCGGACCTCGTCGACACCCTCGATGTGCTTGCCGTGCTCGTCGAGGTGCGCGAGCGCCGTCCACGGCGTCTCGGCGCCCGGCAGGACCTTCTCCGCCTCCCGCCGCATCTCGGCGAGGATGCGGTGGTACTCGGACCAGCCGTACGCGTACGCCTCGTCGAGGTCGAGGTCGGTGCCGTTGAAGTAGCGGGACCAGCGCGCGTAGCGTTCGCGGCCCACGGTGTTCGGCACGTCCTCCACGGTCGGCGCGTACACATCGCGCATCCAGTCCCGCAGGGCGACGACCGCCGCGGTGGCCGCCCGGGCCGCCTCGTCCAGCTCCGTGCGCAGCGCCTCGGGCCCGTCGGCGGCGAAGTCCTCGAACCAGCCGCGGCCCGAGCCGTCCGGGTCCGCCCACTCGGTGAGCTGGCCGATGAACGTGGCGGTCGGCCGCGGAGCCGCGTACAGCTTGCGCTCCAGGCCGAGCGCCAGGGACTCGCGGTAGCCGGCCAGCGCCGCCGGCACCGCGCGCAGCCGCTCGGCGATCGCCGCCCAGTCCTCGTCGGTCTGCGTCGGCGTCACGGTGAACACCTCGCGCACGTGGTGCGCCGGGGTGGCCATGTTGCCGACCGAGCGCAGGCCCTCCTCGGCGTCGTGCACGGCGAGTTCGGCGGTGAGCCGCTCGCGCAGCAGCCGTCCGCAGCGGCGCTCGACGTCATGGTCCGCGCCGGGCCGCCGTTCCGCCTCGTCGAGCCGGGCCAGGGTGTCCCGGGCGAGCCGGGCGAGGGACTCCTGGCCCGCGGGTGAGAAGTCGGGCAGACGGCTGGAGCTCTCCTTCACGCCGAGATAGGTACCGGTGACCGGGTCGAGGGCGATGAGCTCGTCGACGTAGGCGTCGGCGACCTCGCGGGGCAGCGGGGTGTTGGTCTGCGACATGCGCACCATCCTCGTACGAGGGGAGGCGCGCGTCACGGCGTTTACGCCGACGCGGCGGGCGGCAGCAGGGGCCCGCAGTCCCACTGCTGGAAGATCAGCCGCGTCTCCACCCGGGCCACCTCCCGGCGGGCCGTGAACTCGTCGAGGACCAGCCGTTGCAGGTCGGCCATGTCGGCGACCGCCACGTGCACGAGGTAGTCGTCGGGCCCGGTGAGGTGGAAGACGGTCAACGCCTCCGGCAGCGCCCGGATCCGCTCCACGAACGGCCCCACCAGTTCCCTGCGGTGCGGCCTGACCTGCACCGACAGCAGCGCCTGCAGACCGCGGCCCAACTTGGCCGGATCGAGCCGCAGCCGATGGCCGAGGATCAGCCCCGACCGGCGCAGCCGCGTCACCCGGTCCAGACAGGTCGACGGCGCGAGACCCACCTGCGCCGCGAGGTCCCGGTAGGTGGTCCGGGCGTCGTTCTGCAGCAGCCGCAGCAGCTGGAGATCCACCGGGTCCAGTACGACGGAATCGGCCATACGCCGAACGTAACACGGCCGTCAGCCACCGCAGTCCGGGCGTTGTTCACCCTGCGGTCCATGGACTCAGCCTCAGCGAGCACCCGCGCGTACGACGGCGCGCGCCGATCCGCACCGGGAGCGCCCCGAGCGCCCCGCGCCCTGGCCACCGAGGCCGTGCACGCCGGCCGGGACGACCTGGCCCGCCAGGGCCTGCACGCCCCGCCGATCGACCTGTCCACCACCTATCCCTCGTACGACAGCCGGGCCGAGGCCGCCCGCGTCGACGCGTTCGCCGCGACCGGGGCCGAGCCGGCCGGCCCGCCCGTCTACGGACGGCTCGGCAACCCGACGGTGGCCCGCTTCGAGACCGCGCTGGCCCGGCTGGAGGGCACCGGGAGCGCGGTCGCCTTCGCCAGCGGGATGGCCGCGCTGAGCGCGGTCCTGCTGGCGCGCGCCTCGACGGGCCCGCGGCACGTCGTGGCCGTCCGCCCCCTCTACGGGTGCAGCGACCACCTGCTGACCGCCGGACTGCTCGGTTCGGAGGTCACCTGGACCGACCCGGCCGGCATCGCGGACGCGCTGCGCCCCGACACCGGCCTGGTGCTGGTGGAGTCGCCGGCCAACCCGACTCTCGCCGAGGCCGACCTGCGGGCCGTCGCGCACGCCTGCGGATCCGTGCCGCTGCTCGTCGACAACACCTTCGCCACGCCCGTGCTCCAGCGTCCGGCGGAACAGGGCGCGCGGCTGGTGCTGCACAGCGCCACCAAGTACCTGGGCGGCCACGGCGACGTCCTGGCGGGTGTCGTCGCCTGTGACGAGGAGTTCGCCGGACAGCTACGGAAGATACGTTTCGCCACCGGTGGGGTGCTGCATCCCCTGGCCGGTTACCTGCTGCTGCGGGGCCTGTCGACGCTCCCGGTGCGGGTACGGGCCGCCTCCGCGACCGCCGCCGAACTGGCCCGCCGGCTGGCCGCCGACCCGCGTGTCGCCCGCGTCCACTACCCGCGGATCGGCGGCGCCATGATCGCCTTCGAGGTCCACGGCGACCCGCACGAGGTGATCGCGGGCGTCCGTCTGATCATCCCGGCCGTGAGCCTCGGCAGCGTCGACACGCTCATCCAGCACCCGGCGTCCATCAGCCACCGCATCGTGGACGCGCGGGAACGGCGCGGCGCCGGCGTGAGCGACCGGCTGCTGCGGCTGTCGGTGGGGCTGGAGGACGTCGAGGACCTCTGGGCGGACCTGGAGGAGGCGCTGAACGGCTCCGTCGCCGGGTGAACGGCTCACACCCCACCAGCGCCACGGGAACAACGGCTCACACCCCACCAGCGCCACGGGAACAACGGCTCACACCCCACCAGCGCTCCGGGATCAACGGCTCGCACCCCACCAGCGCCCCGGGATCAACGGCTCGCACCCCACCAGCGCCCCGGAAACAACGGCGCATGCCCGCCCGCCCCGGGATCAACGGCGCATGCCCGCCCGCCCCGGGATCAACGGCGCATGCCCGCCCGCCCCGGGAAAACGGCCGTCCGTCACCCTCGCCCCGCCGACCGGCTCACCCCCGCGCCCGCCCCTCGACGCGCGACGGCCCGGCGCCGGGGGGCGCCGGGCCGTCCGTGGGTCCAAGGGGTCAGTCGCGGGCGGCCCGCTCCCCGGACCCCTCCAGCGACAGCTCCGCAGCGCTGCCGGCCGGCGGGTTCAGCCGGGCGGTGATGACGAGGGTGCCCTCCTCGATCTGGTAGTCGAGGGGCAGGCCGAGGCCGCGCATGGCGGCGACCATGCCGGTGTTGGAGGACTGCGTCACCGCGTAGACGCTCTCGCAGCCCGCCTCGACGGCCATCTCCACCAGCCGGCTGAGCAGTTCGCCGCCGATGCCGCGCCGCTGCCACTGGTCCTCGACGAGCAGCGCCACCTCCGTCTCGTCGCCGTCCCACAGGAGGTGGCCGAGGCCGACGACGTGCCCGGACGGGGTCTGCACCGCGAGGGTGCGGCCGAAGCGGGGGCTGAGCAGGTGGTTGAGGTAGCGGTCGGCGTCGCCTACCGGTCCGTGGTAGCGCATGCCGAGCGTGCGCGCCGAGCAGCGCTCGTGCATCGCCTTCGCCGCCTCCAGGTCACCGATGTCCGCCCGGCGCACGGTGATGTCGTTGCCCTCGGGCAGCGTCAGCACGTCGTGTCCGCGCGGGACCCTCGGGCCCAGGCGGGCGTCCAGTTCCACCAGCGCCCGCGCCCGCGCGAACTCGGTGGGGGTGAACGGCAGGTACGGCCGCTCCACGGTGATCACTCCGCCTTCCGGCGCCCGCAGGCGCATCACGGTGTCCTCCAGGACCCCTTCCACGGGCACGCCGTCCGGCCGCCGCCCAGCGCCGCGCGCCGAGGCGGGCAGCGAACGGATCGTGCACCGGCCCAGCAACTGCCTCAGCGCGAGCGGGAGTTCCGCCGCGTCCAGGGCCGTGCGGGTGGCGAGGCCCAGCACCCTCGTCGGGGCGTCCACGAGGTCGTGGGCGTCGGCCCGCTCGATCCAGGTGTCCGCACCGCCCGCCCGTGCCACGGCCCGGGTGATGTCGGCGCCCGCGAGCGTGCCGGGGGCGCGCAGCAGGAACTCGTCGACGGTGTCCTCGCCCAGCGGGTGCGTCTGCAGGCTGAGGATGTCCACCCGGTGCTCGGCCAGCGCCGCGCACAACGCGGCCAGCGACCCCGGCTCGTCTTTCACCGTCGTCCGCATCCGCCACAGGGCGCTCTCCCCGGCGGCCCGGCCGGGGAGAGCGGACGGCCGCCCGGCCTGACCCTCGGTGGAGGGCGGCCGGGCATCGGTATCACCCGTGGGAGGTGCGTGACCGTGGCGGCGTGTCCACCAGATGTGGAAGCCCGCCGTGGCGATCAGCGCGGCGGCGGAGAGGACCAGCAGTCCGGGGCCGTCGGGGCCGTGCCCCACGAGGTTCGCGACCACGTCGGCCACCGCGACCGCGGTGAAGAGCGCGGCGAGCTCGACCGCGTCCCGCCGCCAGTGGTGCACCGGGCGCCCGTGTTTGTGGCGCGTCACATCAGACATGTCTCGACTCATGCAGCCACTGTGAAGGAGCGGTGTTGCGTGATCACGAACGCTGTGTGACTGATGGGTAAAGGAGGCATATGTCCGGTTTTGTTGATTCTTCTACGGCCGGGGAGCCGCAGGTCGTACGGGGCCGCGCCGCGCACCGGGGATGACGTCGGTGCGCGGAGCGCCCTTACAGGGTACGGGAGTTACTGGCCGACCCGGCCCGGCTGCAGCACCTGGGTGAACAGCACGGTGCCGTCCTGCTCGCGCAGCCGGACCGTCAGCTCTCCGCTGTCGCCGTCGATGTCGACCTCGCCGAAGAACTGGTAGCCCTCCGCGGGGGAGACGTTGGACGCGGTGGGCGCCTTGACGAAGACGCGGTCCGGGCCGAACGTGCCGTCCAGCGCGCTCGCCGGGAAGGCGCCCGCGTTGAGCGGCCCCGAGACGAACTCCCAGAACGGCGCGAAGTCCTTGAACGCCGCCCGAGACGGGTCGTAGTGCTGGGCCGAGGTGTGGTGGACGTCGGCGGTCAGCCACACCGTGCCGGTGATCCGCCGGTGCTTGACGTACCGCAGCAGCTCGGCGATCTGGAGCTCGCGGCCGAGGGGCGCGCCCGGGTCGCCCTGCGCCACCGCCTCGAAGTTGGCGGCGCCGTCCGTGCCGTCCGCCACCACCAGGCCGATCGGCATGTCCGAGGCGATCACCTTCCACACGGCCCGGGAGCGGCCCAGCTCGCGCTTGAGCCACTCCAGCTGCTCGCGGCCGAGGATGCCCTGCGCGTCGGCGCTCTGGTCGTCCGCCGAGTTCGCGTTCCGGTAGGTGCGCATGTCCAGGACGAAGACGTCCAGCAGCGGTCCGTGGTGCCGCACCCGGTAGACCCGGCCGTCGGGGCGGCGCAGCGTCGAGATCGGGAAGTACTCCGAGAACGCCTGCCGGGCGCGCGCGGCGAGCACGTCGACGTTCTTCTCGGTGTACCGGGTGTCGGCGAAGATCTCGCCCGGGAACCAGTTGTTGGTGACCTCGTGGTCGTCCCACTGGATGATCGAGGGGATCCGGGCGTTGAAGGCCCGCAGCCTCTCGTCCAGCAGGTTGTAGCGGAAGTTGCCGCGGAACTCCGCCAGCGTCTCGGCGACCTTCGCCTTCTCCTCGGTGGTGACGTTCCGCCAGGTCCGCCCGTCGGGCAGGGTGACGGTCTCGGTGAGCGGGCCGTCGGCGTAGATGTTGTCGCCGCTGCACAGGAAGAAGTCAGGGTCGAGCGCGGCCATCGCGTCGTAGATCCGGTAGCCGCCGATCTCCGGGTTGATGCCCCAGCCCTGCCCGGCCAGGTCGCCGGACCAGACGAACCGCACGCCGTCGCGCCGCGTGTCGGAGGCGGTCCGGAACGTGCCGGTCACCGGCTCGCCGGTGCGGCGCGGGTCGTCCGGGTCGGCGAGCAGCACGCGGTAGTGGATCTGCTCGCCGGCCGGCAGCCCGTGCAACGCGGTCGTGCCGGTGAAGTCGGTGCCCGCGCCGAGCAGCGGACCGTGGAAGCGGCGCGCGTCGCGGAACGACTCCGTGGCGGCCGTCTCCACGATCATCCGCGCGGGACGGTCGGAGCGCGCCCACACCAGTCCGGCGTTCGCGGACACGTCCCCGGTCTGCACGCCCCACTTCGCCGCGGGACGCCCCGACAGGGCGAGGGCCGGCGCCGCACCGGCGGCGACGGGCAGGGTCAGCGCCGCGGACGCGGCCAACGAGCCCCGCAGAACACTGCGGCGCCCGGGGAGCGGACTGAATGACATGGAGGGGCCTCCTGGGACGGTACCGGCCGGTGTGCACAGTCACACCTACTGGTACGCCGCAGCGCACACGGAAACCGCAGGTGAACAACTGGGCGCGACGCCCTCGGAGGAGGCCCGCGGGGTGGGAACGGCCCTCCGGCGGCCGGGGAACGGCCCCCGCCCCGTCTCAGCGGCTGCCGTCGAGGAGTACGCGGGCGACGAGGGCCGGGTCGTCGTTCATCGGGCAGTGACCGCAGCCGGGCAGGCGGACCAGGCGGGCCTTGGGGATGATCTGCTTGGCGCGGACACCCTGGCGGCGCACGAGCAGCAGGTCCCGGGTGC
The DNA here is from genome assembly GCF_042731035.1 of Streptomyces sp. NPDC059895. Taxonomy (NCBI): domain Bacteria; kingdom Bacillati; phylum Actinomycetota; class Actinomycetes; order Kitasatosporales; family Streptomycetaceae; genus Streptomyces; species Streptomyces sp. NPDC059895. The sequence goes on from NZ_JBHWKO010000067.1 coordinate 21,994, forward strand.
CCCAGGCCACGGTGACGGGTGTCCCGGGGAGGTCGTCGGTGAACCTCACGGCCGTACCGGCCCGCAGGGTCTGGTCGAAGCCGGTGGCCCGCGCCAGCGCGAGCGTCTCGGCGACCACCGCCTCGGGTGAACGGCGGCCCGGGCGGGCGTAGATGGTGCTGGTGAGGGCCGTGCGGCCGGCCGCGGTGCGGGAGAGGCGCTCGACGAGGGGAACGGGCAGTCGCTGGGAGATCCGCCGCATGGCGAGCAGCACGCCGAAGGCGTAGCGGCGCTCGGCCTCCGACCAGAACCCGGCCGGGGACAGGGCGGTGACGGACCGTACGCGCTTCTCGCGGGCCAGCTCCAGGGCCAGCAGGCCGCCCAGCGAGTTGCCCGCCACGTCGGGGCGTTCGAGCCCCAGCGCCGCGCAGAAGGCCGCGAGCACCGCGGTGGTCGTGGGGAGGTCGTGGGCGAGCCCGTCGGGCAGGGCCGGGGACGCGCCGAAGCCGGGCAGGTCCACGGCGACCACGTCCCGCTCGGCGGCCAGGATGTCCACCACCGGGTCCCATGCCTGCCGGTGGTGCCCGATGCCGTGCAGCAGGAGCAGCGGCTCGCCCCGCCCCACGCGCGCGTACGAGACGGTGACGGGCCGCGGGCCGTTGGAGGAGGGGATCGTGAAGGAGGCGGTGGCGGACATGCGGGGCTCCTCGTGTCAACGGGCGGACGCCGGCCGGGACGCGTACGTAGACAGCTTGTCAGCAACTGCTACCCGTGGGTAGCCCTCCGTTCGCGAACCGGGTGGACACCCGCGCGCCCGTCGGATGGGATGGCACCGTGACCGCAGAGACCGCCACCGACGTCTTCGAAGAGCACCGGCCGTTCCTCCTGGGCGTCGCCTACCGCATGCTCGGGCGGGTCGCCGACGCGGAGGACGTCGTCCAGGACGCCTGGCTGCGCTGGTCCGCCGCCGACCGCGGCGACGTCCGGGAACCCCGTGCCTACCTGGTACGCGTCACCACCCGCCTCGCCCTAGACCGCCTCGCCCGCATCAAGACCCGCAACGAGGCCTACGTCGGCCCGTGGCTGCCCGAGCCGTACGTCACCGACTTCGGCGACACCGTCGAGGACACCGCCGAACGGGCCGTGCTCGCGGACTCCGTCTCCCTCGCCGTCCTCGTCGTCCTGGAGTCGCTGTCCCCGCTGGAGCGGGCGGTGTTCGTCCTGCGGGAGGCGTTCGGCTACCCGTACGCCGAGATCGGCGCCGTACTCGACCGGACCGAGTCCGCGGTGCGCCAGCTGGCCGGCCGGGCCCGCCGGCACGTCGAGGAGCGGCGGCCCCGCTACGAGGTCGACCCCGTCCTGCGCCGCGAGCTCACCGAACGGTTCCTCGCGGCCGCCGCGGAGGGGGACCTGAAGGGCCTGATGGCGCTGCTCGCGCCGGACGTCCGGCTCGTCGGCGACAGCGGTGGCAAGGCGAAGGCGCCGCTGCGCGTCCTGGAGAGCGCCGACCGCGTCGGCAGGTTCCTCACCGGCGTGGCGGCCAAGGACCTCCCCGACCCGTCCCGCCGCTACCTGGAGATCAACGGCGGCTTCGCCGTCCTGGTGCTGTCCGGCGGCAAGCCGGACGCCCTCTTCCAGGTCGACGTGGCCGAGGGCCGCATCCAGGCCGTCTACGTCATCCGCAACCCCGACAAGCTGCGCGCCCTGGCGGGCTGACCGGCGGCGCACCCGCTTGCGGGCCGGCCCCCCCGCACACCGTCGTACGAACGTCGAGTGAACGCCGTGCTGCGCGGGCTTTTCGGTGTCCCGAGGCGTCGGGGATTGGTCTTGACCAAGGGTGGGGGCCGTCCTATGGTCGCAGAGAAGTACAACAACCTTTAATAAACAAGGGCGCGAAAACGCCGCCGGACCACGGCGATTGCGGAGGACAGGGTGGGGACCACGCAACTGGAATCGGTCGCGGAACCGAAGTACTGGCATCTGAGGACCGTGCTCACCGAGGCACTGGACTCCGAGTTCACCGTGGGAGAGATCCTCCCCAACGAGCGTGAGCTCGCCGCCCGCTTCGGCGTCGCCCGCGCCACGCTCCGGCAGGCGCTGGAGCAGCTGGAACTGGAAGGCCGGTTGCAGCGTCGCCGCGGTGTCGGCACCACCGTCGCGCCGCCCCGCGTGGGCGTCGACGTCGGCGCGGAACGGCAGGTCTGGCCGGGCGCCGACGACGACGCCTGGCAACCCGTCGACTGCGCGGTCGCGGCCCCGCCGGCCGCCGTCGCCGACGCCCTGGACACCGGCCGCGACGCGCCCGTGCACATCGTGCGCCGCTCGCGGGTCTCGCACGGCCAGCCCGTCGCCGCCGAACTCCTCTACGTGCCGCGGTCGTCGGTGCACGACCTCACCGGCATCGACGCCCCGTCCGGGGTGGCACGCGCGCGTGCGGTGCTGCGCGAACTCCAGCGCCTGGCGCTGGAGGGGCAGGACCGCGCCGTGGAACTGGGCTCGGCCCGCGCCGACGACGCCAAGGAACTCGACCGGCTGCCCGGCGCCCCGGTCCTCGTCGTCACCACCCGCTTCTTCACCGAGGGCCGCACCGCGGCGCTCTCCGTCGCCACCTACCGCGCGGACACCTGCCGGCTGACGTTCGGCGCGGCGGGCGGCGTGGAGATCCACCACGGCCCGCAACGCCAGGCGTCCTGACGACCCGCCGGGGCCCGTACGGCGGGCTCCGGCCGGTCCGCTCCGCCAGCACCGCCCCCGAGACCGCCCCGAACCGCGGCCCCGCGTCACGGGCGTCCCGCAGGCGAGCGCCCCGTCACCGTCCCCTCCACCGCGAACAGCTGTTCCTCCACGTGGTCGAGGGCCAGCCGCAGCGCCCCCGTCGCCACGGCCGCCTCCCCGAGCAGCGACAGGGCCACCCTCGGCGGCCGCAGGCAGTATCGCGCCAACTCCCGCCGCAGCGGCTCCAGTACGCCGTCCAGTCCGGCCGCCCAGCCGCCGACGACGACCAGCTCGGGGTCGAGGGCCAGGACCAGCGCGGCCACGTCGTGGACGAGCCGCTGGAGGAAGCGGTCCACGGCCGCACGGGCCCGCTGGTCGCCCTGGCGGGCCTGGGCGAACACCTCGGCGACCGCCTGCTCGTCCAACGGGTGCAGCGGCTCGTCCGTCGTCGACAGCAGTGTCTCCGGCGTCACCTCCCGGCCCAGCAGGTGCAGCGCGCCGATCTCCCCGGCGGCCCCGCCGTACCCGCGGTGCAGCCGCCCGCCGATCAGCGAGCCGGCGCCCGGGCTCAGCCCCGCCAGCACGAACACCACGTCGTCGGACTCGGTGGCGGAGCCCTTCCAGTGCTCGGCCACGGCCGCCGCGTTGGCGTCGTTCTCGACCAGCACCGGGCACTTGAAGGAGCGGCTCAGCCGTTCACCCAGCCGCAGCCCCGTCCACTGGGGCAGCGCGGTCCCCAGCCGTACCGTCCCGTCGGCCTCGACGATCCCGGGCGTGCCGACACCGACGGCCCGCAGGGAGCTGCGCGGGACGCCCGCCCGGCGCAGCAGCTCGGCGACCGCGGTCCGCAGCCGCTCCAGGCGCTCGTCCGCCGGGGCCGACTCGTCGACGTCCTTGGCCTGAGCGCCCAGCACCCGCCCGTCGAGGTCGGCCAGGAGCGCGGCCACCCGGTGCGCGCCGATCTCCAGGCCCAGCAGATGACCGGCCTCCGCACGGAACCGGAACCGCCGCGCCGGGCGCCCCTGGCGTCGGGCGGCGCCCTCCTCCGCCGCCTTCTCGACGACGAGACCGGCGCCGATGAGGTCCTCGACGACCCCTTCGACGGTCGGCCGGGACAGTCCGGTCACCCGGGTGATCTCCGTCAGCGTCGCGCAGTCGGCGGCACGCAGCGCGTGCAGCACCACCGCGGAGTTGATCCTTCGCAGCAGCGAGGGATCCCCGCCGGTCAGCCGCCCCAACGTCCGTCCTCCCAGCTCGTGCGCGTGTGGGGCGGATCGTACTCGGCGCGGCGGACCCCGGCGAGTGCCGAACCCGCACCCGCGGGCGAGGCACGCCGGCTCAGCCGGCGGACACGAACCCCGACTCGTACGCCGTGATCACCGCCTGAGTGCGGTCCCGCGCCCCGAGCTTGGCCGGCACCGCGCTCACATGCGACTTGACCGTCTCCGCCCCCACGACCAGCCGCGCGGCGATCTCCGCGTTGGACAGCCCGCGCGCCATCAGCCGCAGCACCTCCGCCTCCCGCTCGGTCAGCCGGGCCCGCACCAGCACGTCCCGGGCCGCCCGGCTGCCGTGCCCGTCGCCGTACTCGGCGGCGAGCCGTCGTACCGACGCCGGGAACAGCAGCGACTCGCCCTCGGCGACCAGCCGCACCGCGGGCACGATCTCGGCCGGCCGGGCCCGCTTCAGCAGGAACCCGTCGGCGCCCGCGCGCAGCGCCTCGTACACGTACTCGTCGTTCTCGAGCGTCGTCACCACAAGGATCTTCGGAGGCTCCGCCGCCGTCCGCAGCACCGCCCGCGTGGCCTCGATGCCGTCCATCAGCGGCATGCGGACGTCCATGGCGACCACGTCGGGCCGCAGGCTCCGCACCAGCGGGATCACCGCCGCCCCGTCGGCGGCCTCCCCGACGACCTCGATGTCGGGCTGGGCCTCCAGCACGGCGCGCAGCCCCGCGCGGACCAGGGGTTCGTCGTCGACGAGCAGTACGGTCACCGGCATCCGGCCAGCGTAGATCAGGACTTGGCGCGCGGCGGCACCACGGACCCCGTCGCGCTCGGACGCGCCCTCGCCCCGCACGGCCACCACGCCGTGGAGCACGAGGACGGGCACTGGACCGTCGACCACGCGCGCGTGGACGACATCGGACGCCTCACGTCCGCCGCGGGAGTGCCGGTACTGGAACTCGCCCGGGAGGAAGGAACGCTGGAGCAGGCCTACCTCGATCTGACGTCGGCCGAGACCGAGTTCACCGCACAGCCCGCACAGCCCGCACAGCCGCAGGAGGCCTGACATGTCGTTCGCACCCGTCCTCCACTCCGAGTGGCTGAAGATCCGCACGCTCCGCTCGCTGCTCGGGGCGCTGCTCGCGCTCTCCGCGGCGACCACGGCGTTCTCCGCGATCGCGGGCGTCTCCGAGACGTCCGACCCGGAGTTCGACCCGCTGTTCATGGCACTGTCCGGTGTCACACCCGGCCAGATCGCCGCGATCTCCTTCGGGTCCCTGGCCGTGTCCTCGGAGTTCCACGGGGGCGCGCTGCGGCTCTCGCTCGCCGCGGTGCCGCGGCGCGGACGGTGGTTCGCGGCCAAGGCCGCGGCGATCGCCCTGCCGGTACTGGCCGTCGGGCTGGTCACGGCCTTCGCCGCGCTCGTGGCCGCCAGAGCGGGGCTCGGCGACGCGGCGAGCGGTCTCACCGTGGGCGAGCAGGCGCGCGGTGTCGTGGGCTGCGGGATCTACCTCACGCTGATGGCGCTCCTCGCGGCCGGTCTCTCGGCCGTGCTGCGCAGCGGGGTGGGCGCGCTGTCCCTGCTGATCCCGTTCCTCATCGTGGTCTCGTTCGTGATCGGGGACGTCGCCGGCGGAGCCACCGACTTCCTGCCCGACAAGGCGGGCCAAGTGGTCATGCACGAGACGCACGACGGCTTGCTGGGCCCGTGGTCCGGGCTCGGGGTGACGGCGCTGTGGACCGCCGCCGCGCTCCTCGCGGGAGCGTGGAGCGTGCGGCGCCGGGACGCCTGACGCGGGAGGCCCGATCCGCGAGGTCCGGTCCGCGAGGTCCGGTCCGCGAGGTCCGGTCCGCGAGGCCCGGTCCGCGAGGCCCGGTCCACGACGTCCGATCCACGACGCCCTATCCGCGCGGTGCCTGACGCCACGCCAGTTGTCAGTGGCGGCCTGTTTACTGGGCCGCATGGACATCGCGCGCTGCCTCGCCACCGTCGACCTGCTGTGCGCCCGGGACTTCCCCGCGCGGCACGGCAGGACGGACGTGGGCACGGGCGGACCCGGTTACCTCGTCGCCGAGTTACAGACCAGCGGCGACTTCTGGGAGGACGACGGGACGGAGTGGGAGGAGACGGAGGCGCAGTACGAGGCCGACCGGGACGGGCTGACGGAGCGGCTCGCCGACCGCTGGGGCCCACCGCACCGCGTCAGCCTGGCGAGCACGCTGGAGCGCTCCATGGACGGCGAGGACATACCCGAGCCCTGGGCCTCCCTCAGCGCGCACGTGCCGGACCTGCACCTGTGGCAGGCGCCGGACACCGCCCGCTGGATAGCCCTCGGGGTCTCCCAGTGGGACAAGGAGCTGCCGTTCCAACTGCTCGCCGTCGTCACCGAGACGGATCCGCCGTAGCGGGCGGATCCGTCCGGGCCGCGACCCGCAGCCGCGCGAACTCCTCCGCCATCGTCGCCGCCGTCCAATGGGCGTTGAGACCGCTGGGATTGGGCAGCACCCACACCCGCGTGTCCCCGATGACCCGCTCCTGCGGGCCCACCCGGGCCTTGCGGTCGTCGAACGCCGCCCGGTAGGCCGTGACGCCCACCACGGCCAGCCAGCGCGGCTCCAGCCGGGCCACCTTCTCCGCCAGCAGCCGCCCGCCCTCGCGGTACTCCTCCGCCGTGATCTCGTCGGCGCGGGCACTGGCCCGTGCGACGACGTTCGTGATGCCGAGGCCGTACTCCAGCAGCTCCCGCTGCTCCGCCGGCTTCAGCAGGCGCGGCGTGAAACCGGACAGGTGCAGCACCGGCCAGAAGCGGTTGCCCGGGCGGGCGAAGTGGTGGCCGGTCGCCGCCGTCATCAGCCCCGGGTTGATCCCGCAGAACAGCACACGCAGACCGCCCGCGACCACGTCCGGGACGAGACGGTCGCGGGCGGCCTCCAGGTCCGCCTGGGTGAAGCGGGTCAGAGGATCGCTCCGGGGGTGTAACCCGCGGCCTCGGGGCGCTGCTTCACGATCTCCTCGATCCGGCCGACGACGAGGGCCACCTGGTCGGCGGCGGCACCTGTGAAGGACAGCTTGTCGGCCATCAGCGCGTCGAGCCCGGCGCGGTCCAGCGGGATGCGCTCGTCGGCGGCGAGCCGGTCCAGCAGTTCGTTGCGCTCGGCGCCCTGCTCGCGCATCGCCAGTGCGCACGACACGGCGTTCTCCTTGATCGCCTCGTGCGCGATCTCCCGGCCCACGCCCGCGCGGACCGCGCCCATCAGCACCTTGGTGGTGGCGAGGAACGGCAGGTAGCGGTCCAGCTCACGCGCCACGACCGCCGGGAAGGCGCCGAACTCGTCGAGCACCGTCAGGAACGTCTCCAGCAGGCCGTCGAGGGCGAAGAACGCGTCGGGGAGCGCCACCCGGCGGACCACCGAGCAGGACACGTCGCCCTCGTTCCACTGGTCGCCGGCCAGCTCGCCCGTCATCGAGGCGTAGCCGCGCAGGATCACCATCAGGCCGTTGACGCGCTCGCAGGAGCGGGTGTTCATCTTGTGCGGCATCGCGGAGGAGCCGACCTGGCCCGGCTTGAAGCCCTCGGTCACCAGCTCGTGCCCGGCCATCAGCCGGACCGTCTTCGCCAGCGACGACGGCGCCGCCGCCAGCTGCACCAGCGCGGTGACGACCTCGTAGTCCAGCGAACGCGGGTACACCTGGCCGACCGAGGTGAAGGCCTGGGAGAAGCCCAGGTGGTCGGCGATGCGCTGCTCCAGTCCGGCCAGCTTGGAGGCGTCCCCGCCGAGCAGGTCCAGCATGTCCTGCGCCGTGCCGACCGGGCCCTTGATGCCGCGCAGCGGGTAGCGGCCCAGCAGCTCCTCGACCCGCCCGTACGCCACGAGCAGCTCGTCGGCGGCGGTCGCGAACCGCTTGCCGAGGGTGGTGGCCTGCGCCGCCACGTTGTGGGAGCGGCCGGCCATGACCAGCTCGCCGTACTCGCCGGCCAGCTTGCCCAGACGGGCCAGGACGGACACCGTACGGTCGCGCATCAGCTCCAGCGAGAGGCGGATCTGGAGCTGCTCGACGTTCTCCGTGAGGTCGCGGGAGGTCATGCCCTTGTGCACGTGCTCGTGCCCGGCGAGGTCGTTGAACTCCTCGATCCGCGCCTTCACGTCGTGCCGCGTGACCTTCTCGCGCTCGGCGATCGAGGCCAGGTCGACCTGGTCGAGGACGCGCTCGTAGTCGGAGATCGCCGCGTCGGGAACCTCGATCCCGAGGTCCTTCTGCGCCTTCAGCACGGCGAGCCAGAGCTGACGCTCCAGCCTCACCTTGTGCTCGGGCGACCAGAGCGTGGCGAGCTCGGCGGAGGCGTAGCGTCCGGCGAGGACGTTCGGGATGCGGGGCTTGGCGGGAGCGGAAGTCACGTGTACGGAGTTTACCTACCGTCCACAGTGGTCCGTCACCGTCTACGCGGTGTGAGAAGGCCCAGGTCAGAAGTGGTCGAGTCGGCGGCCTCGCGAACAGCGCGTGACAGGCGTGTGACAGGGGC
>NZ_JBHWKO010000068.1:0-28516 GCF_042731035.1 Streptomyces sp. NPDC059895
GCCGTCGACCACCGAACGCACAAGACCACCGTCCGGATCGCGATCAACCCCTTGCCAACCACTCCAGACGGCTAACCGAGCGGCATTGCCCCTAGCCCCTGGCTGTTGGGCCATTGGGGGGAACTTGTAAAGCGAAGGTCGTCGGTTCGAGTCCGACAGGGGGCTCTGTCCCTGCCGCCCTGTCCCCGCTCGCACTGTCCGGGCGGGGGCAGGGCGGCAGGCCCTAGATGCGCAGCATTCCGGTGAACGGGCCGTGGCCCACGCCCGCCTCCGTGACCGCCAGCCAGCCGTGGCCGCGGGTGGGGGTGTACTCGCTGACCCCGGTCGGGTCGAGGGAGAGTTCGCGGGCGGCGCTGTCGACGCTGGACGCCAGGGTGGCGTTCGGGTCGTGGTCGTCGTCGGGGTCGTAGTCCGGGTCCTCGCTGAGGGGCTCCTCCCAGTCCAGGGGCTCGCCCTCCCACTCCGGCTCCCCGTAGCGGCAGTAGCTGCGGCGCACCGCCCCGTCGAGGGCGAGGAGCCAGATCATCGAGTCGCTGTGATCGTCCTGGAAGAAGTACTGGGCCTGGCCGCACGCCGCGCTGAGCCGGCCGAGGAGGGCGTTGACGTCCCAGTGCATCTCCCACAGCGGGGTGTCGGCGTAGACCAGTCGCCAGCCGTCCAGTTCCGGGGTGACGAACACGCGGTACACCGTGCGCTCCGTGCCGTCGGGGCCGGGCGCGACCGCCGTGTCGTTCTCCATGGCGGACAGTCCCATCGAGACCGTGCAGGGCCGTCTGTCGTGCAGCCCCATGGCGTCGAAGAGGCCCTCGTACGTCGCGCCGGGGACGGCCAGCCAGCGGTGCTCGGGCAGGCTCCGCGGGGTGTCCTGGGCGGACTTGATCCGCACGAGTCGCTCCAGGGCGCGCAGGTCCCGCTCGTCGAGCGCGGCCTCGCCGCCGATGAGGGCCAGGGCGCTCAGCGCGTGCCGGCGCAGACGGGCGGGGCCCGCGCGGCGGATGCCCCGCAGTTCGGGGCCCGCCTGCCGGCCGATGGCCCGGATCGTCTTCTCGGCCTTGAAGCGCGTGAAGCTGTCCCGGTCGTTCAGGAACGGCAGGACCGCCGCGACGGCGCCGGCGGCGGCCTCGCCGAGGTTCTCCAGGCCCCCCAGCGCCTGCTGCCGTATCTCTTTCACGGGGTGCGACAGCGCGGCCACGTACTGCGGGAGGCACCGCTCGTCGAAGCCGCGCAGCACATGGCCCAGTTCCCACCACTCGGGAATCTTGTCGGCCCGGGCGCGGGCCGCCACCGCGGCGTCGAACGCGGGCGGGCCGATCAGGCGCAGGGCGTCCCGCAGCCCCCACATCGCCTGCCGGCTCGCCGTGCCCAGCGCGGCGACCAGACCGGGCGCGGCGTCGGCGCCCGGCTCGGCCAGACGGCGGACGATCCGTGCCGTCAGTTCCTTGTCGCGTCCCGCCTGTTCCAGCTCCGCGATCAGTGCACCTTGATCCATACGGCTGACGATAGCCGGAGCCTGTGACAGTCCCTTCGGCCTGTGGCAGTCCCTTCGCCGGCGACAGTCCCTTCGGCCTGTGGCAGTCCCTTCGCCGGCGACAGTCCCTTCGCCTGTGGCAGTCCCTTCGCCTGCGACAGCCCCCTCGGCCTATGGCGACCCCTTTGGCCTATGGCAGTCCCTTCGGCCTATGGCAGTCCCTTCGAGGGACGTCCGTCGCCCGTCCGGACGACGGGGCGACGCGTCCGATAGCCAACTGTTCACCGGGTCCCGCCCGGACGGCGGGTTTGGCGCCGGGGTGTCTGAGCCGGGTGGGTGATGTGCGGTGGGGGCGCGTGCGCCCCCGGGGTGGTACATCCGTGCACGTCGTGACGGCTGCCCGGTGTTGCCGCGGGTCGGGGGGAGGGGGTGCCGTCGCGGTTAAATGTGTGTGTTTCGTGGCGATTGAGGGGGTTATGACGAGTCAAGGGCTCCAGGGTGCCCCGCGCCCCGCACCCCAGCAGATCTTCACCGACCTCTCCGTCGCCCTCACCGGCTTCGACCGGGCCGAGCTGGCCGGCACCGGTCTGATCGGCACCTACTACGACACCCTGCTGCGGATCATCGGCGAGCGGGAGGCCGGCCGGCTGCTGCGGGCCGCCGCCGAGGCCCTGGAGACGGACCGGAGGAGAGGCGACCGCGATGCGCTGGAGGCGGAGGTGATCGACAGCCCGCGCTTCGGGCCGGTCGCGGTGAGCCTGATCAAGCTCTGGTACCTCGGCGTCTGGTACCCGCTCGCCCGTGGTCACCGCGACGCCGACGGCACGACCGCGGGCGACGTCGACGGCACGACCGCGGGCGATGTCCACGGCACGACCGCGGGCGACGTCGAGCACGTCGTCTCCGCGCAGGGCTACCGCGAGGGCCTCGTCTGGGCCGCCGCCGGAGCGCACCCGATGGGCGCCAAGGCGCCCGGCTTCGGCTCGTGGGCCGAACCCCCCTACCTGCCCCCGGTCCTGTGACTTCGGAGACGAGCATGAGCAGCGAGCACTTCGACCTGGTGATCGTCGGCGGCGGCATCGCGGCGGCCACGGTCGCCAGGACGGTCGTCGAGCGGGCCGCGGACCGGACCCCGCCCCGGCACCCCCGCGTCCTGGTCCTGGAGGCCGGCCGGGCCACGGCCATGAACGCCGACACGTACGACACGTACGTGGAGGCCTACCACGAGGCGCTGGAGAAGGTGCCCAACTCGCCCTACCCGGCGAGCGGTTCGGCGCCGCAGCCGGACGTGCGGGACATCCGCAGGCCGGTCATGGACGGCAAGCGGACCAAGGCCCCCGCCGACCAGGGGTACTTCGTGCAGATGGGCCCGCTCCCCTTCGGCAGCGACTACGTCCGCACCCTCGGCGGCAGCAGCCTGCGCTGGACGGGCACCTGCCTGCGGATGCTCCCCGAGGACTTCCGGATGTACTCGACGTACCGGCGGGGCGTCGACTGGCCGCTCACCTACGAGGAGCTGAAGCCGTACTACGAGCGGGCCGAGTGGGACGTCATCGGCGTCGCCGCGAACGTCGCCGACCAGTGCTACCCCGGCTTCGCCGCCGACCCCGCCGCGTTCTTCGACGCCGCCGACACCAAGAGGTTCCCGGACGGCGTCTACGGCTTCCCGATGGAGCGCATCCCCTCCAGCCACCTCGACCAGTACCTCGCCAAGCTCGCCGACGGCATGACGGTCGAGCTGAAGGGCCGGGACGGCACCGTCCACGACTTCACCCTGAGGATCACCAACACCCCGGTCGCCCGCAACTCCACCCCGGCCCACCCGGCGTACGAGGTCGTCGGAGCCGTCGGCGACGCCGAGCGGGGGCAGCGCTGCGAGGGCAACTCCAGCTGCGTCCCGATCTGCCCCGCGCAGGCCAAGTACAACGCACTCAAGACCCTGCACCAGCTGATCGTCCGCCACCCCGACCGGGACCCGGGCGACGGGCGGCGGGCCCGGGCGCGGGTCGCGGTGCGCAGCCGGTGCGTCGTCACGGAGGTGCTGCACACCCAGCGGCCGGGCGAGACCGGCACCGTCACCGGACTGCGCTACAAGAGGTACTACGACAACGGCACCGCGCCGACGGACCACACGGTGACCGCCGACACGTACGTGCTGGCCGCCAACGCCGTCGAGAACGCCACCCTGCTGCTCGCCTCGGGCGCCGCCAACAACAGCGACCAGGTCGGCCGCAACCTGATGGACCATCCGCTGCTGCTCACCTGGGGGCTGCTCCAGGAGAACGCCGGCGCGTTCCGGGGTCCGGCGTCGACCTCCGGCATCCCCGCCTTCCGCGACGGCTCCTTCCGCAGGGAGCGCACCGCCTTCCGCGCCGAGATCGGCAACTGGGGCTGGAGCGACCCGGAGAACGCGCCGTACTCCACGGTCCACGACCTGGTCGGCGGCGGCAGGGACGGCAGGGCCCGGCTCTACGGCAAGGACCTGCGCGGAAGGATCGGCGAGATCCTGCCCCGGCAGGTGCGGATCGCCTGGGAACTGGAACAGGACCCGGAGCCCGCCAACCGGGTCTCGGTGGACGACCGTTACCGGGACGCGCTGGGCAAGCACCGGCCGGTCATCCACTACGGGCTCTCGGCGTACGTGCGCTCCTCCCTGCCGTGGGCGGCGGAGGCCGGCCGGCAGCTGTTCCGGCGGCTCGGCATCGCCGAGACGCAGCGGCGGCCGCTGTACGAGGCCGGTGACTTCACCCACTACGACCCGCGCGACGCGTCGGCCGTCGAGTACGAGGGCGTGACCTACTGGGTGCGCGGCGCGGGCCATGTCGTGGGCACCCACCGGATGGGCGACGACCCGCGGTCCTCCGTCGTCGACAGCCACCAGCACAGCCACGACCTGGACAACCTCTACGTCGTCGGCTGCGGCAGCATGCCGACACTGGGCACCTCCGACCCGACGCTCACCATGACCGCGCTGGCCATCCGCACCGGCGACCGGATCGCCGGGGAACTGAAGGGAGGGGGCAGGTGACCGCGCCGACCCCGATCGCGAGTCCGACCGAGCTGAGGGCCGCGCTCCAGCTGGCCGTCGGCCTCCGCCTCGGCACCATCCCCGTCCACCTCACCGTCCTCTGCTCCGTCCGGGACGGCCGCAACACCGAAGCGGTGCGGGCCGTCCGCGGCGCGGTCATGCGGGAGATGCTCCACATGACGCTCGCGGCGAACGTCCTCAACGCCCTGGGCGGGACACCGAGCCCCGAGCCGGTCGCCTTCCAGGGCCACGAGCACCTGAGCCCGCTGCCCGGCCACCCGATGGAGAGCCCCGTGGTCCCCGGCCTCGGGACACTGGAGCTGCTGCCGCTCTCCCCGCCGGCCGTGGACGCCCTGGTCCGCATCGCGCGCCCCCCGCACGCCGCGCCTCCCCTCGCCGGCCCGGGCGCGGACGGGCGCGGCCACCGCACCGTCGGCGCGTTCCACGACGCGATCGCGACGGCCCTGGAGGACCCGGAGATCTGCCCGGACGCGGCGTTCCGGCACCGCGGCCAGGTGCCGGACACCCAGTTCTACGGCGGCGCCGGCCGGGTGGTCGAGGTGCACGACCGGGCCTCCGCGCTGAAGGCGGTCAGGACCGTCGTGAACGGGGACGAGGGCCCGTCCCCGCGGGCCCCGGAGGCCCCGGAGGCCCAGGAGGCCCAGGAGGCCCAGGAGGAGCTTCCCGCCCCGGGGCGGGAGCTGGAAGGGGCCGCCGCCGAGGACGGGCGCCGTTCCGGCCGGTGGACGTCCTCGTCCTACGCCCGTCTCCGCGAGCTCCAGGCCGGCCGCCGCTTCCTCCCCGGGCAGTCGCCCGACGAGGAGCCCGAGGGCGCGCCCGTGCTGGTCGACTACGCCGCCGTCCACCCGGCGCTGCACATCCCCGGCACCGGCGACACCGCGGGCGGCGGGCCGGAGAGCGCGGCGCTCGTCGAGTTCGACCTGGCGTACTCGGGGCTCGTCGACGATCTGTACCGCGCGTTCGCGGGCGAGGTACAGGCGCTGCCGGCGGCCGTCCACGGCATGCACGCGCTGAAGCACCGGGCGGTCTCCCTGATGCGCACCCCGAACCCGGCGGACCCCGCGCACACCCTCTGCCCCCGCTTCTCCTACCTGCCACCCGGCGACCGGGAGAAGGCGACCGCACAGGCACGGGAGCTGCGGCAGCGGAACTGGTAGACCGGCCGGGCGCCGCACGGGTGCCGGTGTGCCGGCGGGCGGGTGCCGCACGGGTGCCGGGAGGCTCGCGGCCGGCGCCGGTGCCGCCGTCGTCCGGGCCCGCGCGCCGCCCCGCCCGTACGGTGTCAGGAGGCCGCCCACCTGGGAAGAACGACGAAATTCGAAGGGGACAGCCGCGGTCCGGGCGGGTAGCGTCCGGCCATGAGCAGCTCGATGAGCGGTGTCGTGAACGGCGGGGTCTCCTTCTGGTACGCGGACGACGGCTTCCCCGCGGTGCGGGAGCCGCTGGCCGGTGACGCCGACGCGGACGTGGTGATCGTCGGCGGCGGCTACACGGGCCTGTGGAGCGCGTACTACCTGAAGAAGGCGGCGCCGTCGCTGCGGGTCACCGTGCTGGAGCAGCGGTTCTGCGGCTACGGCGCCTCCGGGCGCAACGGCGGCTGGCTGTACAACGGCATCGCGGGCCGCGACCGGTACGCGGAACTGCACGGGCGGGAGGCCGCCGTACGGCTCCAGCGGGCGATGAACGACACGGTCGCCGAGGTCGTCCGGGTGGCCGGCGAGGAGGGCATCGAGGCCGACGTCCACCGCGGCGGCGTGCTAGAGGTGGCGCGGACGCCCGCGCAGCTGGCCCGGCTGCGCGACTTCCACGCGCACGAGCTGGCGTTCGGGGAGAAGGACCGCGAGCTGTACGGGGCGCGGGAGACCGCGGAGCGGATCCGGGTGGCCGGCGCGGTCGGCTCGACGTGGACACCGCACGGAGCGCGGGTGCACCCGGTGAAGCTGGTCAAGGGGCTGGCGGCGGTCGTCGAGGCGCTCGGGGTGACCATCCACGAGGCGACCCCGGTGACCGGGATCCGGCCCCGGCGGGCCGTCACGCCGTACGGCACCGTGCGCGCCCCGTACGTGCTGCGCTGCACGGAGGGGTTCACCGCGTCGCTGAAGGGCCAGAAGCGCACCTGGCTGCCCATGAACTCCTCGATGATCGCCACCGAGCCGCTGACCGCCGGGCAGTGGGAGGCGGTGGGCTGGACGGGCCGGGAGACCCTCGGGGACATGGCGCACGCCTACATGTACGCGCAGCGCACCGCCGACGGGCGGATCGCGCTGGGCGGGCGCGGGGTGCCGTACCGCTTCGGCTCGCGGACCGACAGCGACGGGCGGACGCAGGAGGCGACCGTGGCGGCGCTGCGGGAGATCCTCACCGGCTTCTTCCCGGCCCTCGCCGGGGTGCGCGTCGCGCACGCCTGGTCGGGGGTGCTGGGTGTGCCCCGCGACTGGTGCGCGACGGTCACCCTGGACCGTGCGACCGGTCTGGGCTGGGCGGGCGGCTACGTCGGCTCCGGCGTCGCCACCGCCAACCTCGCCGGCCGTACGCTGTGCGACCTGGTCCGGCTCGACTCCGGGCAGGGCGGCCCGACCGAGCTGACCGGTCTGCCGTGGGTCGGCCACGAGGTCCGCAGGTGGGAGCCGGAGCCGCTGCGCTGGCTCGGTGTGCGGGGCATGTACGCCACCTACCGGGCGGCGGACCGGCGGGAGGCCGCCCGGCACAGCGCGGGCCCGTCGAGGCTGGCGCGGGTGGCGGACCGGGTGGCGGGCCGGCACTGACACCGCAATGCCCGCTGACACCCGAACGCCCGCTGACCCCCCAGCCGCTGCCGCCGGAACGCCCGCTGCCGCCGGAACGCCCGCTGCCGCCGGAACGCCCGCGGCCGCCGGAACGCCCGCGGCCGCCGGAACGCCCGCCGCCGCCGGAACGCCCGCCGCCGCCGGAACGCCCGCCGCCGGTCAGGCCACCGACTCCGGCACCGGCGCCTCCGTCTCGGCCCACCGTCGCGGTGGCCTCGCCGTGACCAGGAGCCCCGCGGTCAGCGAGGCCAGCAGCATGATGGCGGCGGCGCAGGAGATGGCCACCGTGTAGCCGTGCACCGTGCCCTGCGCGGTGAGGTCCGCCGGGCGGTGCGGGTCGCCGAGGCGGGCGGCGACGTACGCGCTGCCGCTGGAGGTGGCGACGGTGTTGAGCAGCGCCGTGCCGATGGAGCCGCCCACCTGCTGCGAGGTGTTCAGCATGGCCGAGGTGACGCCGGAGTCCTCGGGGGCGACGCCCGCGGTCGACGTGGAGAAGACCGGCATGAACGTCAGGCCCATGCCGAGGCCCATCAGTACCAGGGCGGGCAGGATGTCGGTGGCGTAGTCGCTGTGCACCGTCATCCGGGTGAGGATCAGCATGCCGGTGGCGGCGAGGAGCATGCCGGGCACCATCAGGGCGCGGGGCGGGACGCGGTGGATCAGACGGGCCGAGATCTGGGTGGAGCCGGTGAGGATCGAGGCGGTCATGGGGAGGAAGGCGAGTCCCGTGCGCACGGGGGAGTAGCCGAGGACGGTCTGGAGGTAGTAGGTCATGAACAGGAACATCCCGAACATGCCGATGACCGCCATGGCCATGGTCAGGAAGCAGCCCACGCGGGTGCGGTCCCTCAGGACGCGCAGGGGCAGCAGCGGCACCGGTGCCTTCGTCTGCCACCACACGAACGCGGCCAGCAGCGCGATCCCGGCCGCGAACAGGGCCGGCACCAGCGGGTCGGTCCAGCCGCGCGGCTCCGCCTCGCCGAAGCCGGCGACGATCGCGACCAGCCCGCCGCAGCCCAGCAGGACGCCGGGCACGTCCAGACGGGTGCCCGCGCGGGCGTGACGGTCGTGCAGGAGGGTGAGGGCGCCGACGACGCCGAGGACCGCGACGGGGACGTTGACGTACAGGCACCAGCGCCAGGTGAGGTACTCGGTGAGCAGTCCGCCCACGATGAAGCCGATGGCCGCGCCGCTGGCGGCGAGCGTGCCGTAGATGCCGAACGCCCGGCCGCGTTCCCTGGGGTCGGTGAAGGTGGTGGTCAGCAGGCTGAGGGCGGACGGGGCCAGGACGGCGGCGAAGACGCCCTGGAGGGCGCGGGCGCCGAACAGCATGGCCGCGGTGGTGGCCGCGCCGCCGAACGCGGAGGCGGCCGCGAAGCCGATCAGGCCGATGACGAAGGTGCGTCTGCGGCCCACCAGGTCGGAGATCCGGCCGCCGAGCAGGAGCAGGCCGCCGAAGGCGAGGGCGTAGGCCGTGATCACCCATTGGCGGTTGCCGTCCGACATGCCCAGGTCCCGCTGCGCGGAGGGCAGCGCGATGTTCACGATCGTCCCGTCCAGGACGACCATGAGCTGGGCCAGGGCGATGGTCCACAGGCCCCACCAGCGGCGGGGGTCCGGCTCCGCGTCGGGTTCCTCTGTCCAGGCGCCACTCACGCGGACAGAAGATCACAGAACGGACGGGGGCGCACTACGGATGCGGCCGTGTCCCGGGCCCGGTTCGGGGGCCGCCGTCGGGGGCCTGGGCCTGGTTCGGGGTTCCGGCAGGGAGTGTGGTCGGCCCGTCAGGGTTCCAGGACCACCTTGCCCGTCGTAGCCCGGCTCTGGAGCGCCCGGTGGGCGGCGGCCGCCTCGGCCAGCGGGAAGCGGTGGACGGCCGGGGTGAGGCGGCCGGCGGCGGCCTCGGCGAGGGCGCGCAGCTCCAGGGTCCGCAAGGGGTCGGGGCCGCCCGCCCGCTCCAGCATCACCGGGCCGAGGACCTGTTCCGAGACGCCCTCGACGAGGTACGGCGTGCCGTCGCGCAGCCCCTCGGCCGACCAGCCGAAGACGATGTGCCGGCCGCCGGGACCGAGCAGGGCGGTGGCCTCGCGGGCCGCGTCGCCGCCGACGCCGTCGAAGACGATCGTGGCGGGCCGGCCGCCGAGGTGGGCGCGGACCTTCTCCGGCCAGGCCGGCTCCGAGTAGTCGACGGCGAGGTCGGCGCCGTCCGCCCGGACACGCGCGACCTTCTCCG
This sequence comes from Streptomyces sp. NPDC059895, assembly GCF_042731035.1. Classification (NCBI taxonomy): domain Bacteria; kingdom Bacillati; phylum Actinomycetota; class Actinomycetes; order Kitasatosporales; family Streptomycetaceae; genus Streptomyces; species Streptomyces sp. NPDC059895. The sequence goes on from NZ_JBHWKO010000068.1 coordinate 9,537, forward strand.
GGCCGCCCGCCAGGCCGACGACGGTGGCGCCCGCGTTGCGGGCGTACTGCACGAGCAGGGTGCCGATGCCGCCGGCGGCGGCCGGGACGACGACCACGGAGTCGGGGCCCGGCTCGGCGAACTGCACGATCCCCATCGCCGTACGGCCCGTGCCGATCATGGCGACGGCCTGGGCGGCGTCGAGGTTCGGCGGGATCTCGTGGACGCGGGTGACGTCGGCGACGGCCAGTTCGGCGTAGCCCCCCGGGACGAAGCCCAGGTGGACGACGACCCGGCGGCCGAGCCACGCCGCGTCCACGCCCTCGCCGAGCGAGTCGACGACACCGGCGACCTCACGGCCCGGGACGGTCGGCAGGACGGGCGGCTCCGGCAGGGGGCCCCGCATGCCCTCCCGCAGAGCGGCGTCCAGCAGGTGCACTCCGGCGGCCCGGACGGCGACGCGGACCTGGCCCGGCGCGGGGCGCGGGTCCTCGACCTCCTCGTGGACCAGGTTCTCGGCCGGGCCGAAGGCGTGCAGACGGATGGCGTGCATGGGGTCCCCCCGGGGTGTCCTGCGCTGTGCGTGCAGCGCTGCCGGATGCTGAGGGGTCCCACTCTTCGACCTCAAGCATGCTTGAGGTCAAGGGTGTTCCGGCCGAGAGCCAGGGAGACGGCCGTCAGGGCGCTGCTGAAGGACACCTCCGAGAGCACGCCGGGGGTGGCGACCTGGTCGCCGGCCAGGTACACCCCGTCGCCGCGGTCCACGGCGGGGCGGTCGCGCCAGCTGGTCCCGGGCGGGTCGACGGCGCCCGTACGGCCGTCGGCGACGGCCTCGCGCCGCCAGGTGACGCGGTCGCGCCAGCCGGGGAAGCCGAGGTCGAGGAGTTGTTCCGCGCGGGCGACGCCCGCGGCCCTCCCCTCGTGCGGCGCGATCGGGATCTGGCCCTGGATCAGCTGCTCGCCGGCCGGGGCGAGGGTGCGGTCCTGGGCGGTGAACCGTTCGATCCAGCCGGGCGCGTCCAGGTCGGAGACGGCGAAGGCGTCGCCGCGCCGGTTACGGACCGCGAGGTCGATCAGTGCGGTGCGCCCGCTCGGCCAGGTCAGCGAGTCGTCCCCCAGGAGGCGGCGGGCGGCGCCGAGGGAGGTGGCGACGATCACGGGGGCGCCGGTGGGGAGCGTGTCGATGCGGGAGAGGGTCTCCATGCGCACCCCCAGGTTCCAGGCGCGGGCCGCCATCCGGTCGACGAGGGAGGCCCAGCCGCCCCGCGGGTAGTGCGCCTCGGGCGGCAGCTTGGTGGCGCGGCGCAGACGCTCCTGCACGAAGGCGGCGGACAGGGCGCCGGGGTCGTGGTGGAAGAGGGCTACGGCCGCGTAGTGGGCGGCGGCGCGGGCGCCTTCCTCCCCGGCCTGCCCGGTCGCCCAGGTGAGGAAGTCGGTGTCGACGGGGGCGCGGCGGATACCGGGACGCAGCAGCTTGAGCAGCGCGAACGGCGGGGTGCGGCGCAGTACGCCCCGGTGCCGCAGCCGGAGGCGGGCGCCCTCCAGGGGCGGGAGGGGCGCCAGCGGGCCGATGAGGTCGCGCCGCTTGAGCCAGGTCCAGTGCGGGCCGCCGTTGTAGAGGGCGTGCGGGCCCTCGTTGGTCCGGTACGGGGCGGGGGCGGTCCGGGCCCGCCCGCCGAGGGTGTGGTGGGCCTCGTGCAGGGTGACCCTGACGCCGGCCTCGGCGGCGGCGATGGCGGCGGTGAGGCCGGCGAGACCGCCGCCGATGACGGTGAGATGGCGCATGGAGGGCTCCTTGCCGGTCGGGGACGCCTGTACGGGTACGACGGCGGGGCGCGCCGGTTCGTGACATCGGAGCCGACGGCGCGGGCCGGCGGCGTGGGCCGGCGGCGTGGGCCGGCGGCCGTCGTCGGGGGAGTGTCAGTGGCGGGGTGCAGGATGGGGGCATGGCGAGGACGGGTGCGGGCGCGCGGGCGGGCACGGGCAGGGCGGCGGGCAGGGTGGAGGGGGCGCGGCGGCCGGAGGTGCGGCTGCCGGCGCTGGAGGCGTACGGGGGCGGGGAGGTGGAGCCCGACGGGGACTACGACGGGGTGGAGTTCGCGGGGACGGACCTCACCGGGCAGGACGGCGCGGGGGCGCGGTTCATGGACTGCGCGCTGACCGGCTGCGCCCTGGACGGGACACGGCTGTCCCGCGCCCGCTTCCTCGACTCGGTCCTCACCGGCGTCCGGGGCGTCGGCACCGACCTGGCCGGGTCGACCCTGCGGGACGTCGAGCTCGTCGACGCCCGCCTCGGCGGCACCCAGGTGCACGGCGCGGTCTGGGAGCGGGTCCTGGTGCGCGGCGGCAAGATCGACTACCTGAACCTGCGTCAGGCCCGGCTGCGGGACGTGGTCTTCGAGGGCTGCGTCCTGGTCGAACCCGACTTCGGGGGCGCCCGCCTGGAGCGGGTGGAGTTCGTGGACTGCGCCCTGAGAGCAGCGGACTTCAGCGCGGCCGCCCTGACCGACGTGGACCTGCGCGGCGCGACGGAACTGGGCATCGCGGGCGGCGTCGACCGGCTGGCGGGAGCGGTGATCAGCACGGCGCAGCTGCTGGACCTGGCTCCGGTGCTGGCGGCGGAGCTGGGGATCAGGGTGGAGGGCTGAGGCGGGTCCGTCCGGCGGTCACCGCAGCCGGGGGAACCGCGCCTGGAGGGTCCAGATCGCCGGGTTCTCGCCCAGGTCCTCGTGGAGGTCGACCAGGTCGGCGATCAGGTCGTGCAGGAAGTCGCGGGCCTCGCGGCGCAGTTCCGCGTGCGAGAAGGTCAGCGGGGGTTCCTCGGCCGGCATCCAGTCGGCCTCGACGTCCACCCAGCCGAAGCGGCGCTCGAAGAGCATGCGGTCGGTCGACTCGGTGAAGTCCAGCTCCGCGTACTGCGGGCGGGAGGCGCGGGAGCCCGCCGGGTCCCGGTCGATCCGCTCCACGATGTCGCACAGCGCCCACGCGAAGTCGAGCACCGGCACCCATCCCCAGGCTGTGGACAACTCCCGGTCCGCCTTGGTGTCGGCGAGGTAGACGTCCCCGCAGAACAGGTCGTGCCGCAGCGCGTGGACGTCCGCGCGGCGGTAGTCGGTCTGCGGAGGGTCGGGGAAGCGGTTGGAGAGGGCGTAGCCGATGTCGAGCACGTAGGCGATGGTGTCACGCCCGGCGCCGGCCCCGCCCCGGCGCCGGCCCCCCGCCCCGCGCTGGCCTCGCGCCGGTTCCGCCCCCGCGCCGGCCTCGTCCCGCGCCGGTTCCGCCCCCGTGCCGTGCCCCGCCCGTCGGGATCACCGCCGCTGGGATCACCGCCGCCGGGCTTTCTGCCGCTGGGATCACCGCCGCCGGGCTTTCTGCCGACGTGATCACCGTCGAAGGAGGCGACGTGATCACCGTCGACGGGAGGCTTCGGTGTCCCACTCGTCCAGCAGCCGGGCGAGCCCGGTCGGCCACACCGGCTCCGCCTCCTCGGCGAGTTCCTCCCGTGTCCACCAGCGCCAGGCGAGGATGGCGTCGGCGGCGTGCGCGGCGGCCAGGCCGGCGCCGGAGGGTTCCCGGCGCGGGCCCGGCGTGACGTAGACGTGCTCGTGCTGGCGGACGGCGATGCGCACGCGGCTGCCCCCGCGGGAGGCGATCCGGGTGAAGTCGTGTTCCCAGGTGCACAGCAGCGGTCCGGGCGCCAGGTCCGTCCACCCCGTCTCCTCGATCAGCTCCCGCAGGGCGCCCTCGCGCGGTGACTCGCCCTCCTCCAGGCCGCCGCCGGGCAGCGCCCAGTGCACGCCGACCTCGACGTTGTCGTACCGGAAGAGCAGGACCGACCCGTCGGGGGCGACCACGGCGACGCGGGCCGCGCGGCGGGGGATGCGCAGCGGCTTGCGCAGCACGGCGCAGGGCCGGCCGAGCCGCAGGTCGGACCGGTGGTCGACGATTTCGTAGCCGAGCGCCTGCCAGAAGGCTAGCCCCCGCGGATTGGCGTCGAGCACGGCCAGCCGTACGGCGTCGCGGCCGGCGGCGCGGAAGCGGTCCTCGACGGCCTCGGCGATCCGGCGCCCGTGCCCCCGGCCCCGCACGGCCGCGTCCACCAGCAGCAGCCCGATCCAGGGATCGGGGTCGGCGGGGTCGGGATGGCGCCCGAGGGTGGTCACGACCCCGACGAGCCGCCCCTCGCTCCGCGCGAGCAGCACCTCCCCGTCCGGATGCGCCACCTCCTCCGCCAGCGCCGCCTCCACCTGCTCGGGCCGGATGCCGTCCGGGTCGGGGAAGTCGCCACTGAGGGCGTGGAAGGCGCGGTTGGACGCGTAGAGGGCGGTGAGCTCGGTGAGGAGGGCGGCGGGGATGCGGTGGTCCGGGGTGAGGGAGAGGGGGCTGAGGATCACCCCGGCAGGTTAGACAACGTGTCCTTCGGCATGCTCCCGAACGACTGTGACTGCGTCGACCGGCCCGGAACCCCGGGGGCCCGTCGCAGCGGACGGTTATGCTCGCCGCGAGATCGGGAGACCGGGAGACCGGGAGATCACGGCGAGGTTCGTCTCAACGGGCGGGGGCTCCATGGCATCGGACGAACGGTGGTATGTGCTCGTCGAGGCGAACCACGGCTACGGCTCGGACACACAGTGGGAGCTGCGGGAAAAGCACCACGTCGATGGAGACCGGGCGACGGCGACGTCGCGGGCCGAGGAGATCTGCCGCACGTGGATCCCGAGTTCCTGGGCGCCGGAGGAGTGCGGGAGGACCGTCTTCGAGACCTCCGGGACGAGCTGGCTGGTGGAGATCACCCATCAGTGGTGGTCCGAGGGAAGAGGGACGGTCTCCACCTTGAACGCGCACTTCCGTGTCACGGTCGCGCGACTCGTCCATGCCGAGGAGACCCCACCGGCCCATCCGCCCGTGAAGACGACCGGGGCGATACGTCGAGCCTTCGGCGGCGGACGGTAACTGGCCGGCTCCTCGGGGGACCGGCCGCTGGAAGCTCAGCCGGCGGTCAGCCGGACAGCTCGAACCAGACGTGTTTGCCGGGCCGGCCGGGATCGTGCCCCGGGCCCGTGCCCCAAGCCTGCGCCAGGGCCTGGACGAGGAGTAAGCCGCGGCCGTTCTCGTCATGGACGGTGGGCGTGGACGGCGCGAGGTTCGGCAACGGGCCGTCGTCGTACACGGCCACCCGCACACCGTCTCCGGTGACCGCGGTGGTGAGGTGGATGGCGGGGGTCGAGGTGTGCCGTACGGCGTTGGTGACGATCTCGGAGACGAGGGTGCGGGCGGTGTCGGCGAGGTGCGGGGCGTGACCGCTGGTGGTGAGGAGTATGGCGACGGTGTCGCGGCAGATACGTGGGCTGAGCGGGGAGTTGGGGGTGGTGAGGTGGTAGGTCTGCGGGGTGGTGTCCATGGCTTCGGCTCCAGCTGTCTGTTGAGGGTGTGCGCGACAGGCCACCGTGGCTCGGGCACCGTGGGGTGCCTGCACTGCGGGTTCACTGGCGGGCCGCGCGCCGACGAGGACGACAGTAGGGCACATCTATGTGCCGTCGCATGGTTGTGACGGAAATGCCACTCGTGCGAGTGGACCCGTCGTACGCGCGCGCGGCAGACTTGGGCCGCTCGATCAGGAGGGGGAAGGGATGCCACCCAGGAGCAGTCCCACCGCCCGTCAGACACGGCTGGGTGCGGAACTGCGCAAGCTGCGCGAGGCTGCGGGCATGGCGGCCCGTGAGGCGGGGGCGTTCCTCGGCGGTAACCAGGCGCAGATCAGCCACATCGAGGCGGGCCGATGGGGCGTCAGCGCTGAGCGTGTACGGAAGTTGGCCACGCTGTACTCGGCCTCGGACGTGAAGTTGGTCGATGCGCTCTGTGCGATGGCCGAGGAGCGGGTGAAAGGGTGGTGGGAGGAGTACCGAGACATTCTCGCCCCGGGGTTTCTCGACATCGCCGAACTGGAGCACCACGCGACATATCTGCGCAGTGTCCACGTGGTGAACGTGCCGGGCATCCTCCAGACCGAGGACTACATCCGGGCGATCCATCGCAGCTACCGGCCTGTGCTGCCTGCGGAGGACGTGGACGAACGCGTCGCGTTTCGGTTGAGGCGACGCGGCATCTTCGAAAAAGTGGATCCGCCGTTCTTCGAGGTCACCGTTCATGAAGCCGCGCTGCGTATGCGTTTCGGAGGGCGCCAGGTTGCCAAGCGGCAGCTCGAATTCTTGCTGGAAGCGTCGGAGTGGCCGACGGTGACGCTTAGGGTGCTTCCCTTCAGCTGCGAGGAGTTCATTGAGGCGACCGACGCCCCGATGTACGCCGGGGGCGTCGTGCCGCAGCTCGACACAGTGCAGGTGGACAGCCCCTTGGGCGTGCTCTTCCTGGTGGACGAGGCCAAGCTGACCAGGTACCGGATGCTGCTCGACATCGCCGAGCGCTCGTCGCTGAGCGTGCCGGAGTCCCGGCAGCTCATCCATCACATCGTTCGTGAGTTCTGAAAGGTTCACACGTGTCCGTGCAGTGGCAGAAGTCGTCGGCCTCGGGAGTGGAAGGTGGGAACTGCATCGAAGTCGCCTCCGTCGCCCCTCACTTCCTCCTCCGCGAGAGCGAAGCCCCCGAGGACGTGATCGAGCTGGCTCCCGCAGGCCTCCGGGGGCTGATACACCACCTCAAGGCCGGCGGATAGGGGCCGAGCTACGGCGCCAGAGCCTGCACGATCAAGGTGCCGATGTGATCAGGCTCGGGCGCGTCGATCACCTGCGCGGAGACCTCGGGAAAGCCTGCGGCTGTGAGCATGTCCGTCCACATGGCGGGCGTATAGCTGTACCGGTACGTGTAGGTCGCGGGGCCGGCGAAGCCGCCTTTGTACATGCCTTGAGGACCGTACGCTCCCGGGATGGCGGGCGGCTGGGAAAAGGCGAAGACACCACCCGGATTCACGCGCCTGCGCACCAGGGGAAAGAGCTTACGCGGATCACTGAACCACGCTGCGCCGAAGATCGAGTAGACGGCGTCATAGGTTCGCGTGTCCCTGTCGAGGAAATCAAGAACCTCGGCGCATACGAACTCCACGCCGAGTGGCCCCCATCGCTGCGTCGTGTTCGCGACCATGACGGGAGACATGTCCACGCCGCGTGCCTTGACGCCCTGCTGGGCCAGGAAAGCGAGCGCCCGGCCCGTACCGCACCCGATCTCAAGGGCGCTCTCGGGGCGGCCGAGGAGTTCCGGCCCGGGCCCGTGTTCCGTGTACTGCGTCCACCGGAACGTCGGGGCCGACTCGAAGATGTCTTTTCTGGTGGACTCGGCGTAGACGTTCCAGACGATGCGTTCGTGGTCGTAATCGTGCTGAGCAGTCAAGACAGGTCCTTCGGAGGGGTCACATGCGGTGCCCCGCCTGTCGAGTCGACGGGGACGGGGCACCCGGACGAGCTGGTCAGTGGCTGTCGGGAACCTTGTCGTCACACGGACCGCAGTCGGACGCGTCGCCCTCCCAGAGTTCGGTGTCGACTGCGAAACCGTTGCTCCGGATGATCTCGGCGGTACGCATCACAGTGCCGTCGCGCCGACGCTCGACGAGCGGCGCGTGATGCTTGTACTGCCCGCCGTTGTACGCGGCACAGAAGGCGAAGTACACGGGCGTGTCCAGGATGATCTGATGGATCCCCAGGTCGACCGTGTATCCCGGTCCGATGTCCACGCCGGGGTTCTCCATGGCGGTGATCAGGTAGGCGACAGCTTGCCCGAGGATGCGTTCCGCGACCGACAAGATCGCCGCCATTCTCGATGAACTCGGCGGCGCGCACGCGCGTCCGATGGCCGCAGCGTGCATCGTCGACTCGGTCTCTTCCTACCTTCGGGCAGACGGGTCCGAAGCCGTCAAGAATGACATGCGAGCCGCCGCATCCGATCTTGTGTACCTGACGGGGTGGACGGCCATGTACGAGAAGGCGCACGGTCTCGGGCAGCGCTACCACCGGCAGGCCCTGGGGCTGGCCAGATCGGCGGGCGACGAAGTCACCTACTGCCGGACGCTCCGTGGTATGGCGCTTCAGGCCGCCAACCTCAAGCACGCGAACAAGGCACTCGAACTCGCGGACTCCGCGGCCGAAGCGGCGCCGAAGGCGGGCCCCCGCCTTCAGGCGTTCCTCCGGGGACAGCAGGCGCACGGAGCCGCGCTGGTCGGCGACCAACGGCTTGCCTTCACCCGCCTGCGTGAGACCGAGGCAGCACTGTCGAAGGCGGACAACCGGCGTGACGCCGTCGGCGGATACGACCGGGCGGCATTCGAGTTCCACCGGTCCAGCGTGCTCTACGCGCTCGGAGACGTGCCCGGCTCGATCGAAGCCATGCGGGCTTCGAACCGTGTGCGTCCCGCGGCCGAGAAGCAAGGAAACGCTCATGCGAACGGCTTGCTCGCACAACGCCAGCTCGAAGTCGGGCACCTCGAAGCGGCTTGCGCGACATGGAACGCCTTCCTCGACGACTACGCGGCACTGTCCTCGGCACGGGCGGACGAGCACTTCGGCATCCTGAGCCGCCGGATCCGGCCGCATCTGGGCAATCCGAAGGCGCGCGAGTTGAACGAACGGGCGCGCGAACTCGCCCGGAAGAAGACGGCGGCCTGAGACGCGTTTCAGCGCCGGGGAGCCCCCCGCCCGGCAGGCAAGGGGCTCCCGTGCGACCGGGACGGGCCGTCGCTCAGACGTTCACGCCGAAGTCCTGGGCGATGCCCACCAGGCCCGAGGCGTAGCCCTGGCCGACCGCGCGGAACTTCCACTCCGCGCCGTTGCGGTACAGCTCGCCGAAGATCATGGCGGTCTCGGTCGCCGCGTCCTCGGACAGGTCGTAGCGGGCGACCTCCGCGCCGCCGGCCTGGTTGACGATGCGGATGTAGGCGTTGCGGACCTGGCCGAAGTTCTGCGAGCGGTTCTCCGCGTCGTAGATGGAGACCGGGAAGACGATCTTGTCGATGTCGGCCGGGAGGGCCGCCAGGTTGACGTTGATCGCCTCGTCGTCGCCCGCGCCCTCGCCGGTGCGGTTGTCACCGGTGTGGACGATGGTGTTGTCCGGGGTCTGCTTGTTGTTGAAGAAGACGAAGTGGGCGTCCGAGTAGACCCTGCCCTGGGGGTTCACCGCGATCGCGGAGGCGTCCAGGTCGAAGTCCGTGCCGGTGGTCGTACGGACGTCCCAGCCGAGGCCCACGGTGACGGCGGTCAGGCCCGGAGCCTCCTTGGTGAGCGAGACGTTGCCACCCTTGGACAGGCTTACAGCCATGGTTGGGAGTCCTTTCCCTGGTTGCGTAGAGGCTTCGTGCGCCACGAAGCTACAGCTATCCCCAAGAACGAGGCGAAGGGCGCCGAAGGTTCCCCGTGTCTTTACTTTCTTTACCGAACCGGTGGGCGCGGGCCCGGGCGAACCGGTTATTCGGGTGACGTGGACCGGTCACGGGCGGGAACATGTACGGCATGTCCGGTCCCTATCCCATCCGTGGCTCCGTCTCGCTCCCCGAGGCCGAGCTCCTGTGGCGTTTCTCGCGGTCGTCGGGGCCCGGCGGGCAGCACGTCAACACCAGTGACTCGCAGGTGGAGCTCCGCTTCGACCTGGCCGGCACCGAGGCGCTGCCCGAGGTGTGGAAGGCGCGGGCGCTGGAGCGGCTCGCCGGGCGTCTGGTCGACGGCGTGGTGAGCGTCCGCGCCTCCGAGCACCGCTCCCAGTGGCGCAACCGCGAGGCCGCCGCCGTACGGCTCGCCGCCCTCCTCGCCGAGGCCACCGCACCCCCGCCGAAGCCCCGCCGGCCCACCCGCATCCCGCGCGGGATCAACGAACGCCGGCTGCGGGAGAAGAAGCAGCGGTCGCAGACCAAGCGGGGGAGGACCGGGCGGGACTGGGGCTGAGGGGCCCGGCCCGGCCCGAGGGGGCCCGGCCCGAGGGGTCCGGGGCTGAGGGGGCCGGTGCTGAGCGGTCCGGGGCTGAGGGGGCCGGCCCGGGGCGCCCCGCCCGAGGGGCTCGGTCAGGGCAGCGTCAGCACCCCCACCGTCTCCCCCGCGCTGCGCTCCCCGGTGTCCCGGAAGCCGAGGCCCAGGTAGAAGCCCTCGGGGCCGTGCTCGCCGGGGTGCCAGGTCACGTACAGCTCGGTGCCGCCGCGGCGGCGGATCTCCGCGGCGACGGATCGCACGGCGAAACGGCCGTAGCCGCGGCCCTGCTCACCCGCGGCGATGTTCAGGCGCCACAGGCCGGAGCGGACGACGCTGCCGCCGTCGGCCTTCCAGTCGATGTCGAGGAACGCCATCAGGAAACCGACGGGCCGGTCCCCGTCGACGATCAGGCGGGGCCAGGCGGCCCCGGGGTACACGTAGGCCTGCGCGAGGGACTTCACCACCGGGGAGACCGCGAATTCCTGCTCGGGGCGGACCCGAATGGCGAGCGCGCTTTCGATATTCGCGGGAGTTATTTCCTCCAGCCTGAGGGAAGTCGCCGCTCCCGTCGCGGCCACCGCCTTCCCCGCCGTTCCCGCCGCCGTTCCCGTCGCTGTTCCCCGGTTGGTCGTCATCCGGGCACCGTAGGGCGTGCGAGCGGTGCCCGGCCACTGAATTGCCGTTCAGTTCAACTGGCGGTAACGGCCCTTGAAATAGACCAGTGGACCGCCTTTCGCGCTCGGTACCCGGGCCCGCAGCACCCGGCCGATGACGAGGGTGTGGTCGCCCGCCGCCACCCGCTGTTCGGTGCGGCACTCCAGGGCGGCCAGCGCGCCGTCGACGAGCGGCGCGCCGGTGGCCTCGCCGGGGGTGTACGGGATGTCCTCGAAGAGGAGGCGGTCGCTGAGGCGGCCCTTCATCGCGAAGCGGCCGGCGATGTGGCGCTGGCTCTCGGCGAGCACCGACACACCCCACAGCGGCTGCTCGTCCAGCAGGTCGTCCATGCGGGAGCCGGTGCGCAGGCTGACCAGGACCAGGGGCGGATCCAGGGAGACGGACAGGAACGCCGTGGCCGTCATGCCGGCGTTCTCGCCCTCGGGCGCCCGCGGGTCGTCCGGGTCCAGCGGCGGCTCCTGCGCGGTCACCAGGACCACGCCGCCGGCGAGCCGGGACATCGCGGCGCGGAACTCGTCGTCGCTCACCCCCTCAGCATGCCCAAAGGCGGCGGGGGCGGCGGGGGCGGGGAGCGTCTTGGGCGCGTCTGGAGGCACGTCTGGAGGCTAGTGTCCGCATGGCCGGCGCCGCATCGGACCTCCGCCCGAGGACGGTCGTAGGTCTGTGGACGGATTGGCGTACGCTCGGCCGTGCGCGGCCCATGTGCTCAGTAAACGCACAGGTGAGACGCGGAATCTCCACGCAATTGCTCACGTTTTCATGTGACTTGAGTCACAAGAGTCGGGAATTGTTGACCCTGTGTACCGAGTGGGGAGCACGCTGTGATTCAGTGGCGGAGACGCCACTGGTTCAGACACCCGGCAGAACGACGTCACAACGGCGTCGGAACAACGGCAGACACGACGAAGAAAAACGACGTAACGCCGAAGACAACCCTTGATTCGCTGCGAAGTCTCGGGGGGAGGGCGAAGCATGGAGACCGAGTCGGAGCCGTACGTCCGTCTTGCGTCCCTGCGACAGCTGCACCAGGTCATGGCCGACATGAACACGGCACGGAGCCTGGCCGACACACTGCAGACCGTCGCCGACGGAGTGGTCAACGCGCTCGGTTACGAGCTCGCGTGCGTCAACCTCGTACGCCCCGACGGCGACCTGGTCGTCGCCGCCTTCTCCGGCAACCCCGCCGCCGAGGCTTTGATCACCGGCCGGGTCGGCTCCCGGGAGTCCTGGGAGCGGCGCCTGGGCATGGGCGAGAACTGGGGCGACCTGGTCTTCATACCCCACACCGAGGGCTGGGTCCTCGACGACGACGACGTCCCGCAGTGGTACACCGACGGGCCCGCCCCGCGCTTCGAGGACGAGTGGCACCCCTCCGACCGCCTCTTCGCGCCCATGTACATGCCCGCCGCGCCCGGGGGCGGGGCCTGCGGCGAACTGATCGGCATCCTCTCCGTGGACCGGCCCCGCAACGGCCGGCGGCCCGGCGCCTGGGGCCGCGAGGCGCTCCAGATGTACGCCTTCCAGGCCGCCATCGCCATCAGCAACGCGCGTCTGCGGGCGAACATGCAGCGGGCCCTGGTCCGGCTCGAACGCGAGCAGCAGGCCCTGCGCGCCAGTGAGGAAAGCTTCCGGCAGGCCTTCGAGTACGCGCCCTCCGGCATGGCCATCGCCGAGATGGGCGGCGACCAGCACGGCCGGATCCTGCGCACCAACGACGCCCTGTGCCGGCTCCTCGGCCGGCCCGCCTCCGCGATGCGCCGCTACTCCTTCTCCGACCTCGTCCACCCCGAGGACATGGGCACCCTGCTGCGCACCTCCGCCGAGGGCGGCCGCGCCGAGCTCCGCCTCGGCCGCCGCGACGGCAGCTACGTCTGGGTCTCGCTGCGCAACAGCGTCGTCGCCGACGCCGCCGACGGGCCCCGCTTCCTCCTCACCCACGTCGAGGACATCGAGGAGCGCAAGCGCCGCGAGCTCCAGCTCGCCCACCGCGCCTCCCACGACTCCCTCACCGGCCTGCCGAACTCCGCGGAACTGCGCTCGCGCCTCTCCGCCCGGCTCTGCCGGCGCCCGCAGTCCACCCACCCCACCGCCGTCGACGCGATGGACGCCGCCTACGAGCACCCCGCCTTCGACACCGGCGGCGGGCACGGCTTCGACTACCACCCGTCCGGCGAGGCCTACGACGCCTACGACCACCACGTCCACACCGTCGCCCCCGAGGAGAGCGGCCGCGACGACGGCACCAAGGGGCTCGCGGTCCTCTTCTGCGACCTCGACGGCTTCAAGTCGATCAACGACCGGTTCGGGCACAACGCGGGCGACGCGGTCCTCGTCGAGGTCGCCCGACGGCTCTCCCAGGGCGTCCGGGACGGCGACACCGTCGCCCGGCTCGGCGGTGACGAGTTCGTGATCCTCGCCGACGGTCTCGGCCGCGCCGACGCCGAGGACCTCGCCGTACGCCTGCGCAACGAGATCATCCAGCCGATCCGCGCCGAGGGCCGGGCCGTGCGCGTGGGCGCCAGCTTCGGCATCGGCTGGGCGCACTGCGGGATGACCGCCGACGAAGTCCTGAAGTCGGCGGACGAGCGGATGTACGTCGAGAAACGATCTCGTCCCAAACAGCACAGGCGGGCCGGATGATCCGCAGGTCAGGGACTTGATGAGCGAGCCCGTGCGATCCGGGTCACCCGTTCGTGGCCCGCGGACCGGGTAGGCTCGCTCTTCTCCGCACCTATTCACACGCGTACGCATCCGCCCCGCACCTGTTGAGGAGTACGAGAGGATGACGCCCGGCAACAACGGCGCGAGCACGCCCGAGGACGACGACCCGTTCGGCTATCTCTACGCCGACGGCCAGGCCAACGGAGCCCAGCCCCCCTCGGGCGGCTACGGCTACCCGAACTCCGTCAGCCGCGTGCGCACCGTCGGCGAGCGCAGGTACGGGCAGCAGCAGCCGCAGCAGACCGCGCAGTACGGGCAGTACGGCCAGCCGACGGTGCCGCAGCAGGGTGCGTACGGGCAGCCGAACGGCCACCCCGCGCCCGGCACCGCCCCCGGCGGCAACGCGCCCACCGGCGGACGCCGGCCGGCGCCCTCCGGCGGCCGGGGCCGCGGCCCCAACACCAAGGGCCTGCTGATCGGCGCCGTCGCGGTCCTCGCCGCGGTCGTCGTGGGCATCGCCGTCGTCATGGCCAACGGCAGCGGCGACGACGACGGCCAGGACGTCGCGGACCAGGCGTCCACCGCCCCCACCGCCTCCGCCAGCGCCTCGCCCAGCGAGTCCGGCGCCGACGACGCGAGCGACGAGACCGAACTGCCGACGATCGACGCCAAGGCCCTGCGCCTCGGCGGCACCGCCGCGCTGGCCTCCGACGTCGAGGGCGCGCAGGCCGACGGCGGGATCTACGTCGCCAACCTCAACCAGGTCGGCAGCTCCGTGACCTGGAGCGTCGACGGCATCCCCGCGGAGGGCACCTACACCCTCTTCGCGCACTACAGCACCGCCGGCGACGACCAGTCGATGACGCTCACCATCAACGGCAAGAAGTTCGGCACCCCGCTGAGCATGAAGAACTACGCGCACGCCGCCGACGGGGACTTCGCCAAGGGCTGGACGACCACCTACGCCTATCCGGCCCTCACCAAGGGCACCAACACCGTCAGCCTCTCCTGCGAGAACGGCGACAAGTGCAACGTGCTCCTGGACCAGCTGTGGCTGAAGCAGGGGCAGGTCACCGAGTAGGGCTCAGGCCGCGCCGGCCTCGCCGGTCACCGCCACCCGCGCCACCAGCTCCTCGTACGCGGCCCGGTCGAACTCGCCGGCCGCCTGGGGCAGGACGGTCGCCGCGGACAGGGCGACCGCGCGGGCCAGCCGCTGCGGCCAGGGCAGGCGGTCCACCAGGCCCGACAGCAGACCGGCGGTGACACGGTCGCCGGCGCCCACCGGCGTACCGCGCGGACGGGCCGGCGGAAGGGCCCGCCAGCGGCCCTCCGGGGCCGCCGCGACCAGGCCCTCCCGGCCCAGGGACGCCACCACGGCGCGGGCGCCGCGCCGACGGGCGTCCTCCGTGGCGCGCAACGGCTCGTGCGAGCCGGTCAGTTCGGCCAGTTCACCGGCGTTCGGCGTGATCAGGTCCGGTCGGGCGGCGACCGCGCGCCGCAGCGGCTCCCCGCCGGTGTCCAGCAGGACGGGCGTCCCCGCGGCACGCGCGGTGCGCACCAGCCCGGCGTACGCGCCGACCGGTACGCCCGGCGGCAGACTCCCGCACAGGGCGACCGCTCGGGCGCCGGCCACCAGGGCCTCGTACGTCCGCTGGAAGGCCGACCACTCGGCGGGCGTGATCACGGGGCCGGGTTCGTCGAACCGGGTGGTCTCACCGGTGCGTTCGTCGACGACGGCGACCGTGCGGCGGGTGGTGCCGGAGACCGGGACGAGGGCGTCGGTGACGTCCGTGAGGCGGTCGCGCACCTCCCGCCCGGTGGCCCCGCCCACGAAGCCGGTGACCGTCACCTCGTGCCCCAGGGCGGCCAGCACCCGCGCCAGGTCCAGGCCCTTGCCGCCGGCGCGTTCCGTCACCTCGGTCACCCGGTGCCTGGTGTGCGGGCGCAGCGCCGGGACGCGGTGGGTGATGCCGAGAGCGGTGTTGAGCGTGACCGTCAGGATCACCGTGCCGACCTCCCCCGATGGCGCGCGTTCGCCTTCTGTTTCCCTCTGTTTCCTTCTTCCCGGGTTTCCGGGGGCTCGATCATGCCAAAGAGACGGCGGACCGCCCAGCCCCCGGCCCGGCCACCGTCTCCCAGCGGGCGGACGTATCAGGCCAGTTGGGGATCGACCACCCATTCCCCTCGCCGCATCACGCCCTTCAGGTCGAAGTTCTCGTCCAGCAGGACCAGGTCGGCGTCCTTGCCGGGTTCCAGGGAGCCCACGCGGTCGTCCATGCCCAGCAGCCGGGCCGGGGTGGCGGACAGGGCCTCGACCACGTCCTCGACCGGGAGGCGGTCGACGGTCACCGCGCGCCGGAAGGCGCGGTCCAGGGTGAGGGTGGAGCCGGCGATGGAGCCGCCGTCCACCAGCCGGGCCACGCCCTCGCTGACCTCCACCTCCAGCGGGCCGAGCAGATAGCGGCCGTCACCGCTGCCGGCCGCGTCCATCGCGTCCGTGATGAACGCCACGCGCCCCGGGCCCGCGTGACGGAACGCCAGCTCCAGCGCGGCCGGGTGCAGATGGACCCCGTCGTTGATCAGCTCGACCGTGACCCGCTCGTCCTCCAGCAGCGCGGCGATCGGGCCGGGGGCGCGGTGGCCGAGGGCGGGCATCGCGTTGAAGAGATGGGTGGCGACGGTGGCGCCCGCCTCGATCGCCTCGACGGTCTGCGCGTAGGTGGCGTCCGTGTGGCCGACGGCGGCGATCACACCGTGCTCGACGAGCAGCCGTACGGAGTCCAGACCGCCCGGCAGCTCCGTGGCCAGCGTGAGCATCCTCGCCCGGCCGCGCGCCGCGTCGACCAGCTTGCGCACCTGCGCCGGGTCCGGGTCGCGCAGCAGCTTCTCGGAGTGCGCGCCCTTGCGGCACGGCGAGATGAACGGGCCCTCGAAGTGGATGCCGGCGATGTCGCCCTGCTCGGCCAGCTCCGACAGCAGCCCCGCCTGCCGGACGAGGAGGTCCATGTCGTCGGTGACGGTGGAGGCGACGAGGGTGGTGGTGCCGTGCCGGCGGTGGGTGCGGACGGCCCGCAGCACGTCCTCCGCCGGGCCGGAGAAGGAGGCTCCGCCCCCGCCGTGGTTGTGCAGGTCGACGAAGCCGGGGACCAGCCAGTGGCCCCTCGCGTCGAGCACCCGGACGCCGTCCGGGGCCGTGGCGGCGATGCGGGTGCCGTCGACGACCACCTGGCCGCCGCGGACCGTGCCGCCGGGGAGGACCACGTCGGCGCCGGAGAGGACGAAGGGCGCCTCGCCGGCCGCGGGCCGCGGGTGGTGTGTGACTTGTCGCGCGGTTCCCCGCGCCCCTGCGTGGGTGACCATCAGGGCGTTACCTCCGTACCGTCGGTCGTCTTCAGCAGATCCCGGGCCAGGAGCCCCGCGCCCAGGCATCCGGCGGTGTCGCCCAGGGCGGCGGGGGCGATCGTCGGCGGTTTCTGGAAGGTGAGGCGCCGCCGGACGGCGTCCCGTAGTGGTGTGAACAAGGTTTCCCCCGCCTCGGCGAGCCCGCCACCGATGACGAGCGTGCGGGGGTCCAGCAGGGTGAGCGCGGTGACCAGGCCGTCGGCCAGGGCGTCCACGGCCTCCTGCCAGACCCGGACGGCGTCCGGGTCGCCGGACTCGACGGCCTTCGCGCAGTCCGCCGCGTCGGCTCCCGGATCCCCGCAGGCCGCCGCCCACGCCTCGCTCACCGCCGCCGCGGACGCGAACCGCTCCAGGCAGCCGCGCTGCCCGCACGGGCAGGGCGTTCCGCCGGGCCGTACGACGATGTGGCCGATCTCGCCGGCGAAGCCGTGCGCGCCCGCCTCGACCCGGCCGTCGATGCCGATGGCGCCCGCGATGCCGGTGCCCAGCGCCACGAACAGGAAGCGGTCGGCTCCCCGGCCCGCTCCGATCCGGCCCTCGGCGAGGCCGCCGGTGCGCACGTCGTGGCCGAGGGCGACCGGGATGCCCAGGCGGGTGGTGAGCAGGGCGCGCAGGGGGACGTCCCGCCAGCCGAGGTTGGCCGCGTAGACGGCGACGCCGTCGGCCTCGTCGATGATGCCGGGGACGGCGATCCCGGCGGCCGCGGCGGGCTCGCCCAGGTGCGCGGCGCCGTGGGCGTACAGCTCGGCGGCGAAGTCGAGGATGCCGGCGACGACCGCGTCGGGGCCGTGTTCGCGTCCGGTGGCCCGGCGGGCCCGGTGCAGCAGCGTGCCGTCCGCTCCGACCAGGGCGGCCTTCATCCCGGTGCCGCCCACGTCGAGGGCGATGACATGTCTCACGGGGGACAGTGTGGCCCGAGGACCCGGGAGAGGTCTAGTCCACTCGCGATGCTTCGGGGGTGCTGTGCGGGGTCGAGCGGGGCGGCGCGGGGTGCGCGAGGGGGTGGTGCGAGGCCCGCGAGAGGTCTAGTCCACAGGGGTGGTGTAGACCTTAGTCCGGATTCCGGTCCATTGGTATGAGCAATCAGTTGTCCAGAGTGCGGACAACGGACGCACGAAGCAGTTGGGGAGACGAAGCACAGTGCAGCGCCGGGCAGGCAGGTCAGGAACGATCGCGGTGGCATCCGCCCTCGGTATGACGGCGGTCCTCGCCGGGTGCGGGGTCACCGGCGACTCCGGTGACGTCACCCTCAGACTCGTCGCCGCCGACTACGGCGACAGCAGCGCCAACAGCTCCGAGAAGTACTGGGACGCGCTGGTCGAGGAGTTCGAGAAGGACCACCCCGGCATCGAGGTCGAGGTCACCGTCCACTCCTGGAACGACGTCGACCGCAAGGTCAAGGCGATGGTCGAGGACGGCGAGGCGCCCGACATGGCGCAGATCGGCTCCTACGCCGACTACGCCGCCGACGACCTCCTCTACAAGGCCGGGGACGTCCTCTCCATCCCCGTCCAGGCCGACTTCGTGTCGCAGCTCGCCGACGCGGGCAAGGTGCGGGGCGTGCAGTACGGCATGCCGTTCGCCTCCTCGACGCGGCTGCTGTTCTACAACAAGACCCTCTTCGAGAAGGCCGGGATCACCCCGCCCACCACCTGGGACGAGCTCGCCGAGGACGCCGAGGCGCTCAAGGAGGAAGGCGTCGCCTACCCGTACGCGCTGCCCCTCGGCTCCGAGGAGGCGCAGGCCGAGACCATGCAGTGGCTGCTCAGCGGCGGGGGCGGCTACACCACGACCGCCACCGGCTACAGCATCGACTCCACCGAGAACGTCGAGACGTTCTCCTGGCTGAAGAACGAGCTGGTCGGCGAGGGCCTGACCGGGCCGGTCGCGCCGGGCAAGCTCAACCGGGCCGACGCGTTCGAGGCGTTCACCGCCGGGAAGGTCGGCATGCTCAACGGGCATCCCTCGCTGATGAAGGCGGCCGAGAAGAAGGGCGTGAAGTTCGGCATGGTGGCGATGCCCGGCGTCGACGGCCCCTCCAAGGTCTCCCTGGGCGTCGCCGACTGGATGACCGCCTTCAAGCAGAACGGGCACGCCGAGCAGATCGGTGAGTTCCTGGACTTCGTCTACAGCGAGGAGAACGTCCTCTCCTTCTCCCGCGAGTACGACCTGCTGCCGGTCACCACCTCCGCCTCCCAGGTCATGAGCACGGCGTCGGAGGACGCGGACCTCAAGCCGTTCCTGGACCAGCTCCCGTCGTCCGAGCTGTATCCGGTGGGGCGGACCTCGTGGGCGACGGTCAGCGCGGACATCAAGAAGCGGATCGGCCAGGCCGGGGCCGCCGGCGGCAGCCCGGCCGGCGTC
>NZ_JBHWKO010000069.1:0-28306 GCF_042731035.1 Streptomyces sp. NPDC059895
CGTTCCGTGCGGGCGCTCGGGCGTCCCTTCCGAGCGGGGGAAGAACTCGTACCACGCGCCGTACAGGGCCCGTTCCCGCTCCACCAGCAGCGGCAGGGTGTCGGACGCGGTGACCAGTTCCCGCAGGGGATGGCGGGCCAGCACCTCCTCCACCTCCGGCGTCAGCGCCGCCGCGAGACGGGAGGCCGCCGGACGCGTCGCGTCGCGCAGCGCGTCGGCGGCCGCCAGCAGCACGGCCCGCTTCCGCTCCTGCCCGTCGGGCAGTTCGGCGGCCGCCCGCTCGTGCAGGCGGGCGCCCTCCTCCAGGACCAGCTCGGTGTCCATCCCCGCCGGGATCTTCACCCCGGCGGTCCGGCGCCAGGTGGTGACCGGGTCGCCCCAGGCCTCCACCGTGTACGTCCAGCGGCCCGGCGCGTCCGGGGTGACGTCGGCGCCCCAGCGGTCGGTGCCGGGGGCGAGTTCGCGCATCGGCGTCCACGGGCCCGGGCGGCCCTCGGGGTCGCGCAGGACGACGTCGGCGGCGACGGCGTCGTGGCCCTCGCGGAACACGGTGGCCGAGATCTGGAACGTCTCCCCGGTGACCGCCTTGGCCGGCCGGCGGCCGTGCTGCACGATCGGGCGGACGTCGAGGACGGGTATGCGCCCCACGGCGGTCACGTCACCCGCGGAGGATCGCTCCGGGGCCGGCGGTCCGGCGTCGGAGGGGCGCACGGAGGGTGCTGGTGCCGTGGTGCGGGACGTACGGGGTGTCGGGGGTGCTGACGAGTGGTGCGTGGCGGGCATGACCGCTCCTGTCCGCATCAACGTGGGTGGGCGGATGGACGAGGGGAGGTGGGTCCTGCGGCGGGGGTGCCGGTGGTGCCCGGGCGGGACCCGGGGTGGCGCTGCCGCTACCGGAGACCCGGGGTGGTGCTGGTTCCCGGAGACCCGGGGTGGTGCTGGTTCCCGGGGGACCGGGGTGGTGCTGGTGGGGACCGGGCGGACCCGGATGGTGCCGGTGGGGACCGGGCGGACCCGGATGGTGCTGGTGGGGACCGGGCGGACCCGGGTGGTGCCGGTGGCTCCCGGGCGGACCCGGGTGGTGCGGGTGAGCCCGGGCGGACCCGGGTGGTGCTGGTGGCCGGATGCGCCCGGGGTCGTACTCGTCTCCGGTCGCGCCGGGTCCCGTACGGGTACCCGGACGGGCCGGGGATGTGCTCGCACCCGGGCGCGCCGGGTTGTGTTCGGGCCGTACGAGGTGTCGTACGGGGGGCGTACGGGGTCGTGTACCGGAGGAGCCTTCCCACCCTTTTCGGGTGAGCAATCCGGGATTCTGTTAACTACTCGCGCGTATGTCTCCGCACAGGACCGGCCTTTCAGTGGCAACGGAGCCGGGACCGGAGCCGGGACCGGAGCCGGGACCTGAACCGGTACCGGAGCCGGGGACGGTGTCCCGCCGTCAGGAACGCGGCACCCGCAGCAGTCTGTCCGGCGAACCGGCTCCCCGGCCGGACACCTTGCCGTGCGACGCCCCCGCCACCAGCGCCCGCTCGACCTGGGCGGGCGTGGCCTTGGGCCGGCCGGCCAGATACAGGGCGGCCGCGCCCGCCGCGTGCGGCGCCGCCATCGACGTACCGGAGAACGTCGCGCGCCCGGTGTCGCTCGTGTGGGACGCGGAGGTGACCGACACACCGGGGGCGAACAGGTCCAGGGCGGAGCCGTGGTTGGAGAAGGCCGCCCGGGCGTCCCCGCGGTCGGTCGCGCCGACGGTGACGGCCTGGCGGACGCCCGCCGGGGAGTGGAGGGCGGCCGGCCGGCCGCCGTTGCCCGCGGCGACGGTGTAGGTGACGCCCGAGCGGATGGAGGCGCGCACGGCGGCGTCCAGCCGTTCGTTGTACGGGCCGCCCAGGCTGAGGACGGCGACGGCCGGTCCCCGCGCGTTGCGGGTGACCCAGTCGATGCCCGCGATGACCCGCGCGGTGGTGCTCGCGCCGGCGTCGTCCAGCACCCGGACGGCCACCACCTTCGCCTTCTTCGCGACGCCGGCGCTCGCGCCCGCGACGATCCCGGCGACGTGCGTGCCGTGACCGTTGCCGTCGGACGCGGTGCGGTCGCCGCCGACGAAGTCCCAGCCGTAGGAGGCCCGCCCGCCGAAGTCCCGGTGGGTGACGCGGACGCCGGTGTCGATGACGTACACCGTCACCCCGGCCCCCGCCGACTTCGGGGCCGTGTAGCTGCCGTCCAGGGGCAGGGACGGCTGGTCGACGCGGTCCAGCCCCCAGGGCGGCGGGCTCTTCCGGGGCGTCGCACCGCGCCGCGTGCCCCCGAGCGTCACCCGGGTGTCCTGGACGACCGAGGCGACCCGCGGATCGGCCGCCAGGCGCCGGGCCTGTCTCTCGCTCGCCTCGACGGAGAAGCCGTTGAGGACCGTGCCGTAGGTGTGGCCGATCCTCGCGCCGTACCGCGCGGCGATGCCGCGGCCGGCCTCCGACGGGGCGCTCACCCCGTTCTTCAGCGTCACGAGAAAGCCGCCGCGGACCGAGCCGGGTGCTCCGGCGCCGCGTATCGTCCCCTCCGGTGCGGCGTGCGCGGGCAGGGCGTTGGCCGAAAACGCCACGGTCGTGGCGACCGCGACCAGACCCCCCACCCGGCGCAGACGCCGTGTTCGCGTCCGTGCCATGGTCCGCGTTCCCCTCCTCGACTCGGCCTACGGCGGCGCGGGTTCCCGGCGCCGGGTACGCATGGGGCAGCCTCTCGTGCGGGGCGAAGCACCACAAGGTGGCCCGAGGGGTCTTCAGGGGACGGAATCGGCCATACAGGATGAGCGTCCCCCGGGGCGCGGTGAGTACCGCCGTCCGGGGGAGCCGGGCGACCGGGCCGGTACCGGGCCGAAAGCCGGGCACCCGGGGGCGGCAAGCCCTCGGCGCCACCCGCGCCGACCCCGGTACCGTCATCCACGACGTGGACGCACACCGCCGTGCGTCTCTTCCTCACGCACGCCGAGGTGGAATGTGAAGGCGATCCGTCGATTCACCGTCCGACCCCTTCTCCCCGAACCCCTCCGGCCGCTCGGTGACCTGGCCCGCAATCTGCGCTGGTCCTGGCACGCGGAGACCCGTGACCTCTTCCAGTCCGTCGACCCCGAACGCTGGGCCGCCTCCGGCAAGGACCCGGTACGGCTCCTCGGCGGCGTGCGCCCCGAGCGCCTCACCGCACTGGCCGAGGACCGCCGCTTCCTGCGCCGGCTGACCGCCGCCGTCGACGAACTGCACGACTACGTGACCGGCGACCGCTGGTACCAGACCCAGGACGGCTCCGCCTCCCTCCCCGCCGCCGTCGCCTACTTCTCCCCCGAGTTCGGCATCACGGCCGCCCTGCCCCAGTACTCCGGCGGCCTCGGCATCCTGGCCGGCGACCATCTGAAGGCCGCCAGCGACCTGGGCGTGCCGCTGATCGGGGTGGGGCTGCTGTACCGGCACGGCTACTTCCGGCAGAGCCTGTCCCGGGACGGCTGGCAGCAGGAGCACTACCCCGTCCTCGACCCCAACGAGCTGCCGCTCACCCTCCTGGAGGAGGACGACGACACCCCCGCCCAGGTCTCCCTCGCCCTCCCCGGCGGCAGGCGGCTGCGCGCCCGGATCTGGCTGGCCCAGGTGGGCCGCGTCCCGCTGCTGCTGCTCGACTCCGACGTCGAGGAGAACGACCTGCGCGAGCGGGGGGTGACCGACCGGCTCTACGGCGGCGGCAGCGAGCACCGGCTCCTCCAGGAGATGCTGCTCGGCATAGGAGGTGTCCGGGCGGTACGCACGTACTGCCGGCTGACCGGGCACGCCCCGCCCGAGGTGTTCCACACCAACGAGGGGCACGCCGGCTTCCTGGGCCTGGAGCGCATCGCCGAACTCTGCGACGAGGGGCTCGACTTCGGCTCCGGCTTGGAGGCGGTCCGGGCGGGCACGGTGTTCACCACGCACACCCCCGTCCCGGCCGGCATCGACCGCTTCGACCGCGAGCTGGTCGCCCGGCACTTCGGCCCCGGCGCCGAACTCCCGCGCATGGACGTCGGCCGCATCCTCGGCCTGGGCATGGAGACCTACCCCGGCGGCGAACCCAACCTGTTCAACATGG
This sequence comes from Streptomyces sp. NPDC059895, assembly GCF_042731035.1. Lineage (NCBI taxonomy): Bacteria > Bacillati > Actinomycetota > Actinomycetes > Kitasatosporales > Streptomycetaceae > Streptomyces > Streptomyces sp. NPDC059895. The sequence goes on from NZ_JBHWKO010000069.1 coordinate 4,105, forward strand.
CGGTGATGGGCCTGCGCCTGGCCCAGCGCGCCAACGGCGTGTCGCTGCTGCACGGCCAGGTCAGCCGCGAGATGTTCGCCGGCCTGTGGCCCGGCTTCGACGCCGCCGAGGTGCCGATCACCTCCGTGACCAACGGCGTGCACGCCCCGACCTGGGTCGCCCCCGAGGTCCTGCGCCTCGGCGCCCGCCGGGTCGGCGCCCAGCGCACCGAGGACGCGCTCAGCGTCGGCGGCTCCGACCGCTGGGACTCCGTCGCCGACATCCCCGACCAGGACATCTGGGACCTCCGCCGGGACCTGCGCGAACAGCTCGTCCAGGAGGTGCGCGCCCGGCTGCGCGCCTCCTGGCGCCAGCGCGGCGCGGGCACGGCCGAGCTGGGCTGGATCGACGGCGTCCTCGACCCCGACGTCCTCACCATCGGCTTCGCGCGCCGCGTCCCGTCGTACAAGCGCCTCACGCTGATGCTCCGGGACCGCGACCGGCTGATGGACCTGCTGCTGCACCCCGAGCGGCCGATCCAGATCGTCGTGGCCGGCAAGGCGCACCCGGCGGACGACGGCGGCAAGCGGCTCGTCCAGGAACTGGTCCGCTTCGCCGACGACCCGCGCGTCCGCCACCGTGTCGTCTTCCTCCCCGACTACGGCATGGCGATGGCCCAGAAGCTCTACCCGGGCTGCGACATCTGGCTGAACAACCCCCTGCGCCCGCTGGAGGCGTGCGGCACGTCCGGCATGAAGGCGGCGCTCAACGGCTGCCTCAACCTCTCCGTCCTCGACGGCTGGTGGGACGAGTGGTTCCGGCCCGACTTCGGCTGGGCGATCCCGACCGCCGACGGCGCCGGCACGGACCCCGACCGCCGCGACGACATCGAGGCGGCGGCCCTCTACGACCTCCTCGAACAGCGCGTCACCCCCCGCTTCTACGAGCGCGGCCGCAACGGCCTGCCCGACCGCTGGATCGAGATGGTCCGCCAGACCCTCACCCTGCTGGGCCCCAAGGTCCTGGCCGGCCGCATGGTCCGCGAGTACGTCGAACGGCTCTACGTCCCCGCCGCCCAGGCCCACCGCGCACTCGACCCGGACACCGCGAGCGAGCTCGCCGCCTGGAAGGCCAGGGTGCGGTCGGCCTGGCACGCCGTCACCGTCGACCACGTCGAGACCTCGGCCGCCACCCCGACCGCCGAACTCGGCGGCACCCTCGCCCTCCGCGTCCGTCTGCGCCTCGGCGACCTCGCCCCCGACGACGTCGAGGTCCAGGCCGTCTCCGGCCGCGTCGACACGGAGGACCGCATCACCGACGCGACGACGGTCCCCCTGAAACCGACGAGCGGCCCCGACCTGGAGGGCAGCTGGATCTACGAGGGCCCCCTCTCCCTCGACCGCACCGGCCCCTACGGCTACACGATCCGCATCCTCCCCGACCACCGCCTGCTGGCGTCCGGCGCGGAACTGGGCCTGGTGGCCGGACCGTCGGACGAGCTGGTGGAGGGGGCGGGGGTGCTGTATCGGTGACCGGGGCCCGGGAGGGGCGGCGTCGACGCCGCCCCTCCCGGTGCACCGCGATCCCCGGGCTTGCCCTTGAGCGCACTCCACCTCGTAGTGTGCGCTCGTCAGGCCACGCCCGCCTCCGGTCGCGGCCCCGAGTCGACTGCACCCAGGGGGAGTTGCATGCGCCACCGCGTTCTGGGCGGGACCGGGATCAAGGTCAGTCCCTACTGCCTCGGCACCATGATGTTCGGTTCCGTGGGCAACGCCGACCACGACGACTGCGTCCGGATCGTCCACGCCGCGCTGGACGAGGGGATCAACTTCGTCGACACCGCCGACATGTACTCGGCAGGGGAGTCGGAGACGATCGTCGGCAAGGCGCTCAAGGGCCGCCGCGACGACGTGGTCCTCGCCACCAAGGTCCACTTCGCGATGGGGGACGGACCCGACCAGGGCGGCAACTCGCGGCGCTGGATCGTCCGCGAGGTGGAGGACAGCCTGCGGCGGCTGGGCACGGAGTGGATCGACCTGTACCAGGTGCACCGGCCGGACCACACGACGGACATCGAGGAGACGCTCTCCGCCCTGACCGACCTCGTGCGCCAGGGCAAGATCAGGGCGTTCGGCTGCTCGACGTTCCCCGCGGACGACATCGTCGAGGCGTACCACGTGGCCGACCGCCGCGGGCTGCACCGGTTCCGCACCGAGCAGCCGCCCTACTCGCTGCTGGCCCGAGGCGTCGAGAAGCATCTGCTGCCGGTGGCGCAGCGCCTCGGCATGGGGGTCCTCACCTGGAGCCCGCTGGCCTCGGGCTTCCTCACCGGCCGCTACCGCAAGGGCCAGGACCTCGACCTGAGCAGCGGACGCCCCACCCTGAACCCCGCCCGCTTCGACCCGTCGTCGCCGCTCACCGCCGCGAAGCTGGACGCCGTCGAGCAGTTCGTCGCCGTGGCGGAGGAGGTGGGCTGCTCGCTCCCGGAGCTGGCGACCGCCTTCCCGCTCGCGCACCCCGCCGTCACCTCGGTCATCATCGGCCCGCGCACCATGGAGCAGTTGCGGAACACCCTCAAGGGCGCGTCCGTGGTGCTGGACGACGCCGCCCTCGACCGGATCGACGCGATCGTGCCACCCGGCACCGACGTCTACCCGCCGGACGGCGCCTGGGCTCCGCCGTCGCTGACCACTCCGGCGCTGCGGCGGCGGACGGCGGAGTCGCGCTCCGCCGCCTGAGGCGAGGACTCCGGGCCGGACTCACCGGGTCCGGCCCGGGGACCCACCCGGGTCCGGCCCGGCTCCGCCCCGCGGGAGGCCGCCCGAGCCGCCCGAGCCACCGGAGCCACCCGATCCGCCCGTGCCGCGCCCGGTCGGCGGAGACGGACCGCTTCCCGGAACGCCGGACGTCACTTGGACTCGATCCGGCCCAGGGGCGCGCTGCTGTCCGACAGCGCCTTCCGCACGGCCGTCCAGCCGGTGTCCTCGATGCCGAGTGCGTGGCGCAGGTAGGCCCACGTGACCTGCTGGACCAAGGCGACGCGCGCGGGGCTCTCGTCCGTCGTCTCCCGGACCTCGTAGCCGGCGATCCCGCCGAGCGAGTGTTCCGCCCCGAACAGGGTGAGCAGGCTCTTCTCACCCGGGCTCAGGAGGTACGGGTCGTACGTCCACGCAGGTCCCCTGACGGACAGGGGCAGGTCGTCCTTGTCACCGGCGACCACGAGGGCCGGCGTCGTCATGTGCGAGAAGTCCGGACCCTTCATGAACGGGAAGTGCTCGGCCGCGTACGGCGTCAGGTCGGCTCCGCCCCGGCCGGCCGTGGCCAGCAGCACACCTGCCGTGACCCTCGGATCCGACAGATCCTCACTCCTCCCGCTCACCGGATCGAGGACGCGCAGGCCCAGCAGGATGCCCGCCGTCTGGCCGCCGAAGGAGTGCCCGGCCACGGCGATGCGACTGCGGTCGACACGGCCGCCGAGACCGGGGACGGCGGCTTCCAGCAGATCGAACCGGTCGAGAACGCGCTTCATGTCCTCGACGCGGAAGCGCCAGAGCCGCGGTGTGCGGGGATCGTCAGCGGCGAGGCCGACGCTCCGGGAGTCGAGATGGGTCGGCTGGACCACCACGAAACCGCGAGCGGCCCAGAAGTCGGCCAGGGGGCCGTAGCCGTCCAGCGACGACCCGAAGCCGTGCGAGAGGACGACGACCGGCAACGCGCTCCCGGTCACGGGTGCGGACACCTTCACCCGCAGATCGTCACCCCGGCCCGGCGCCTCCAGCACCACCGGCTTCACCGAGACGACGGGAGCGGGTGCGCCGATGGACCCGCCTGCCGTCGCCCTGTCTGATGTGGTCATGAAAGAACGTCCTCACCCTTGCTCTGCGGTTGATACGGCCGCGGCGCGTCCGTCGCCGATACGCTAAAACCTGACGCTGACGTCAGAGGCAAGAGTGGAGGGCGACGTGATGCGCATCGGCGAACTGGCCGGCAGGACGGGCGTCAGCGTGCGGGCGCTGCGCTACTACGAGGACCACGACCTCCTCGCCGCCGACCGCAGCCCCAGCGGCCAGCGGCACTACCCCGACAGCGCCGTGGACCGGGTCCGGCTGATCCAGCAGTTGTACGCCGCCGGCCTGTCCAGCAAGGCGATCGTCGAACTGCTGCCGTGCGTGGTGGACGGCGAGGCCACACCGGAACTCCTCGACCGTCTCTCGGCCGAACGGGACCGCATCGACCGGCAGATCGGCGACCTGGTGAGCACCCGCGAGAGGCTGGACACGGTCATCACCGCGGCCACCGTGAACTGGCGGACGGGCCGGCACTGCGGGCCTCGGTGACCGGCCTGCCTCTCTTTCAGTTCCTCCGTGCTACCCAATGCACCGAAATGCAACCGCCAGTTGATCCCCGACACCATGACGAGGGACACTACCTGGCGGATGCGTGTTCCCGGCCGAGTGGCACTCGCTTCGGCATCCTCCCGTGCAGGTCGTCGGAGGCCATTTACCCAACGATTACTGGGCAGTTGACCTCAGGGTTTCGTGGTAGCGTCCTTGTTCGGAGGGACAGTGCAACCTGAAAGGGAAATCGTGAACACGGAGAAGATCGCCGCTCGCCGCCTCTCGCTGGAAGAGGTGACGAAGCTCGACGTGAAGGACAGGATCTTCATTTCCGCCGACACGGCAGAACTCAAGCTTCCCGACTGCTATGTCCCTGCTTTTCTGACCAAGTCCGGCGAGCATTTCGAGGGCGGCTCGATCACGGCGAGGACCGTATTCCAGGAAGAGGTCTCCTGCCTTCCCGACGACGAGAATGAAGCCGGGATCTACGTGGCCGACGAGAACGGCTCGGTGACCATCGAGGTCCTCCAGTCCGCCGGTGTCGTGCTGGACCTGGCACTTTTCGTCCCTGGTGGGGACAAGGGGGCCCTCACGGCCCTTTACGCTGCGGCGCGGCAGGCGTTCGGCGCCGACATCGTGCAGATCTGGCGCCAGGGCCTCAAGGAGGTTCCCGACGTGAAGGTCGACATCTTCGAGGAGCAGATTCCCCGGGGGCGCAAGGGGAGCGAGAGCCCCAAGCGCGACCGTCGCGCGATCGACACCTACCCCACCCGTGCGGACTTCATCGAGTTCTCCGCGGGGTGGAAGCCGGTCGTTGAGATTCACAGGCCGGTTGTCGACGACACCCCGACCATCTGAGGGCTGGCTCCATCCGACGGTGCGCTACGCCGAAGCCCTGCTGAGGGCACGAGGGGGCGGGGTCCGGCCCGGTTCCTGAACTTCGGGAAGCAGCTGCTTCTCGACGACGGTGTGGGTCCACGGACCGGCGAGTCCGCGGACCCCTTCGCGGGCCTGTGACGCGGGAAGCCGCACGCCAGGTCACGTGAGCTGTTCCTGATCCCCCTTGACGCTGTGTATCAGGGCGCGCAGACGGGACGCCGTCGTGGTGAGGGCGACGTTCGGGTCGTCGCTCTCGCGGAGGTGGGTGGTGCCGGTGGCGGTGGCGGCGACCTGGATGCAGTTCGAGCTGTCACCGCTGTACGAGGACTTCTGCCAGTGGAGGGTGGGCACGGTCGTCGCCTCTCAGATGTCCCGGACGAGGTTGTGGATGAAGTCGCGTGACGCGGTGGGGGCCAGAGCGCACGACTCCATGTGATCCAGTACAGCACGGTACTTGTCCAACTGCGCCTCCGCGTCGAGGAATCCACAGCCGCCGTGGTGCGTGTCCAGTTGGACCGTGTCGAGTTGGGGGACAGGTCCCGCCAGGTAGTCGAAAGACTGGCCCGTGCTCGGGAAGTGCTCCGTCCCGAAGGGGATCACCCTGATGGTGACGTCGGGCAGTTCGCTCATGTCCAGCAGGTGCTCGAGCTGTGCCCGGGCGACGGCGGGGCCACCGAAGCCCATGCGCAGCGCCGACTCATGGATCATCGCCGAGTACGGTGGCGGGGATTCCCGGTACAGGATGCCTTGGCGCTTGATGCGGTGCGTGAGGCGATGCTCGATCTCATACTGGCGCATCGCGGGCACCACGGCCCGGAACAGGGAGCGGGCGTGGTCCGTGGTCTGCAGGAGCGCCGGAATGTGAATGACCAAGGCCACGCGCAGTGTGGCTGCCTGGTCCTCCAGTTCGGCGAGGTCGACCAGCGCGGCGGGCAGGTGCTCGCGGTACTCCTCCCACCAGCCTCGACCGCGACGGCCGGTCATCGCGGCGAGCGCGTCGACCAGTCGTCCGTCCGAGCAGGAGTAGGCCGATGCCATCGCGCGGACGCGGTCGGCGCTGACGGGGCTGCGGCCGGTCTCGATCATGCTGACGCGTCCCTGGTTGACGCCCAGCAGTGACGCCGCACCGGTGACGGTGTATCCGGCGCGCTCGCGCAGTTTGCGCAGTTCGGCGCCGAGTCGCCGCAGGCGCAGAGTGGGGGCGCTGGTGGGCGGCAAGGGCTCTCCTCTCGGACCGCGGTTCGACACGCGTGTCCCTCACACGAGCTAATTACGGGTGTATCTACTGCTTATGGAAGATGCATCTTCCATTCGGGGGCTACGGTGAAGCCATACCGCTCAACAACCCCCGCCCACAAGCCGGAAGCGCACCAAGCCAAGCAGTGCCACCGGCGGGCGCGGCCGTGAGCGAGTCGTCCAAGCCCCCTCTCCTCCCGGAGGTGTTCCATGGTCACCGTAGCCCTGCCCGACACCTGGGTGTACTCCCTTCGTCTGCCGCATGACCCCCGCGCCGCACGGGTCGCACGGATGACCGTCCGGGCGGTGCTCGGTGGCCACGGCAGACAGGACGCCCTGGACGTCGTCGAGTTGTTGACGTCCGAGCTGGTCGGCAACGCCTACCTGCACACCGAGGGTCCCGCCTCGCTGCGGCTCACGGCGTTGGGGGACGGGCGGCTCAGGGTCGGGGTGTGGGACAGTCACCCCTGCATCCCGGCGCCCTTCGCCAAGCCGCCCGGGGACCGCGGGCCCATGCCGGACGTGGACTGCGAAGGCGGGCGCGGGCTGCACCTCGTGCAGGAGTACGCCGACTCCTGGGGCGGCTGGTCGGTCGCGGACCGCGACGGCCGGCTCGCGCGCGGTGCGGGCAAGCTGCTGTGGTTCGCGGTCGGCGCGCCGGGGGCTACTCCTCCACCCCCGCTGTAGCCAGCCCCCGCAGCACCGTCCCGCACCTGCGCGCGTACGCCTGCTGCAACCCCCGGGTCGCGGGGCCGCCCGCGCGGGCGTACCACTTGGCCGCGCGGCTGAAGGCGGAGACAGTCAGCCAGACCGTGCCGTCGCCCGTGCGGTCGACGACGAAGGCCTCCTCGCCGCATTCGGGGTGGCCGGGCAGGGTGCCGTAGGCCCAGCCGGCGCGGCGGCGTTCCTCGACCGTCCAGACGACGCGGCAGGGGGCCTTGATCACGCCGGCCAGTGTCACCGTGACGTCCACGCCGGGGGCCGCGCGGTCCGCGTCGGTGGTGATGCCGACGCCCAGCGAGCGGTGCATCTCCCAGGTGAGGACGGCCTCGGCCGCGCGGCGGAAGACCTCCTCGCCCTCGCCGAGGCGGGTGCGCACGTGCAGGGAGTGGAAGCCGGGCGGGCAGAACTCCGGCCGCTCGCGGGTCGCGCCGACATCGGCGTACGTGAAGTCCTCCGAAGACATGGTGCCCAAGCGTAGGGCGGCACCCGGAATGTTCACCTCCCGGGTGCCGCCCTCGCTCAACTACGCTGACTTCAACTGACGTTGACCGCCGTCCAGGCCGCCGCCACCGTCGCGTACTCGGTGCTGGAAGAGCCGTACAGGGCCGACGCCGCGCTCAGGGTCGCCGTGCGGGCGCCCGAGTAGGTGGTCGTCGACGTCATGTACGTCGTCAGGGCCTTGTACCAGATCTGGACCGCCTTGGCGCGGCCGATTCCGGTGATGGTCGAGCCGTTGTAGGTGGGGGAGTTGTACGAGACCCCGTTGATCGTCTTCGCGCCGCTGCCCTCGGAGAGGAGGAAGAAGAAGTGGTTCGCGGGGCCGGACGAGTAGTGCACGTCCAGGTTCTTCAGCGTCGACGACCAGTAGTTGGCGGACGCGCCGTCCTTGCTGGGCTGGTCCTGGTAGCGCAGCGGGGTGCCGTCGCCGTTGATGTCGATCTTCTCGCCGATGAGGTAGTCGCCGGGGTCGGAGGAGTTCGCCGCGTAGAACTCGACCGCCGTGCCGAAGATGTCGGACGTCGCCTCGTTCAGGCCGCCGGACTCGCCGGAGTAGTTCAGGCCCGCCGTGTTCGAGGTGACACCGTGGGTCATCTCGTGGCCGGCCACGTCGAGCGAGGTGAGCGGCTTGACGTTGCCCGAGCCGTCGCCGTACGTCATGCAGAAGCAGCTGTCGTCCCAGAACGCGTTGACGTAGGCGTTGCCGTAGTGGACGCGGGAGTACGCCGCCACGCCGTTGTTCTTGATGCCGTTGCGGCCGAAGGTGGTCTTGTAGAAGTCCCAGGTGGTCTGGGCGCCGTAGGCCGCGTCCACCGCCGCCGTCTGGTCCGTGGAGGAGCTGGAGGCGGCGCCGGTGCCCCACGTGTCGTCGGTGTCCGTGAACAGCGTGCCCGCCGAGCTGCTGGTGCTGCGTGCCTTGTTGTACGTCTTGTGGCCGCCGCGCGAGGTGTCGTACAGCTGGTATGTCGAGCCCGACAGGTACGTGCCGAGGGTGACCGTGCCGGAGTACAGGCTCTTGCCGGTGCCGGTCTCGATGCCCTGGTACTCGTACAGCTTCGCGCCGGTGGCGGCGTCGGTGATGACGTGCAGCTCGTTCGGGGTGCCGTCCTCCTGGAGGCCGCCGACGACCGTCTCGTAGGCGAGCGTCGGCTTGCTGCCGTTGCCCGCCCAGACCACCTTGCGGGGCGCCTGGGAGGCCTCGGTGTCCTCCGAGCCCGCCGCCTTCGCGAGGGAGAGCGCCTGGGTCTCGGCCTTCGCCGCGGTCACGGCCGGGGTGGTGGAGGCGACCTCGATGGTGCTGTTCGTGGCCTTGGTGACGCCCTGCTCCGCGCCCGAGGCCGACTCGTGGACGACCAGGTCGCCGCCGAGGACCGGCAGGCCCGCGTAGGTGCGCTCGTAACGGGTGTGGACCGTGCCGTCCGCGTCCTTGACCACGTCGCGGACGACCAGCTTCTCCTGGGTGCCCAGGCCGATCTCCCGCGCGGTCGCGGGGGCGTCGGCCTGCTTGTCCTGGATGAGGGCGGTGCGGGCGGCCGGGGCGAGGGCGGTGGGGACGGCGAGCGGCCCGGCGCTCGTGGAGTCCGCGGGGGTCTGCGCGGCGGCGGTGCCGCCGGTCAGGCCGGTGGTGATCAGGGCTCCGGCCGCTACGGCGGTGGCGACGGCCAGGGTGGTGCGCTTGTGACGCGCGTAGAAGGCGGGCGAGACAGTCACACAAGCTCCTTGGGTGTGGGGGAGCCCGGACGGCGTGGGGCGGCCGGCCGGTGCTGTGCTGAGGCTGTGCGGCGGGTGAGAGGAAGCGTGGCACCGAGGTCGCGTACATGTCATGACCCCCACGTGATGTTGGCCGGAAACCGACCGGACGGTGAACGTTGCCGCCGTGTAAAAGGGCGTGACCTCGGTCAAGGGCCAACCGGTCGGAGGTAAGGGACCGGCAAAAAGAGGACGCCGCCCCGGGGAGTGGGACCTCCAGGACGGCGGGGTTCTTCGACGGCGCGCCGTCGGGTCGGGCGTCGGCGGGACGAGCGCTCTCCGTCGGGGGTACGTCGGTAAGTTGGCCGGAAACGGTTCGGTGTCCGGGAGTTCTCGTTCGTTATGCGGACCATTGGGGCGTGCGGCCCAGAGGTCAGTGGGGCGTGTGACTCAGCGGCCGGCGGGGCGCGCGGCCCGGAGGCCGGCGGGGTGTGCGGCCCGGAGGCCGGCGGGGTGTGCGGCCCGAAGGCCGGTGGGGTGTGCGGCTCAGAGGTCAGTGGGGCGCGCGGCTCGGAAGGGTGACTCCGGGATCGCCGCCAGTGCCCGCTCCCACTCCGGGTACCGGGCGACCTTCGCCTGGTGCAGCGCCAGCACCTTCGCGTCCAGCTCCGGGTCGGGGTCGTCGGAGAAGCGGACGGCCGCGAGCCGCTGGAGGTGGGGCAGTATCTCCCGGTCGCCGTCCAGGTGCACCGGGTCGTACAGGTATCGCTCCAGTGCGGCCAGGTCGGCCACCCCGGCGCAGTAGGCGTGCGTGAAGCCCTCCGCCGGGTCGCCGATGTCCTGGCCGACCACTCCGAACGACGCGGACTCCACGGACGCCGTACGTCGCATCGCGGCGAGCACCGCGGCCCGGTCCTCCTCGCTCGCGCCTTCTTTGAAGCTGAACCGCAGGATGTTGACGATCACGTGCCCCTCCTGGCTCTGCGCGCCCGGGACCCTGGGCCCCGAACCCCCTTATCGAACCCGTGGGTTCAGAACTGTGTCCCCGTCAGTTCAGCACAGAGCGGTACGCTGCGCTGGTGAACGCGACAACTCCGGCCACGCGGCGGCGGATCGACAAGCGCCGGGCCATCCTCGACGCGGCCTTCACCGTGTTCGCGCGCCGCGGCTACGCGCAGGCGTGTGTGCAGGAGATCGCCGACGAGGCCGGCGTCGCCAAGCCGACCGTCTACAACCACCTGCACGACAAGGAGACCCTCTTCCGGCAGGCGCTGGAGGACGCCGCCGACACGGTCCTCGCGGAGAACCTCGCCGTCGTCGACCGCCTGCGCGATCCCGGGGACGACCTCCGCGCGGCCCTGGAGGACGTCGGCCGACGGCTCCTCGCGGTGTGCTGCGGTGAACGCTCCCGCGCCCTGCGCTGGCTCACCTACTCCCAGGTCGGCGGCTTCCCCGACCTGATCGACACGGTCCAGTCGCGCACCTCGGTCCGGCTCGCCGAGGCCCTCGCCGACCGGCTGGCCCGGCTCGTCCTGTCCGGCCGGCTGCGCCCGTGCGACCCGGCGGTCGCGGCGGAGCAGTTCCTCGCCCTGCTCACCGGCCCGCTGGAGACCCGCTCCCGCCTCGGCACCCACCAGGTCACGGCGGCCCGGACACGGGAGGTGGCAAAGGCCGCGGGAGACACGTTCCTCAGGGCGTACGGCAGCTGAGCCCGCCGTCGACCGGCCCGGCTACGACGCTCCGCGCGGCTCCCCGTGCCACGTCGCCCACAGCGCCGCGTACGCGCCGCCCGCCCGCACCAGCTCCGGCATCGCCCAGGTGACCACCGGCATGTCCGAGAAGGACGCCCAGCAGCTCGACACCTTGCGCGCCGGCGCCGTCACCACCGACTACGCGGCGAACATCGCCGCCGGTCTGAGCATCCTGGCCGAGAAGTGGAACCAGCTCAAGGCCCTGGGCATGAGCACCAACGGCGGCGAAGCGGCCTACATCGAGAACTGGTACATGGCGCTGTGGGGCTACAACTCCGGCGTCTACACGTCCGGCCCCGTCGGCCTGGGCTATTTCAACAACCCGATCAAGCCGAACTACCCGGCCGACCGGCAGCCGTTCCTGCGCTACAGCTATGACGACGCCTCACACCCCGGCGACTGGACCTACCAGGAGAAGATCCTGGGCTGGGCGGAAGTGCCACAGATGACCTGGGATGGCGTGGCGTCGTACGTCAAGCCGGCCGACGACAGCCTGGATGCCCCGGAGCGTGGCGTTGATCGCCCTGTTTCGTTCGGAGAGTTCGCCACCCTTGGGCTTCTTGGCCGGGTGGCGCAAGCTGGGACTGGCGGGGCCGCGCCCGAGTGGATGTTCCCGTCCGTGGGCCTGATCACCCTTCGTCCGGCGGGCTCGGGCCGGAGCGCCACGTTTCCGTACTCGCTCTGTGGCCGGCACCGCCTCTGGCGGATCTGCGGTCCGCTTGGCCGCAGCTACCCGCATCCAGGATGGCGAATCGAGGACGCGGCCCGTACTATGACCGGGGCTCTCGGGGAGAGTCCGCGGCCGCGCGCCGTCCCCTCGTGGCCACGGTCGACGCGGCTGACCGAATGAGCGGCGCACGTTCGGCGGCTTGGCCCGTCCCTGCGACCTCGCGCAGCGCCTGAGCCGCTGCTCTCATCGCCCGCCGTGAGCGAGCGGCAGCCAATGATTCCCGCTCCTCAGGAGACAAAGATCCAGAAGGCGCAGATAGCCGAGCACCAGGACAGGCTGAACTCCACCCGCACGCGCAACAGTGACGCGGTGGCTGCGGCCAACGCCGAACTGGCCGGCTGATGCCGAGCGCGAGGCGCGTCCTGGCCGGCGTGACGGCAGGAGTGGCGATCGTCGGTGCTGCCGCGTACGGCGGGGTTTCGTTGGCGACAAGTGCCAACGAGGATCTCGCGCGCGGATTCCCGCCTTACCCGTCTGCATCCAGCCCGACCGCTGGACCGCTCACCGGCACGGTCACCGCCGAGCAGAAGAAGCGGCTCGGCTCGCGGGTCGCCGCCTCAACGGACAACAGCGTGACGGCGTACGCGCCATCGCGGGAAGGGGACATAGTCACCTTTCCCGTGATCCTCACCAACCCGTCCAGTGCGCCCCGCGTCGTTCGAGCACACATCGAGGTCCATGCGAGTCCGGGCGGGCAGCAAGTGAGCCTTTACGAAGGGGCCGTCGACAGCGGCGGCCCCTTGGCCCCTCGCGCGAGCCTGCTGACCGAGATCAGCGTCCAGGGCGCGCACAGCATCCCTCTGAGTGATCTGGCCGTCGAGGTCCGTTCGCTCGGCAGCCAGGGCTGATTGGCACCGGCTGGGCACCCGGCCGCCCTCGTCGTGGCCGTCACCTCCGGTGTGCAGCCGCGTCCTCTTGCCTCTCACAGGGCTGCCCGCCGGCCTCTGCCCGGCCTGGCGCGCCGCCCGCCGAAGTCCTCCGCCGCTGAGCCGATGACCCATGCACCGGTGAGGCTGCGGAGTCCGTCCCGTCAACTGCTCTTCCGGACCTTGGAGAACCCTTGAGACGAAGAAGCCGATACAGCAGAGGATGGGCCTCCGCGGCGGCGTGCGCCGCGCTCACCGGCGGCTTCCTGCAAGCCGCCGAGGCCGCGACCGCGGCACCAGCCCCCGGCCGTGCTGCTGAGCAGGCCACGCCAACGCCTTCGGGCCAGGTCGACATCCGGCCCACCCGTGACAGGCACGTCGCCTTCCTCGACCGCCAGGGCGACTCCACCGCGCACGCCAAACTGTGGCGAGGGCAGGGCAGACCCTCCGTGATCGCCTCCGGCAAACTAGGGGACGTGGACCTGCACAGGGCGCCGAGGGCAGGGTCTTCCTCACCGGGAAACCCGTCGGCACCCAACTGAAGGACTCGGGCGTCACGCTCCTGGACGCCCCCGCTGAGACAGACATCTCCTCCCTGGGACGCCTCGCCGTCGACCCCGTGCTCACCCCCGGCGTCCGCCACGGTCTCGCCCGGATCAAGGACGCGGGCAAGGGCTTCGACAAGAGCGGTATGGGCCAAGAGAGCCCGGTTATCGGCGCGCCAGCCACCGCCGCGAGCGACGAGCCGATCACCGTGACGTCCACCGCCACCACCACCGGCGAGAAGCTCACCCAGTCGGTGACGCAGACCACGGCGGACAGCGGCAACGCGGCCGTTTCCCCGGCCCTCACCGGCACCACCACCGCGCCCGCCCTCACGGCGGCCGACGCCCGGGCGAACGATCCGGTCGACACCGACCGCTGGTGCTCGGTGCCCCGCAACGATGTCAACTCCCAGGCGCTGCAGCCCACTCCGAACCAGGTCGAGTGGGCCGTCGACATGGCCGTACGCGGTGAACTGCGCGCGAGCTATCTCACCCAGGGTGGCTGGCGCGGCCAGATCGGGATCGGCACTATCGACCCGCAGGGCCTCTTCCCGCGCCCGCCTCTGACCGGCGGTGGCCGTATCCCGGCCAACGTGCTGCTCGGCGTGATGGCGCAGGAGTCGAACCTGTGGCAGGCCGAACCGGGCGCGATCCCCGGCCAGATGGGCAGCCCGCTGGCCTCCTACGCAGGTTTCTACGGCCACAAGGGCGACGATCCGGCGTCGTACTGGAAGATCAATTGGGCGAACTCCGACTGCGGTTACGGCGTCGGACAGGTCACCGACGGCATGCGGCTCGCCGGCTACGAGAAGGAGGGCGAGACCGCGCTGCCCGCGAGCACCCAGCGCGCAGTGGCTCTCGACTACACCGTGAACGTCGCCGCGTCCCTGTACATCCTCGCGGACAAGTGGAACGAGCTGCACGAGTCGAACCAGACGATCACCGTCAACAACGACGATCCGGCCAAGCCCGAGAACTGGTTCGCCGCCCTGTGGAACTACAACCTCGGCTTCAACCCCCGCTCCGCCGAGGCCGAGAACGGCAACTGGGGCCTGGGCTGGTACAACAACCCTGCCAACCCGGCCTACCCGCCGGACCGCGACCCGTTCATGGACATGTCGGTGGATCCGGGTAACTGGCCGTGGGATGCCGCTCACCCGCAGTACTGGCCCTACGAGGAGAAGGTGATGGGCTGGTCCGCCTGGTCCGTCGACACCGGCTTCTCCTACGCCACCTCCGGCCGGCAGGACTGGCCGGGTGAGACCGGGTACTCCTCGGCGGGCTTCCGCCCCGCGTGGTGGAACACCGAGGCCGAGCGCAGCGCCATCAAGCCGCCCCTGAGCACTTTCTGCAACTCCGCCAACAACTGCGACTCCAGCAACCCGCCGGACTGCCCGGACGCCGACTGCTACACCCAGTATCGGCAGACTTCTCGGCGAGATCGCCGCTAAGGCTCCCCACGCGCAGATCGTCCTCATGGGCTATCCGCACATCGTCGCCGACGACCCGTGTCTGACGGCAGACTTCGACACGTTGAACGCCCTTGCCGACGACGTGCGGGACAAGCAGCAGACCAAGGTGGCCGCGCTGAAGAGCTCGGGACTGCGAGTGGTCTTCGCCGATCCCACCAGCGCCTTCGCTGGTCACGGCATCTGTGACAGCGACGAGTGGATCAACCGCATCGTGGCGGGCCCGAACGGTGACGGCGACTACCACTCGGGAGACCCGGAGAACCCGGTTCCGTGCATCCCGGTCACCTCGGGCGGCATCTGCGCCAGCCTGGAGTCCTTCCACCCCAAGGACCGGGGCACCACCGCCTACTCTGCTGTGATGGACCAGACCCTCGCCGACATCGGCTACACGGGCAGCTAGTGGCACCCGCGTCCACCTCCACGCCGGTCACGGGGCGAGCCTCCCGCGCCGTGACCGGCGGCTGCCTGCTCACGCTTGTCCTCCTGATCTTGGTCGCCGGCACCGTCCTCGCCTGGATGCTGTACGCCTTCCACCGGGCCGACACCGGCAACGAGAGCCGCCGTGCGCAGGCGCTGGCGGCCGTGGAGGAACAGGCCCGTCATGCCGCGTCGGTGACCGTCCGGGACCTGACGGCGGCGCGGGACACCAGCGAAGCGGCGGCGGAGGACATCGCCCTGCGCGACGGAAGGGATCCCGACCTCGGCGACGGAGCGGTGGCGCCGAAGGTGACGTACGACGAGACCTCGGACCGTCTGACCGCTGTCAGCCTGTTCTCCGGTCCGTACGAGATCAGGCCCGCCGTATGGGGAGCCACCCGCACAGAGTGGGTGACGCGCTGCTACGCCCTGGCCTTCCAACGCGACGGCGGCACCTGGCAGGCGAAGGTGACCACCCAGCCGGACGACGTCTGCGCACAGCGGCAGGCGATCACCAACGCCGCCCAGACGGCCCGGGAAGCACTGCGCACCATCACCCGGACCACCGTGACCCGCGACGAGGTCCAGCTTCTCCTGGAACCGATCCGCGGTGCCACCTACGAGGTGACCACCGTGACCGGCCAGGGCCACACCGTCACGGTCACGGTCCTCGTGCGCGCCTCCGGGGACCGGCAGTGCTACAGGTTCGTTCGGCACACCGAGTCGTACGGCCAGGACTCCGTCATGACCGCGCCGACCGTCGCTGCGCACTGTGCCGACTGAGGCCGGCATCATCGAGAAGCCGTGTGAATGCGCCGTCCCGCGCGGCTGCGGTACGTGGCCGTCTCCGTCAACAGCCGCCGATCCGAGTCAGATTCACATACCCGCACACGGCTCCTACGAGTCCTGTGCGGGTATGTCAGCTCGAACCTTGGTGAGCAACACGACGCCCCTCGCCGGGCCGACGTACCGGTGAACATGACGATGGCGCCGCCCGAGGAGAAGGGGCACCGTCCGATCAGGCGGCACGGGGATTCGGATGCCGAGGATCTCCTGATCGCGCTCAACTTCACCCATCAGCCGGTCCCTGTCGATCAGCTTCTCGGCGCTCATGCTTGGGAGCGATACCTGTCGACGGACTCTTCAAGACCATCGAGAGGTCACTGTCATGTTCTGGGCACGGACGAGGGGGTGATCTGGACTCGTCGAGCAGAAAGAGGAGACGGGCGGCTTCGTCGAGGAGGTCATGGCCGCTGTCGGTAACGGTGAGTCGTCGACCCGTCCGAGATCGAGGATGGTGAAGCCCACGGTCTCCTCGATCTTTCGTAGCTGGTATTTGGTGCGTCTGACCGCGTACGGAACGAAAACTCCGCCATGGCGCCGACCAGGTGAAGTCCGCCAACCGTAGATCTCTGAAGGGGTCCTTGCGTATCGACGCGTCGTCGTACCGGATCGACGCCGTGGGTGGCGCACTCTTCTTGCCGGACGGCACTGGACTCCGAACGACCGTACGGGCGACCGTAGTTACTGACCGCAGTCAGTGCCCACGAAATGGCGACAGTGCCCAATCGCTGTCCATTTTGCATGGTCAGTGTCCATCAGGATGCGGAACCTGCAGTGGCCCCGGTCAGGCCAGGCTGTCCCGCCAGGCGCGGTGCAGGTCCGCGAACCGGCCGGTGCCCGCGATCAGTTCGGCGGGGCTGCCGTCCTCGACGATCCGGCCCTCCTCCATGACGAGGACCCGGTCGGCGATCTCCACGGTCGACAGCCGGTGCGCGATCACCACCGCCGTCCGGCCCTTCAGCACCGTCGCCATCGCCGCCTGCACGGCCCGCTCGCCGGGGACGTCGAGGGAACTGGTCGCCTCGTCGAGGATCAGCACGGCCGGGTCGGCGAGCAACGCCCGTGCGAACGCCACCAGTTGGCGCTGACCGGCGGAGATGCGGCCGCCCCGCTTGCGGACGTCGGTGTCGTAGCCGTCGGGCAGGGCGCTGATGAACTCGTGCGCGCCGATCGCCTTCGCCGCCCGCTCGATCTCCTCCCGGGTCGCGTCGGGCCGCCCGACGGCGATGTTCTCGGCGACCGTGCCGGAGAACAGGAACGCCTCCTGCGTCACCATGACCACCCCGCGCCGCAGTTCGGGCATCGCGAGGTCGCGCAGGTCGACGCCGTCGAGGAGGACCCGGCCCGCCGTGGGGTCGTAGAAGCGGGCGAGAAGCTTGGCCAGCGTGGACTTCCCGGCGCCGGTGGAGCCGACCACGGCGACGGTCTGCCCGGCCGGCAGGGTGAGGTCGAAGCGGGGCAGCACCTCGCCGCCGGTGCGGTAGCCGAAGCCGACGCCGTCGAACACGACCTCCCGGCCCGGGAACCCGGAGCGGCGGGCCGGCAGTTCCCCGGGCGCGGCCGGCTCCGGCACCGACGGCGTCTGCGCCAGCAGCCCGGCGATCTTCTCCAGCGAGGCCGCCGCCGACTGGTAGGAGTTGAGGAACATGCCGAGCCGGTCGATCGGGTCGTACAGCCGCCGCAGGTACAGCACCGCCGCCGCCAGCACCCCCAGCTCCAGCGAGCCGTCCGCCACCCGGTGGGCGCCCCACAGCACGATCGCCGCGACGGCCGTGTTGGCCACCAGCCGCGATCCGGTGACGTACCGGGCCATCTCCAGCAGCGCGTCGCCGTTGCGCCGCTCGTGCCGCCCGTTGAGCACCCGGAAACCGGCGTCGTTGACGGCCTCGCGGCGGAACGCGCGCACCGGGCGGATGCCGTTCATCGTCTCCACGAACTTCACGATCACGGCCGCGATCGCGGTGGACCGCGCCCGGTACACCCGTGCGGCGCGCCGCCGGTAGATCCGGACGAGGAGGTACAGCGGCCCGAAGGAGGCCACCGCGACCGCTCCCAGCCCCAGGTCCAGCCAGAGCAGCATCGCCGAGATGTACACGAAGGACAGGACGACCCCGACCAGTTCCTGAAGGCCCTCGTTGAGCAGTTCGCGCAGCGACTCCACGTCCGTGGTGGAGCGGGAGATCAGCCGGCCCGAGGTGTAGCGCTCGTGGAAGTCGATGCTCAGCGCCTGCGCGTGCCGGAAGATCCGCCCGCGCAGGTCCAGCAGCACGTCCTGGCTGACCCGGGCGGAGCCGATCAGGAAGGCGGTCTGGAGCCCGCCCGAGGCCAGCGCGCACAGCAGGTACCCGAGGGCCACGGCGGCCAGCGGGCGGGTGTCGCCGTCCCGGAACGCCGGGACGGCACGGTCGATGGCGTACGCCACCAGCAGCGGGCCCGCCTGCACGGCCGCCTGCTGGAGCAGCAGCAGGAGCGTGGCGAGGGCGACGCGGGCCTTCAGGGGGGCGAGCAGCGACCGCAGCAGCGCGGCCGTGGCGCCCGGCGGGGTGGGCAGGACATCCCGGTCGAAGGGGTCGCCGGCCTCCCGCTCGCCGGCCTCCCGCTCGCGGGGCGGGTCCGGCTCGTCGACGGCGGGGGAGGCGGTCGTGGGGGTGGTCATCGTCGGTCGGCCTCCTGGTCCCCGGACATGAGGTGGGCGTACTCGGCGCTGGTGCGCAGCAGCTCCTGGTGGGTGCCTACGGCGGTGATCCGGCCGCCCGACAGCAGGGCGACGCGGTCGGCGAGCAGGACGGTGGAGGGGCGGTGGGCGACGATCAGCGCGGTGGTGTCGGCGAGGACCTGACGCAGCGCCGCCTCCACGGCGGCCTCCGTGTGGACGTCCAGCGCGGACAGCGGGTCGTCCAGGACGAGGAAGCGGGGCCGTCCCACGACGGCCCGGGCGAGCGCGATCCGCTGCCGCTGACCGCCGGAGAGGCTGAGCCCCTGTTCGCCGACCTGTGTCCGGGCGCCCTGCGGCAACGCGTGCACGAACTCGGCCTGCGCCACCGCCAGCGCGCGCTCCAGCTCGTCGGCGCCGGCCCGGTCGTCGGCGCCCATCAGCACGTTCTCCCCGACGCTCGCGGAGAAGAGGGTGGGTTCCTCGAAGGCGACGGCCACCTGCGACCGCAGTTCCTCGCGGGACAGCGCGGTGATGTCCCGCCCGTCGAGCGTGATCCGCCCCGACGTCAGCTCGTGCAGCCGGGGGACCAGCGCGGTGAGGGTGGTCTTCCCGCTCCCGGTGGCCCCGACGAGCGCCATGGACTCACCGGGCCGGACGTGGAGGTCGACGTGGTCGAGGAGGGGAGGGGAGCCGGGGTCGGCGTCGGGGTAGCGGAAGACGACGCCCTCGAACCGGAGGCCGTCACCGCCCCCGTCCCCGTCCGGGGCCGCCGGACGACCGGCGGCGGCCGCAGGGCGGTCCGTGGTGGCCGTCGACGACTCCGGCCGCTCGTCCATCACCTCGAAGTACCGCTCCGTCGCCGTCGCCGCCTCCTGGCTCATCGCCAGCAGGAAGCCGATCGAGTCCACGGGCCACCGCAGGGCCAGGGCCGTGGACAGGAAGGCGACCAGCGTCCCCGCGGACAGCTCCCCGTCCGCCACCCGCACGGTGCCCAGCACCAGCGCGGCCCCGACGGCCACCTCGGGCAGCGTGACGATGATCCCCGAGAGCGTCGCCAGCAGCCGGGCCTTGCGCAGTTCCGTCCCGCGCAGCGTCACCGACAACTGCCGGAACGCCCGCGCCTGACTGCGGTGCCGTCCGAAGCCCTTGATGATCCGGATGCCGAGCACGCTCTCCTCGACGACCGTCGTCAGATCGCCGACCTGGTCCTGCGCGAGCCGCGAGGCCCGCGTGTACCGGGCCTCGAAGAGCACGCAGGTGACGACGACGGGCACGGCCGGCCCGAGGACGATCAGGCCCAGCGTCCAGTCCTGCACCAGCATGATCACCACGCCGACGAGGATCGTCACCCCGTTGACCAGCAGGAACGTCAGGGGGAAGGCGAGGAACATGCGCAGCAGCATCAGATCGGTGGTGCCTCGGGACAGCAGTTGTCCCGAGGCCCACCGGTCGTGGAAGGCCATGGGCAGCCGTTGCAGGCGGCGGTAGAGGTCCGCCCGCATCTCCGCCTCGACGTGCGACAGCGGCCGTGCGACCAGCCACCGCCGCAGCCCGAACAGGAGCGCCTCGGCGACGCCCAGCAGCAGCAGGTACAGCGCGCCCAGCCACACGCCCGCCGGGTCCCGGTCGGCGACCGGGCCGTCCACCATCCACTTGAGCACGAGCGGGATCACCAGCGCCGTGCAGGAGGCGACGATCGCGACGAAGGCGGCGGTGAACAGCCGCGCGCGCACCGGCCGCACGTACGGCCACAGGCGCAGCAGCGTCCTCACTGCGGAGCGGTCCTTGGTGGTTGCGTATGTCGTCGGCATCACCGCGAGCCTACGGACCGCCACCGACATCGCCCACCGAGTTTCCGCCGGACGGGCCCCGGGCCCGACCGCCGCGACCTGCGCGTTCGGGGTTCCGAACGCCGGGCGGGGCGGTCAAGCCCACAGGTGTGCGTCATTCGATCGAATGACGTCCGTGGGTTGCGGTTGCCGTCGGTACCCGGCCGGTCGGGCCCCTCGGCCGTCCGGGTCCTGGGCCGGTCGGGCCGGCGGCCGGCCGGGTCCTCAGCCGGTCGGGCCGGCGGCCGGCCGGGCTCTCGATCGGTCGGGCCCTCGGCGTCCGGGTCCTCGGCGTCCGGGCCCTCGGGTTCGGTCGGTCCCCCCGGCCGGTCAGGCCGCCGGGTACGGCAGCAGTCCGCTCGCCGTCTTCTCCCACGCGGCCTTCAGCTCGGCGAGCAGCTCCGGCCGGTCGGTGGCGAGGTCGGCCTGCTCGCGCTGGTCCTGGGCCAGGTTGAACAGGTGGTCCGTGCCGGAGGAGTCCTGGTAGTACTTCCAGTCGCCGCGCCGCAGGGCCCGGTTGCCGCGCACCCGCCAGAACAGGTCGCGCTCGGGCACCTCCTCGCCGCGCAGCAGGTAGCCGGCGAGGCTGTGTCCGTCGAGCGGGTGGGTCGAGGCGGGGCGGGCGCCGCCCAGTTCCAGCAGGGTCGCCGTCCAGTCCGGGGAGAAGACGGGCTCGTCGCTGACCTGGTGGCCGTCCACCCGGGCGGGCCAGCGCAGGATGGTCGGGGTCCGGATGCCGCCCTCCAGCAGCTCCGACTTGGCGCCGCTGAGCGGCCACAGGTAGGAGAACCGCTCGCCGCCGTTGTCGCTGGCGAACACCACGACGGTGTTCTGCTCCTGGCCGGAGCGCTTCAGCGCGGTGAGCACCTTGCCGATCGAGGCGTCGAGGTTCTCCACCATCTCGGTGTACTTCTCCACCGAGCCGCCGTCGTTGTGCAGCAGGCCGCTCAGCACCTGGCCGGCGCGGATCTTCGCGGCGATCTCGGCGCCGGTCTCCTCGTCGTCCTCGCCCAGCCAGGGCCAGTGCGGGGTGGTGAAATTGAGGTTGAGCAGCCAGGGCTCGTCGTGGTCCCGGGAGACGTACTCCACGGCCCGCTCGGTGAGGACGGTCGTGTAGTAGCGCAGGTCCTTGTACTCGGCGTCGCCCTCGTAGAGGTCGTAGTCACCGAGCTGGCCCAGCTTGGAGAAGTACTCCAGGGCGCCGCCGAAGTTGCCGAAGAACTCGTCCCAGCCCGACTTGGTGGGGCTGTAGTCGGGCAGCCAGCCGCAGTGCCACTTGCCGATCAGAGCGGTCGAGTAGCCGGCCTTCTTCAGCAGGGAGGCCAGGGTCGGGTGGTTCGGGTCCAGTCCCTGCGTCTTGTTGCCGATGGGTTCGGCGAGCCCGCCCTGCGTACGGCCCGGGTAGCGGCCGGTGTACAGGCTGAACCGGGTGGGGGAGCAGGTCGCGGAGCCGGAGTAGGCGTTCGTGAACCGCACGCCCTGCGCGGCGAGCCGGTCCAGGTTCGGCGTCTTGATGTGCGGTGCGCCGTACGACGACAGGTCCGCCCAGCCCAGGTCGTCACCCAGGATGAACAGGAAGTTGGGCCGCCCGCCGGAACCGGCGGAGGAACGGGCCCGGAACGGACGCTCGGCGGCGGAGGCGGCGGAGGCGGCGGAGGCGGCGGAGCCGGACTCGGGAGCGGCTTCGGCGCTGCCGGCCGTACCGGCGACCGCGGTCACGGCACCGCCACCGACCAGGCCACCGAAGGTACGACGGGATATTTCGGGCATGCGGGATCCTCGTGATCGGCGTGCCCCGGGGGAGGGCGCGCGAAGAGAAGAAGCGAAGAGGAGAGGGGGGAGGGAGAGGGGGGGAGGGAGAGGGGGGCTACGGCTCAGCGACAGATGGCGCTGGACTGCCGGCACAGGTCGACGTGACGCCGCTCCACGAGCGCGACGCACGCGCGGCGGTGGTCAGCGGGGCTCCTCATGATCGCGAACGGTGCCATCGTCGGGCCGTGCCGTCAAGGCACCGTCCACGGACCGGGACCCGCGCCCTTTCCTCCTGCCGGAGGCGTGCTCGTCACCGGTCCGCCACCCGCATCTCGAACCACGTCGTCTTCCCCCGGGGCAGCAGGTCGACCCCCCACCGGTCGGACAGCTTGTCGACGAGGAACAGGCCCCGGCCGCTGATGTCCGTCTCCTGGACCGGCATCAGGCAGGGCAGCCCGCGGGAGGGATCGCGGACCTCGACGCGGATCCAGCCGCGGCGGCGGCGCATCCGCAGGCCGAAGGTGCGGGCGCCGGTGTGGCGGACGGCGTTGCCGACGAGTTCGGAGACGAGCAGGACGGCGTCCTCGGTCATCTTCGGGGTGAGCTGCCACTGGCGCAGGACGACGACCTGGGTGAGCCGCCGGGCGGTGGCGGCGGACTCGGGACGGGACGGCAGCGGAACCTCGGCCTCCGTCGGGTTACCGAACAGTTCCAGCGCCTTGAGCGCCCGTTCGTCCTCGACCGCGGGCGACCAGCGTGCCGCGGCCACACGCCCGTGCTCTCGCGGCTGTTCAGAACCCTCCAGCCCCGCCATGCCCCCATCATGGCCGTGCGGGGACTTCGCCGTGGTGGTTCCCGGGGAATGCGCCCCCCGGGAGCCCTCGTTCCGCGCACGTCGCCCGGCATGTGCCGTTGGCGTGGCGAGGCTCGGCGGACCTGCGCCGACCCGTGATGACGAAGCGTCCGGAGGCAATCGACGGGCTCCCTCGACACAGCGGGCTTAAGGCTGCCTTAAGGTTCCCATAAACCGCCCCATCGAGGGACCCGGACAAGACGCCCCATCATTTGCAAGCCGTTTCACGCAGATTTGACGAGAGGTGTCTCACTGTTCACCCCCCGCTCGCTCACAGGAACTTCGCCTTGCCGGGGCCCTCCTCCACGAAGCTCCGCATGCCGGTCTCGCGGTCGGCGGTCGCGAACAGGCCCGCGAACCAGGTGCGTTCCACCGCCAGGCCCGTCTCGAGGTCCGTCTCCAGGCCCGTGTCGATCGACTCCTTCGCCGCGCGCAGCGCGATCGCCGGGCCCTGTGCCAGCTTCGCGGCCCAGGCGTGCGCCTGCGCGTACACCTCGCCGGCCGGGACCACCCGGTCCACCAGGCCGATCGTCAGGGCCTCCTGCGCCTTGACCATCCGGCCCGTGAAGACGAGGTCCTTCGCCTTGGACGGGCCGACCAGCCGGGCGAGGCGCTGGGTGCCGCCCGCGCCGGGGATCAGACCGAGCAGGATCTCGGGCTGGCCCAGCTTCGCGTCGTCCGCGGCGATGCGGAAGTCCGCGCACAGCGCCAGCTCGCAGCCGCCGCCCAGCGCGTAGCCGGTCACGGCCGCCACCACCGGCTTGGGGATGCGGGCCACCGCGGTGAAGGAGTCCTGGAGGGCGCGGGCGCGCAGGACCATCGCCGTGTGGTCCATGGCCTGCATCTCCTTGATGTCCGCGCCCGCCGCGAACACCTTCTCGCCGCCGTACACGACGACGGCCCGTACG
This sequence comes from Streptomyces sp. NPDC059895, assembly GCF_042731035.1. NCBI lineage: Bacteria > Bacillati > Actinomycetota > Actinomycetes > Kitasatosporales > Streptomycetaceae > Streptomyces > Streptomyces sp. NPDC059895. The sequence continues at coordinate 28,068 of NZ_JBHWKO010000069.1, forward strand.
TCGTCGCGGCGGCCCGCCTCCTCGGCGAGTTCCCTGAGCCGGTCCTGCGTGGCGACGTCCAGCGCGTTCATGGGCGGGCGGTCCAGACGCAGGGTGCCGACGCCCTCAACGACTTCGAGATTCACGGTCATGCGAGCAGGTTAACGAAGACTAACGTCGGCTGGCCCCATGCGGTGGGTCACATCCGGCCGGGGGCCGTCCCGGCGCACGGGCACGGACGACGGCGGGCCCGGTGCCGT
>NZ_JBHWKO010000070.1:0-26178 GCF_042731035.1 Streptomyces sp. NPDC059895
GGGGGGGGGGGGGGGGGGGGGGGGGGGGGGGGGGGGGGGGGGGGGGGGGGGGGGCCGGGGGGGGGGGGGGGGGGGGGGGGGGGGGGGGCCCGGCGGGGGGGGCCCGCGGGGGGGGGGGGGGGGGGTGGCCCCCCGCGCAGGTGGGGCACGGGGACTGACGTCGGCTGGCCCCATGCGGTGGGTCACATCCGGCCGGGGGCCGTCCCGGCGCACGGGCACGGACGACGGCGGGCCCGGTGCCGTGGGTCACGGCACCGGGCCCGCCGGGCGGTGGAACCTACTTCGTCCACTCCGCCCACGACATGTTCCAGCCGTTCAGGCCGTTGGACGGGTCGACCGTCGGGTCGGTGGAGTTCTTCACGACCACCACGTCACCGACGATCGAGTGGTTGAAGAACCACGCGGCCGGTACGCCGCTGTCGTAGCCGCCGCGCACGTCGCGCAGGCCTATGCAGCCGTGGCTGGCGTTGTAGTTGCCGAAGGCGTCGCCGCCCCAGTAGTTGCCGTGCACGAAGGTGCCGGAGTTGGTCAGCCGCATGGCGTGCGGGACGTCCTTGATGTCGTACTCGCCGTCGTAGCCGACGGTGTCGCCGTTCATCCGGGTCACCGTGAACTTCTCGCTGATGACCATCTGGCCGTTCCAGGTGGCGTAGCCGGGCTTGCCGGTGGTGACCGGGATGGTCTTGACGACCTTGCCCTCCTGCGTGACCTTCATGGTGTGCTTCTTGGCGTCCACGACGGTCACCTGGTTGCGGCCGATGGTGAAGGAGACGGTCTTGGACTGCTTGCCGTAGACGCCCTTGCGGCCCTCGACGCCGTCGAGGTTCAGCTCGACCGTGACCTTGGTGCCGGCCTTCCAGTACTGCTCGGGGCGGAAGTCGAGGCGGTCGTTGCCGAACCAGTGGCCCTGCACGTCCACGGCCGGCTCGGTCTTGACGGTGATGGCCTTCTCGACGTCGTCCGGCGCGGTGATGCCCCGCGTGAAGCGGACCGAGAACGGCATGCCGACGCCGACCGTGGAGCCGTCCTCCGGCGTGAAGTTCCCGATGAAGGTGTTCTGCGGGCTCAGCGTGGTGAAGGAGGAGTCCTCGGCGGCCGTACGGCCCGCGGAGTCCTTGGCGACGGCGTGCACCTCGTAGCGGGTGGAGGCCGCCAGATGGGTGGCGGGCGTCCAGCCGGAGCCGTCGGCCGATATCGCGCCGTCGACCGTGGCGCCCTCGGCGTCCTTGACGACGACCTCGGCCAGCTTGCCCTTCGCGGCGGTGACCTTGAGGGCGCCGCTGGTGTCGACGGACTGCGCGCCGTCCTTCGGGGCGATGGTGACGACCGCCTCCGACTGCCCGCTCTGCGCGGTGGCGGAGCCGGAGGCCGCCGCGGCCCCCGCCTTCTGCGAGCCGCCGCCGGAGTCCCCGCCACCGCCGCAGGCCGTGACGGCCAGCAGCAGCCCTCCGACGATCAGTGCCAGCCGCCTGTTGCGGCCGCGTGAGCGCCCGCCAACCGATGCCCCCGATATCGGTCGCACGTTCAAGTCCGTTCTCCCCTCCCCCGGGCCGGTCAGGCCCGCACGCAGGCGCTTCCCCCGCGCTGCGCGCATATTAACCACAAGGTCAGCGACGTCGGCGGCCCTCATGTGTCACCGTTCCGTCCCAACTTCGACCCGGGGAGGAAAGGGTCACTTCACCGCGCTGCCCTGGGTCCACTCCTCCCAGCTCAGGTTCCAGCCCCCGAGCCCGTTGTCGGGGGCGACCTGCTTGTCCTTGCTGCGGACGACCTCGACGACGTCCCCGACGAGGGAACGGTCGAAGAACCAGCCCGCCGGCGTGTCCGGCCCGCCGCCCTTGACGTCCCGCAGCCCCACGCAGCCGTGGCTGACGTTGGTCCGCCCGAAGACCTGCGGTTCGGCCCAGTAGTTGCCGTGCAGGAAGGTGCCGGAGTCCGTGAGCCGCATGGCGTGCGGCACGTCGGGGATGTCGTACTCGCTCTTGCCGTTCTTCTTCCGGAAGCCGACCGTGGCGCCGTTCATCCGGGTCAGCTCCAGCATCTCGGTCACCACCATCTTCCCGTTGTACGTCGTCGTCTTGGGCGCCCCGGCGGTGACCGGCACGGTGGCGATCAGCTCGCCCTCGCGCCGCACCTTCATCGTGTGCCGGGCGGCGTCGACGACGGAGACCTGGTGGCGGCCGACGGTGAAGGAGAACGTCTTGTCCTGGAGCCCGTAGACACCCGGCGCGCCCTCGACGTCGCGGAAGCGCAGCGCGACGGTGACCTCGGTGCCGGGCCGCCAGTAGTCCTCGGGCCGGAAGTCGAGGCGGCCCGCGCCGAACCAGTGCGGCCGGATCTCCACGGGCGGGCTGGCCGTGACCTCGACGGCGCGTTCGACGGCGGCGCGGTGCTCGATCTCCCGGTTGAACTCCAGGGAGACGATCATCCCGGTGCCGACGGTGGCGCGGTTCTCGGGCGTGACGTACCCGATGAAGCGCTCCTCGGGGACGTACGTGGTGAACGTGGTGTGGCGGGCGGAGCGGCGGCCTTCGTCGTCGAGGGCCACCGCGTCGACCGTGTACCGGGCGGCGAGCGCGAGCCGGCCGTCGTCGGGGCGCCAGCTGCGGCCGTCCGCGGAGATCCGGCCCGGCACCCGCGCCTCCTGCGCGTCCTGCGACCTGACGACCTTCACCGACTCCAGGCGCCCTTGGGTGACCCGCACCCCGAGCCCGCCGTCCGGGCGCACTCCCTTGGCGCCGTCCTCCGGTGTCACACGGATGACCTCCTCGGGCGCCGGCGGTTTCCCGAGCATCCGGTCGAACCCGCCGGGCGGGTCCCCGGTGCAGCCGGCGGCCCCCGCCAGCAGTCCTGCCCATGTCATTACGGCGGCCAAGACGGCCCCCGCGCGCCGCGCGCGCCGTTGTACGTGCCTCACGCGGTGCCCAACGACGGGCCCGCTCCGGGGAAACGTGAGTGCGAGGCACGCTCTGGGCAGAACAGGGGGGAGGACGACGCTACGGGGAGCCGCGGCCGGGACGCCGTACGCCCTTGGCCCGCGTCGTGCCACGAGCCGCGGGAGGCGCAACGGTGTCCAGCGCAGCCGAGCAGGAGACGGTGGCGGAGCAGCGCACCGCTGCCTCCGCCGTCGTGAACGGGGCACCGCGCAGGACGCCGGGCGTCCCCGTTCGGCCGGGCGCGCCCCTGCCGCTCGGCGCCCGTTTCCGGGTCGGCCCGGACGGCGTCGCGGGCACCAACTTCGCGCTCTGGGCGGGCGGCGCGGAGGCGGTCGACCTGTGCCTCTTCGACGAGCGGGGCCGTGAGACCCGCGCCCGGCTCACCGAGCTCACCCACGAGATCTGGCACGGCTTCGTCCCCGGGGTGATGCCCGGCCAGCGCTACGGCTACCGGGTGCACGGCCCGTGGGACCCCTGGACCGGCGGCCGCTGGAACCCGGCGAAGCTGCTGCTCGACCCGTACGCCCGCGCCGTGGACGGCGACTTCGCCCTGCCGCCCGAGGTGTACGGGCACGTCCGCGACTGGCCCCAGCAGCAGGTCGCCGACACCGTGCGCGACGAACGGGACTCGGCGCCGCACGTCCCCAAGGGCGTCGTCGTCCACGACGACGACGACTGGGCCGACGACCGCCGCCCGAAGACACCATGGGCCGACTCCGTGATCTACGAGCTGCATGTGCGCGGCTTCACCCGGCTGCACCCGGGCATCCCCGAGGAACTGCGGGGCACGTACGCGGGCCTCGCGCACCCGGCGGCGGTCGAGCACCTGGTGAAGCTGGGGGTGACGGCGGTGGAGCTGCTGCCGGTGCACCAGTTCGCCCACGAGGACCACCTGCTGCGCAGGGGGCTGCGCAACCACTGGGGCTACAACTCCATCGGCTACTTCGCCCCGCACGCCGCGTACGCCTCCTCCGGGACGACCGGGCAGCAGGTCGGCGAGTTCAAGCGGATGGTGCGCGCGCTGCACGCGGCCGGGATCGAGGTGATCCTCGACGTCGTCTACAACCACACGGCGGAGGCGGGCGAGCTCGGGCCCATGCTGTCGCTGAAGGGCATCGACAACCGCGGCTACTACCGGCTCCAGTCCGACGCGCGCCGGTACGCCGACTACACCGGCTGCGGGAACACCCTGCACGTGGTCCAGCCGCACGTGCTGAGGCTGATCACCGACTCGCTGCGGTACTGGGTGACGGAGATGGGGGTGGACGGCTTCCGCTTCGACCTCGCGGCGGCCCTGGCCCGCTCCATGCACGACGTGGACATGCTCTCGCCCTTTCTGGCGGTCATCGCCCAGGACCCGGTGCTGCGGCGGGTGAAGCTGATCGCGGAGCCGTGGGACGTGGGCTCGGGCGGCTACCAGGTGGGCGCCTTCCCGCCGCTGTGGACGGAGTGGAACGACCGCTACCGCAACGCCGTGCGCGACTTCTGGCGGCACGCGCTGCCCGACGTACGGGAGATGGGGTACCGGCTGTCGGGCTCCAGCGACCTGTACGCCTGGGGCGGGCGGCGCCCGTACGCCTCGGTCAACTTCGTGACGGCGCACGACGGCTTCACCCTGCGCGACCTGGTCTCCTACGGGCGCAAGCACAACGAGGCCAACGGCGAGGGCAACCGGGACGGCACCGACGACAACCGCGCCTGGAACTGCGGGGTGGAGGGGGAGACGGACGACGAGCGGGTCCGGGCGCTGCGGCGGCGGCAGCTGCGGAACCTGATGACGACGCTGCTGCTGTCCACGGGCGTGCCGATGCTGGTCGCGGGGGACGAGCTGGGGCGGACGCAGCGGGGCAACAACAACGCCTACTGCCAGGACAACGAGATCAGCTGGCTGGACTGGGGGCTGCTGGAGGACCCCGGCTGGAAGGCGCTGTTCGACCTGACCTCCCGTCTGATCGCCCTGCGCCACCGGCACCCCGTCCTGCGCCGGAGGGCCTTCTTCTCCGGGCGGGCGCACTCGGCGGACGGGCTGCGGGACCTGGCCTGGTTCACGGCGCGGGGCACGGAGATGACGGAGGGCGACTGGTACGCCCCCGCCGCCACGCTGGGCATGTACCTGTCCGGTCGGGACATCCCGGGGCGCGACGAGCGGGGCGCGCCGATCACCGACGACAGCTTCCTGGCCGTCCTGCACGCGGGGGACCGGCCGGTGAGCTTCGTCCTGCCCGGGCCGCCGTGGGCGGAGCGGTACGAGGTGGTCGTCGACACGTCGAGGGAGGAGCAGGCGGAGGTGCCGGGGACGACGCACCGGGCGGGGGCGGCCGTGACGGTACCGGAGCGGGCGGTGCTGCTGCTGCGGGTCGTGGGGTAGGGGCGGGGCATGATGTCCCCGGTCCGGCCGTGACCGCTCACCCGGCCGGCGCCGACCGCCGGGCCTCCCACCACTCCACCAGCGTCCTCACCTTCGCCTCGAAGTCCGGATCCCCGGGCGACGCCGGCGCCCGCAGCGTCGTACCGCGCCCGTCCGCCGTCCAGACGATCACCTGACGCCAGCCCAGGCTCCGCCGCACCTCCAGCCGCTGGATGTGGGCCCACGCGATCCGTCGCCGCCGCACGCCCACGGCCACCAGCGCGTCCGGCGTCAGGATCACGCCGTCCTCCCGCTGGAGGAACGGGACGACCAAGGCGGCGAGCAGGGCCCCGGACGTCAGCTGCCCCAGCTCGGCCGCCGGCAGCCGTTCGCCTTCGACGGCCAGGACGACGGCGAGCAGCGGCACGGCGCACAGGAAGGCGACGAGGCAGGGCAGGGCGCGCTGCCACACCGTCAGTCTGAAAGAGATCACCGGATCCGGGGGGTTCACAGGCGGCACCGTCCGAGGGAGGAGGGACCCAGCATCGCACCCTCGACGCCCGTCCCCACGGCGATCGGGTGAATGAACCGTTTTGCCGCTGTCTGCCCCTTAAATGGTGCGGGTGACTTCGACCGACCGCCGAGCCGCGCTCCGGGCGGGCGCCGGGATCGTCGCAGGGAGCGCGTTGGCGGCCGCGTGCGCCCCGGCCGCCCCCTCCTCCTCCGCCGCCGCCCGCCCGGTTCCCGCCCCGCCCACCCCCACCCCCGCCTCCACCCCCACCCCGGCGGCCCCCGCCCCCCGCGCCCACCCCGACCACCCCGCCCAGATCACCCACGGCCCCCGCGACCGTCCCCGCGTCGCCCTCACCTTCCACGGCAACGGCGACCCCGCCACCGCCCGCGCCCTCCTCGCCGAGGCCGAGCGGCACGGCGCCCGGGTCACCGTGCTGGTCGTCGGCACCTGGCTGGAGGAGCACCCCGCCCTCGCCCGCCGCATCCTCGACGGCGGCCACGACCTCGGCAACCACACCCACCGCCACCTCGACATCAACGCCCTGCCCGCGTCGGAGGCGGAGCGGGAGATCACCGCGTGCGCGGACCTGCTGCGCGCGCTCACCGGCTCCATCGGCACCTGGTTCCGCCCCTCCCGCGCCGTCCGTGCCTCCCCGGCCGTCGCGGCCCTGGCCCGCCGCGCCGGCTACCCGCACGTCCTCTCCTACGACGTCGACTCCCTCGACTTCACCTCCCCCGGCGGCCCCGCCGTCGCCCGTACGGTCCTCGACGGCATCCGAGGCGGATCCGTCGTGAGCCTGCACTTCGGGTACGCGGACACCGTCGCCGCGCTCCCCGCCGTCCTGGCCGAACTCCACCGCCGCGGTCTGCGCGCGGTCACCACCACGGAGCTGCTGAGCTGATGCACCGCACGACTGTGACAAGCGCCCTGCTCGCCGGCGCCGCCCTCACCGCCCTCGCCGCCTGCGGCACCGGACCCCGGGCCGAAGCCGGGAAGGCGGCGCCCGAGGCCACCGGGACCACGATCCCCGCCCCGACCCGGAAGGCGGCGGCCCAGGGCCTGCCCGGCATGCCCCCCGTCCTCGACCCCGAGGACGTCTACGCCGCCGACCGCCCGGGCCGGCTCTCGCCCGTGGTCAAGGGCTTCCCGTCCCGCGTCTACGTCCCCAACACCGAGTCCGACACCGTCTCCGTCATCGACCCGGCGACGTACCGGGTGATCGAGACCATCGAGGTCGGCCGCCAGCCCCAGCACGTCGTGCCCTCCTGGGACCTGAAGACCCTGTGGGTCAACAACAACCGCGGCCACACCCTCACCCCCATCGACCCGCGGACCGGCAAGGCGGGCAAGGAGGTCGAGGTGCACGACCCGTACAACCTCTACTTCACGCCCAACGGCAAGTACGCCGTGGTCATGGCCTCCCTCGACCGCGAGCTGGTCTTCCTCGACCCGCACACCATGAAGCGGATCAAGGCCGAACCGGTCACCTGCTACGGCGTCAACCACGCCGACTTCTCCGCCGACGGCCGCTACTTCATCGTCTCCTGCGAGTTCAGCGGCGAGATCCTCAAGGTCGACACCGAGAAGATGGAGGTCGTCGGGCAGCGGCAACTGCCCTTCGAGGGCGCGATGCCGCAGGACGTGAAGATCTCACCGGACGGGAAACGTTTCTACATCGCCGACATGATGGCCGACGGCATGTGGGTCCTGGACGGCGACAAGTTCACCGAGCCCACCCTCCTGCCCACCGGCAAGGGCTGCCACGGCCTCTACGTGGGCCGCGACTCCCGCGAGATGTACGTCTCCAACCGCGGCGAGGGCACCGTCTCCGTCTTCGACTTCACCCGCGGCAGGCTGACCAAGAAGTGGCAGCTGCCCGACGGGGGCAGCCCCGACATGGGCGGTGTCTCCGCGGACGGCAAGGTCCTGTGGCTGTCCGGGCGCTACGACGACGAGGTGTACGCCATCGACACCCGCACCGGCGTCCAGCTGGCCCGCATCCCGGTCGGCGCCGGCCCGCACGGCCTCGCCGTCTACCCGCAGCCGGGCCGCTACTCGCTCGGTCACACCGGCATCTTCCGCTGACCGCAGGTCAGTTGACACGCCACGCACGGGTGAGGATCCACAACCCGCGGCCGCGGAACCGGAATCGTCCCCCGCATGATCACCACTCGTGCGCGGCGGCGGGCAGCCGCCGCCGTCCTCTCCCTGGCCACCGTCCTCGCCACCGCCGCGGCCGCCGTCCCCGCGACCCCGGCCGCCGCGAAGCCGGGCGTCCGGGCCGCGGCCAAGGCCGCCCCCGCCTGTCCCCTCTTCGACGACAAGCTCAAGGCCGCCGCCGACCGCGGCGTCGACCTCGCCCGGATCACCCCCGCCCCGGTCTGGCGCACCACCTGCGGCACCCTCTACCGCAGCGACGGCCGCGGCCCCGACACCGTCTTCAAGGAGGGCTTCCACCCCCGGGACGTGGTGGGCGGGCAGTACGACATCGAGAAGTACGTCCTGGTCAACCAGCCCTCCCCGTACGTGTCCACGACGTACGACCACGACCTGTACAAGACGTGGTGGAAGTCCGGCTACAACTACTACATCGACGCCCCCGGAGGCATCGACGTCAACAAGACCATCGGCGACACCCACCGATGGGCCGACCAGGTCGAGGTCGCCTTCCCCGGCGGGATCGACCGGAAGTACATCATCGGCGTCTGCCCGGTGAACAAGACGACCAAGGTCGAGATCATGAGCGGCTGCCAGAGCAACCCGCACTTCGAGGCCTGGCACTGAGCCGGCTCACCGGCGGGAGGTGAAAAGCGCCTCCGCCCCGACCGGACGGTAACCGGCCGCCTGGAACGCCCGCGCGCTGCGGGCGTTCCCGGGCGTGACCTGCGCCCACAGCGGCTCGTCGACGAGACGGCGGGCCGCCGCCACCAGCGCCCGGCCCAGCCCCCGGTGCCGTACGCCCTCGTCCACCTCGACCGACACCTCCAGCCGGCCGGCGACCCCGCGTCCCAGCACCAGCACCCCGCCCTCCGCCGTCCAGGCCCGCACGTCGTCCCGCCGCCGGCGGGCGTAGACCACGCGGGGATGGTCCGCGTCCTCGATCTCCGTCAGCCCCGGCGGCGGCCCACCCGGCAGCGGGGAACCGACCAGGAGCGCGTCGACGTTCTCGCAGCTGCGGCCCGTGCGCTCCATGAGCGCCACCAGGAACCGCGGGCTCATGGGCGCCGCCAGGGCGTCGCACTCCACCGCCGCCAGCGCCTCGCCCACCCACCGCGGATCCTCGTCGGTGAAGACGACGGAGTGCGCCGTGAAGGCCAGCACGCCCGCGTCCCGGGGCGCGGGCTGCGGCACGACCGTCGTGCCGCCGTCCGCCGGCGGGAAGACGCCCCGCGCCGCCGCGTCGAGAATGTCCCGCAAGGTCTCCATCGCGCTCCTCGCCCCGCTCCTTGAGTCTCCACCCGCTGGAAGGCCCAGACTCACACACATGATCGACGACGGCACCGGACTTCTCACCATCGGCGAGCTGGCCCGCGCGACGGGACTGACCGTGCGCACCATCCGCTACTGGTCCGACGAGGGCGTCCTCACCCCGGTCACCCGCTCCCCGGGCGGCTACCGCCTCTACGACGCCGGGGCCGCCGCCCGCCTGGAGCTGATCCGCACCCTGCGCGAACTGGGCCTCGGCCTGGACCATGTGCGCGCGGTGCTGGCCGGGGAGACCACGGTCGCGCAGGTCGCGGCCGCGCACGTGGCCGCCCTCGACGCGCAGATCCGCTCGCTGAAGGTGACCCGTGCGGTGCTGTCGACCGTGGCGCGACGCGGCTCGACCGCGGAGGAGACGACCTTGATGAACAGACTGGCCCGCCTGTCGGCGGCCGAGCGACGGCGCATCGTCGAGGAGTTCCTGGCGGAGGCCTTCGACGGCCTCGACACCGCCGACCCCGACATCCGCACCCGGCTGCGCTTCCACGCCGCCGAACTGCCCGACGACCCCACTCCCGAGCAGGTCGACGCCTGGGTGGAGCTCGCCGAACTGAGCCAGGACCCGGAGTTCCGGGCGCTGATGCGGCAGATGGTCGAGTTCAACGCCGCCGACCACGGGCCCGAGGTGCCGCCCGGCACCTCCCTGTGGTTCATGAGCCGGCTGGTGCAGCTCGCCGGACAGGCCCTGCGCGACGGCGTCGCCCCCGACGCCCCGGAGGCCGACAACATCCTGCGCGGCCTCCTCGGCGACACCGACCGGTCCGCCGTGCTGGCACGGCTGACCGCGGCCGCCCACGAACGGGTCGCCCGCTACCGGCAGTTGTCGGCCGTCGTGAACGGGCTGGAGGGGCAGTCCGCGTACGAGGGGGAGTTCGCGTGGGTGGTCGCCGCGCTCCGCGCCCACCCGGACCGTTAATCTGACCTGCGTCAGCACGGCAGCGAGCAAGGAAAAAGGGGCGGATCGGTGGCGGACATCGAAGAAGCGCGCACGCAGTTCCAGCGGATCGACACGGACGGTGACGGATTCATCACCGCCGCCGAGTTCAAGACCGCCCTCGCCCAGGGCGGCGACTGGAACGTCACCGAGTCGGTCGCCGAGGCCGTCATCAAGAGCCGCGACCTCAACGGGGACAAGGTCCTCTCGTTCGACGAGTTCTGGGCGTACCTCGACAAGTGACGCGCGGGGGAAGGGGGGCACCCGTCGGGTGCCCCCCTTCGTCATGCGGTGCCGGTGCCGGTGCCGGTGCCGGCGCCCGTGGTGCGCACGGTCCACCGGCCGCCGTGCCGCGCCAGGGCGAGCGGCAGGCCGAAGCACGCGCCGACCAGGTCGCCGGTGAGGACGTCGGCCACCGGGCCCTGGGAGAGCGCTCGGCCCTCGCGCAGCAGCAGGGCGTGCGTGGTTCCCGCCGGCAACTCCTCCAGATGGTGTGTGACCAGGACCGTGGCCAGCTCCCGGTGGTCGCGGCGCAGGGCGTCGAGCGCCTCGACCAGCCGCTCGCGGCCCGGCAGGTCCAGGCCGGTCGCCGGTTCGTCCAGCAGCAGCAGCCGGGGGTGCGGCATCAGCGCGCGGGCGATCAGGGTCCGGCCGCGCTGGCCCTGCGACAGCGTCGGCCAGCGGGCCTCGCGGTGGCCGGCCAGGCCCAGGGTGCGGATCAGTTCCTCGGCCCGCGCCTCCTGCTCCGGGGTCGGGCGCCAGCGGGGCAGCGGCGCCACGGAGTTGGTCACCCCGGACAGGACGACGTCCCGGACCCGCAGCGGCTCGGTCAGCGGATGACGGGGGTCGACGTGGCCCACGTACGCCCTCAGCTCCCGGACGTCCACCCGGCCCAGCCGGCGGCCGAGCACGTCCACCGTGCCGCGCGTGGGGTGGATCCGGGCGCCGAGCAGACCGAGCAGGGTGGACTTCCCGGCGCCGTTGGCCCCGAGGAGCGCCCAGTGCTCGCCGGCCCGCACGGTCAGCGACACGTCCTGGAGCAGGGGCCGCCCGTCCCGCACGAGGTGCACGTCCCTGGCCCGCAGGACCTCCGCCGGCGGTGCCCCGGTCATCGCGTCGCCCGGTTGACCGCGGACAGCACGGCGTGGACCGAGGCGGCCGACGCGGTCGGCCCCTGGCCGGCGCCCCAGACGGTGACGCCGTTCACCCGGCACCGGGCGAAGGCCGTCCGGGCGGCCGGGTCGGCGGCCGCGGTGACCGCCGTGACCGCCGTGACTGCCGTGACTGCCGTCGTTGTTCCGGTCGTGGCGGTCGCGGTGGACGTTCCGGTCGCGGGGGTCGCGGGGGTCGCGGGGGTCGGGGTGGCCGTCCCGGCCGGAGCGTCCCGGCCCGTCTCCGTCAGGTCCAGCACCTCGACCGTGAACCCCGCGCCCGCCAGCGCGTCGACGAAGGCGGACAGCGGCCCCGCACCGGTGCCCTCGTGGTCGCCGGCGCGGTCGTCGCCGTGGAGGAGGGTGCCGCTGAAGCGGTGGACGCCCGGAGCCTGCCGGTGCGTGGACCAGGCGTCCAGCCGGAGCTCCCCGTCCGCCAGGTAGGTGGCCCGGAACAGCTCGTACAGCTCCTCGGGGGTGGCCTCCCGCCCGCTGTCGTCCGTCGCCTCCTGCACGACCCGGGAGAAGTCCGGCCGCATCGCCGCCGGCAGGTCGATCCCGTGGTGCGTGCGCAGCAGGTACGCCACCCCGCCCTTGCCGGACTGGGAGTTGACCCGGATGACCGCCTCGTACGAGCGGCCCAGGTCGGCCGGGTCGATCGGCAGGTACGGCACCGACCAGGGCGCCTCCCGCTCCGGCAGCCCCAGCTCGGCCGCCCTGCGGGCGTGATGGGCGAACCCCTTGTCGATGGCGTCCTGGTGCGTGCCGGAGAACGCCGTGTGCACCAGCTCGCCGGCGTACGGATGGCGGGGGTGGACGGGCAGCCGGTTGCAGTGCTCGACCGTCTCCCGGACGGCGTCGATGTCGCCGAGGTCGACCATGGGGTCGACGCCCTGGGCGTAGAGGTTGAGGGCCAGGGTCACCAGGTCGACGTTGCCGGTCCGCTCGCCGTTGCCGAACAGGCAGCCCTCCACGCGCTGCGCCCCGGCCAGCACGGCGAGTTCGGCGCAGGCCACCCCGGTGCCGCGGTCGTTGTGCGGGTGCACCGAGAGGATGACGCGGTCGCGGCGGGCCAGGTGCCGGTGCAGGTACTCGATCTGGTCGGCGTACACGTTGGGGGTGGCGATCTCGACGGTCGCGGGCAGGTTGTGCGTGACCGGGCGGTCGGGGCTCGCGTCCCACAGTTCGGTGAGGCCGTCGCACAGCTCCAGGACGAAGTCGGGTTCGGTGAGGTTGAAGGTCTCAGGGGAGAACTGGAAGCGGACGCCCGGGTCGTCGCCGGCCCGGCGGGCCATGTGCGTGGCGGCCTCGCGGACCGTGCGCCACACCTCGCCCCGGTCCCGGCCGAGCACCACCTCCCGCCACACCGGGGACGTCGCGATGTACAGGTGGACGACGGCCCGGGGCAGTCCCTCGATCGCCTCGAAGGTCCGGTCGATCAGCTCCGGCCGGGCCGGGGTGAACACGACCGGCGTGACGTCGTCCGGCACGGCTCCGGCCGTCACGAGGTGCCGTACGAAGTCGAAGTCGGTGCGGCTGGCGGACGGGTAGCCGACCTCGATCTCCTTGAACCCGGTGGCGACCAGCAGGTCGAAGAAGCGGCGCTTGCGCGGGGTGTCCATCGGCTCGGCGAGCGCCTGGTTGCCGTCGCGCAGGTCGACGGGGACCCAGAGCGGGGCGCGCTCGAGACGGGCGGAGGGCCAGTTCCGGTCGGAGGCGGGGACGCTCACCCGCTCCTGGAAGGGGCGGTAGCGGTGGTGGGGCATGGGGCTCGGACGCTGCGGGTTCCACGGCGGGGCGGGGGCCTGGGCGGGAGCCGGGGTGGAGGGCTGGGGCGGGACGACGTTCGACATCTGCGGTTCGCTGCCTCGGTCTCGGCCGGATCGGCCGGTTCGGTCGGACGGTGACCGGCAGCACGGCGACCCGCGGCGGGGTGCCGGTCGCGTCAGGCCCCGCCGCGGCAGCCGAGAAGAAGGAGACCGCGGAACGTCATGGCCGGTACGCTAGCGACTCCTCAGGTCCTCAGACAAGTCAGAATTGCTGTGAAGCCCGTCGTCCCGTGTGCAGGTTGGTGAAGTGATGTCCCTCGGCCCCGTCCGTCCCAGTCCCCTGGTGGAGCAGGTCGTGGAGCGGCTGCGCGCCCGTATCGCCGACGGGCAGTGGCCCGTCGGCACCCGCCTGCCCGGCGAGACCACCCTCGCCAAGGACCTCGGGGTGGGGCGCTCCACGGTCCGCGAGGCGCTGCGCGCGCTCGCCGGCGCCGGGCTCGTACGGCCGCGCCAGGGCTCGGGCGTCTTCGTCATCGCCACCGAGCCGGCCGAGGACTGGCCGGCCCGGCTGCGGCGGGCCGCGGTCACCGACGTGTACGAGGTCCGGGCGGCCGTGGAGGTGCACGCGGCGCGGCTGGCCGCCCGGCGCCGCACCGCCGAGGACGTCGCCGCGATCGAGGCGGCCCTGGCCGGACGGCGCGCGGCCGCGGACGCCGACGACACCGCCTTCGTCGACGCCGACATCGCCTTCCACGCGGCGGTGGTCGCCGCCGCCCACAACCCCGTCCTCGCCGACCTGTTCACCGAGTTCGTCCCCGTCCTGCGCGAGGGCCTGGTCGACCTCCTCGCCCTCACCGGCCTGCGCCACCACGACCCGAGCACCGGCGACGAGGCCCACGAGGGCCTGCTGCGGGCGGTCGCCGAGGGGGACGCGGACAGGGCGGCCGAGGTGCTGGCACGGGAACTGGAGGACCCGTTCGGCGCGGGCCCGGAATAGCGGGCGGTCCCGAGGGGTTCACCCACCAGATGTATGCGTATGCATGCGTCGTGCACGTGCAGGTGAGTCAACCTGGAAGGGTCTGTCATGAAGATCGGCATCATCGGCGCAGGCAACATCGGCGGCAATCTCACCCGGCGGCTGACCGCCCTCGGGCACGAGGTATCCGTCGCCAACTCCCGGGGGCCGCACACGCTCAAGGAGCTCGCCGACGAGACGGGCGCGACCCCCGTCGCGGTGGGGGAGGCGGCCCGCGACGCGGAGATCGTCGTCGTCACGATCCCGCTCAAGGCGGTCCCGGACCTCCCCGCCGGCTTCCTGGACGGCGCCGCCGAGGGCGCGGCGGTGATCGACACCAACAACTACTACCCCCGTCAGCGCGACGGCCGGATCGCGGAGATCGAGGACGAGGGCCTCACCGAGAGCCGCTGGACGGAACGGCGGATCGACCACCCGGTGGTCAAGGTCTTCAACGGCACGTACGCCCAGGACATCCTGGACCGCCACCGCCCGGCGGGCGCGCCCGACCGCATCGCCGTGCCGGTGGCCGGCGACGACGAGGCGGCGAAGGCGAAGGTGCGGGCCCTCGTCGAGGAACTCGGCTTCGACACGGTCGACGCCGGCGGCATCGACGACTCCTGGCGCCAGCAGCCCGCCACCCCGGTCTACGGCCTGCGCGCCGGGGTCGCCGAGGTCACCAAGGCCCTGGCGGAGGCGAGCCCCGAACGCACCCCGGACTTCCAGGGCTGACGCGAACCGCGCCGACAGGACCTGGGCTGCTCAGGCCGTCTTGCTGAGCCTGGGCCGCTCGGGCCGTCTTGCTGAGCCTGGGCCGCTCGGGCCGTCCTGCTGAGCCCGGGCCGCTCGGCCCGGCCCGTCCCGGCCGGCGGCCCGTCCAGCCCAGCCCAGCCCAGCCCGGCCCGTGTCCCGTCCAGCCCGGCCCGTGTCCCGTCCAGCCCGGCTCGTCCCGGCCGACCCGACCCGCTCGCGTCGGCTGCTCGGTCCGGGCCGTTCAGTCCGGTGTCGCCCACGCCCGCAGCGCCGCCCTGCTCGCGAAGTCCGCGACATTCCTGTCGACGGGGTCGTCGGTGTGCTGATGGAAGCGCCAGTCGGCCTTGACGCGGGGCTTGCCCGCCGTGACGTAGTCGGCGATCCACAGGCCGTCGCCGGCGTAGGAGGTGTCGTCGACGTTCAGCCAGTAGTTCCGGTTGCAGTAGAGGATCACCCGGTGGTGCGGCCTCAACTGCTTCACCTTCCGGATGAAGCGGTCCTTCTCGGCGTTGCTCGCGTGGGTGCCCTCGCCCGTCGTCTCCCAGTCGACGGCGAGGATGTCACCCGCGCGCTCCGGGGCCTTGGAGAGGAAGTACTCCGCCTGGGCCGTGATGTTGCCGGGCCACAGGAAGTGGTAGAAGCCGACGACGAGCCCGGCCTCGCGGGCGTGCTTCGTCTGGGCCGAGAGCTTCGGGTTGACGTACGTGCGGCCCTCCGTCGCCTTGATGAAGACGAAGGAGATGTCGTCCGTGTCGAAGGACGAGGACTGGTAGGCGCTGACATCTATACCGCGGAGCATGCGAACTCCCGTATTTCCTGGGGAAGATGGGGACTTACCTGATGCCCCGCGGCACGCCGACGGAACCTGGCCGTCCGCCTCTGTCACCCGTCGGAGTTACCCTCCCCGGCGACGACGGGCCCGCTCCCGACGACGACCGCTCCCGACGACGACCGCGCCGGGCGCCGCACCGCTCCCGCGACGGCGGGAGGATGTCCGGGTGCGGCTGTTAATCGCAGACCTCTGTGCGTCGTATGGGATGTGAGGGCGCGAGCGCGCCTCATGGCCTTCGACCCGAGGGAAGCATCGAGTGGTTCTTGCCGAGTTCACGGACTACGTCACGGTCGGCACCGCCGTGGCTGCTGCGCTGGGCGCCGTCTCACGTCGTCTGCGCAAGCGTCGGCGCGCGGACGAAGACCCGGAGACCCATCCCGGCGAGCGGGCCGGATCCGGTCCCGCTGTGATCGCCGCGGTGCTGCGGCACGTGCCCGACGGCGCGACCGTGCAGTACCGGGCCCCTGACGGCGGCACGCTGACGGTGTGGAGGGTGCCGCCGCAGTCCGTCCTCGCGCGGCAAGGGCACGTTCGCCCATGGTGAGCGGTGCCGAGGACCACCATGATCCGGAGGCTCACCGGGAGCGGGTCCTGCGTACGGCCTATGAGGAGAGCAACCACCTCGTCATCGCCCGGCTGCGCAGGGCGGGTCTGGGGGATCAGGCCGAGGACATCGCTCACGAGGCATGGGTCAGAGTCTGGCGGGACCGGCGCTTCGATCCCGGCAGAGAGCCGCTGCCCTACGTCTGGACGATCGCGCGGAACCTGGCGACGGACCTCTTGCGGCGCCGCGGGCGGGAGGTCCCCCTGGAGGTGCTCGGCGATGCCGCCGCGGAGGACGACGAAAGGACGCTCTGGCGTGAGGAGATCGATCCGGCGATCGCCACGGTCCGCTCCACACAGGGGCGCCGGGTGCTGATGATGCAGCGTGACGGCCGAGAGGACGACGAGATCGCCTCACATCTGGGGGTGTCGAAGAACCAGGTGCGTGTGCAAAGACACCGGGCGCTGCGAACAGTGAGACGACATGTCGGGAACGGCGAGGGATCAGGCGATGAGTGACATGACGCCCGACGATCCCCGGCCCTCAGCGGGCTGGGCGCGACTGCTGGCCGAACTCCGTGGGCCGGCCGACTTCTGGGACCGCCCGGCCGGCGACTGGGGTACTTCACCGACAGCCGTCGGCGCTCCCCCCACCCGCGGTGACGACCCGCGGCGGTGCGACGCCAACAGCGCCTACCGCCTCGGCACGAAGGCCTTGCGCCGACAGGAGCTGGAAACCGCCCGCCACTGGTTCGAGATCGCCTCGGAGCAGGAGCACCCGGGAGCCGCCTTCCGTCTGACCGCCGTTCACCTGCGAGAGCACCGGCAGGCCTCTCAAGACGTCCTTCCCTCGGGGACCACCTCCACGGGCGGAGGGGAAACCGCCCCGGCCGCCGCGGCCTCGGCAGCCGAGTGGCTGGTCCGCGCCGCCCGCTGGGGCCACGGCGATGCCGCGCACCTGACCGCCGTGGCGGACCGTCTTCGCACGACGGGGCCGCGTCGCGCGCGGGCGGAGCAGGAATTCCTCGCGGAGACCCGCCCGGAGGCAGATTCCCGCCCGGAGGCAGATTCCCGCCCGGAGGCAGATTCCCGCCCGGAGGCAGAGACCAGCCCGGAGGCAGAGACCAGCCCGGAGGCGGAGACCCGCTCCGCGGCAGAGACCCGCCCGCAGAACGCCGGGCGGCGACCCGTTCCCGGGACCGGGGGCACATACTCCCGCCGTGACCACGCCCGGGAGGACCCGGAGTTCTACGACGAGGTCCGCGAGCACATCCTCGTGCCGCTGATGGCCTGGCCAGGAGCCCAGCGGCTCACGCCTCAAGCCTCCGCGGCGCCGGCCCCGGACATCGCCGCACACCGCCCCGCCCGGGACGACGAGTCCCTCCCGCGCTTCACCCTGGGCGGGGACCGCGTCCGTGAACTCCTGACGGGCGAGCGGCTGTACCGCGACAGCGGATCGGCGGTCCGCGAGCTGTACCGGAACGCACTCGACGCCTGCCGGTACCGCAACGCGCGGACGACCGAGTACCTCAGCCGGACGAACGGCTGCAGCACTGCCTGGCAGGGGAGGATCGCCTTCACCCAGGGCGTCGACGACCGGGGCCGCCCGTTCCTGGACTGCGCCGACAACGGCATCGGCATGGACGAGGACGTGCTCGGCACGTCCTTCTCCCAGGCCGGGTGGGCGGCCAGTGACCCGCCGGTGCGGAGGGACCCCGTCAGCCGCTGGGGCATCGGTGTCCTCAGCTACTTCATGCTCGCCGACGAGATCGACGTGACGACGTGCCGTATGGGTCCGCACGGCCTGCCCGGTCCCGTGCTGAGGATGACCGTCCCCGGCCCCGGGCTGCCGGCCAGGATCACCCGGGTGCGGGCACAGGGCGGTTCCCCCGGCACCCGGGTCCGTCTCTACCTCAGAGACGGACGGAACGCCCCTTCCTGCGTCGACGTACTGGAGGGGATCCTCGGAATCGCCGAATACACGACCACGGCCGAACACGGCGACCGGTCGGCGTCGTGGCAGCCGCATGTCCTCTGGCCCAGGAAGAGGGCACTCCCTCACCACGAGGCCATCGACGCACGCGGTTGGGTGGCCCACACGCTGGCGGGCCGAGTGGTCTGGTGCGAATCGGGGGGAGCGCTCCTGGCCGACGGTCTGCTCGTGCGTCCTTCGGTCCGTCACGGGGTGCTCGCCGGCTCCCCTTCCCGGAGCCGGAACGCCCTGCACGGCGCGGTGATCAACCTGACCGGCTCCACGCGTCTCTCCGAGGATCGCAAGTGGGTCCTGGGGGACGTCTCCCAAGAGGTCGGATCGCTCGTGACGACGGCCGCCCGGGAGCTGGTGGGCACCCGGCGGGACGCGGTGACGGACCACTGGATGGCGTCCATGGCCCGGCGTAGCCCGGTACTCGCCGAGATCGTCGCCCGGGCCGCCGCCGAGGCATAGCGAGCGCGATGCCGCCGGACGTCCGGTCGGCGGCGGGCGCCTGCCCGGGTCCGGGAGGGACCCCGGAGCAGGGCGGGCGCCGTCCGGGCCCGGCCCGTCCCTCAGCACTCGATGATGTTCACCGCCAGCCCGCCCCGCGCCGTCTCCCTGTACTTCACGGACATGTCGGCCCCCCGTCGCACTATGCCCTTGACCTGCATGTCGCCCACAGCCTTGATCAGCCCGGCGGCGGCGAGCGCACGCTTCCAGCTGCGGTCGTCCCAGCTGCTGTCGACTCCTCGACCCTTGTGAGCAGCGCTGCCTTGAAGGTCCGCAGAACCGAGGCGTCGATCTCACGCAGAGCGTAGTCACCCATCGAGGGCATGACGTGGTTCCCATCCGGACCTACGGGTCAGCTCGCCCCGCCCTGGCCCGCGCTGCCCATCGGGCCGACCGTGACGGGGGAGCCGGTGCCGTCGGTGACGGGCAGGGTGCCGGCACCCGGCCATGCGAGGGTGACCGACTTCGTCTCGTCCGGCGGGGTCACCACCAGGCCGGTGACGCTGACGCCGGAGCCGCCCGAGTCGTTGAGCGGGTAGGTGATGCCGAAGGACACCGACTCACCGTCCTTGAGCGTCACGGGGTCGGACGCCTGGCCACTGCGCTCGGCGGACAGATTCCCCTCGCTGGTCTTCAGGTCGACGCCCGCGTACCCGGACAGGGTGCAGTCGTGGCCGCCGCCGTTCTTGAACGTGACCGCAGCCGAGCCTTCGTCGTCACCGGTGATGGTGGTGTCCGACGCCGTGATCTCCAGTTCGTCGGTACGGCACTTGCCGGTCTCGGCGTCCGTGTCGGAGCCGCTCCCGGCGGAGCCCGTCCCCCCTCCCTGCTCCGAGTCTCCCTGCGCCGAACCGGCGGAAACCGAGGCGGTGTTCGAGGTGGATACGGAGGAGGTGGACGCTCCGTCGCTCTGTGCCGTGCCGTCGTCGCCGTTGCAGGCCGTGAGCGAGAGACCAGCGGCGACGGCCAGGGCGGCGAAAGTGAGCTTGCGAACGCGCATCGTTGCTTCCTCAGTCTTGGTGGATCGTGTCGGCTGCTCGGTCCGCGTCGGTACGAGCGAGCTTTTCTGATCACCAAGACATGTCCGCCCCATGCCCCGTTCCGTGCAACCACCCCTCCGGACAATGCCGTTACATACACCCCGGTACGCCACGGCCCGTCATGGGGAAGGCGGTCGGCTCTCGCACCCTGCCGTGTCTCTCACTCGGCGCCGTCCGGCCCGGGAATTCGGGGCCCGAGTCCGGTGTGTCCCCGACACACAGGACCCGGGCCGCGGCGGGGGGACGCCGGTTCCGGCCCCCGGTCGGTATCTTCCGCGATCACCACCGGCCGGGACAGATCCGTGACCCGGTGGACATCATCTTCAGAAGACCCGCGGCTCAACTCGTTCTGAGCTGATCTGACGACAGCGCACACCCCAGGTGACGGCCCGCACGGTCGCCACCTGGACCGGCGCCTGCCCCTGACCACCACTCCTCCTGGAAGGAGCGGAGGAGAAGCTGACGGCGTGGACGTGACACTCGCCGGCGAGTTCGACACCGGCTCCTTGCTCGTCTGCACGGCCCCGACAGCGCTGCAAGGTACGAACGCGCTGGTCAGGGCCCATTCGCTCAGCACTCGATGATGTTCACCGCGAGCCCGCCCCGCGCCGTCTCCTTGTACTTCACGGACATGTCGGCGCCCGTGTCCTTCATCGTCTTGATGACCTTGTCGAGGGACACCTTGTGGGAGCCGTCGCCGCGCATCGCCATGCGGGCCGCCGTGACCGCCTTCACCGCGGCCATGCCGTTGCGTTCGATGCAGGGGATCTGGACCAGGCCGCCGACCGGGTCGCAGGTCAGGCCGAGGTTGTGCTCCATGCCGATCTCGGCCGCGTTCTCGACCTGCTCCGGGGAGCCGCCGAGGACCTCCGCCAGGGCGCCCGCGGCCATCGAGCAGGCCGAGCCGACCTCGCCCTGGCAGCCGACCTCGGCGCCGGAGATGGAGGCGTTCTCCTTGAAGAGCATGCCGATCGCGCCGGCGGCGAGCAGGAAGCGGACGACGCCGTCCTCGTCCGCGCCCGGGACGAAGTTCACGTAGTAGTGGAGGACGGCGGGGATGATGCCGGCGGCGCCGTTCGTGGGGGCGGTGACGACCCGGCCGCCGGCCGCGTTCTCCTCGTTCACCGCCATCGCGTACAGCGTGATCCACTCCATGGCGTGGGCCGCCGGGTCGCCCTCGGCGCGGAGCTGGCGGGCCGTGACCGCCGCGCGGCGGCGCACCCGCAGGCCGCCCGGCAGGATGCCCTCGCGGGACATGCCGCGCGCCACGCACGCCCGCATCACCCGCCAGATCTCCAGCAGACCCGCGCGGATCTCCTCCTCCGTCCGCCAGGCCCGCTCGTTCTCCAGCATCAGCGAGGAGATCGACAGGCCCGTCTCCTTCGTCAGGCGCAGCAGCTCGTCGCCCGTGCGGAAGGGGTACTTCAGGACCGTGTCGTCGAGCTTGATGCGGTCCGCGCCCACCGCGTCCTCGTCGACGACGAAACCGCCGCCCACCGAGTAGTACGTCTTCGTCAGCAGTTCCGCGCCCCGCGCGTCGTACGCCCACAACGTCATGCCGTTCGCGTGGTACGGCAGGGCCGTACGGCGGTGCAGGACCATGTCGTCGTCGTGGGAGAACGGGATCTCGTGCTCGCCGAGCAGCCGGATCCGGCCCGCCGACCTGATCGACTCCACCCGTTCGTCGGCCGTCTCCACGTCCACCGTGCGCGGCGAGTCGCCCTCCAGGCCGAGGAGGACGGCCTTCGGGGTGCCGTGGCCGTGGCCGGTGGCGCCCAGGGAGCCGTACAGCTCCGTGCGGACGGAGGCGACGGAGGCCAGCAGGTCCTCGGTGCGCAGCCGGCGGGCGAACATGCGCGCCGCGCGCATCGGGCCGACCGTGTGGGAGCTGGACGGGCCGATGCCGATCGAGAACAGGTCGAAGACCGAGATGGCCACGGTGACTCCTCGGGACGGGGGTGGTGCGGGGTCTCCGCATCGCGGGGTGGTGCGGGCTCGGCGTGCCATCGGGCGCGGGATCGCCGCACCGGGGTGGCACCGGTCCGGGGCGCCCCGCTCACCCACCTACGAGTGTGCGGGACGCCCCACCGAGAACGGGACTTACTTGGTCAGACCGGGGTACAGCGGGTGCTTGTCCGCCAGGGCGGTGACCCGGGCCTTCAGCGCCTGCGCGTCGTAGGACGGCTTCAGCGCCTCGGCGATCACGTCCGCGACCTCGGCGAAGTCCTCGGCGGTGAAGCCGCGGGTGGCGAGGGCGGGCGTGCCGATCCGCAGACCGGAGGTGACCATCGGCGGGCGCGGGTCGTTCGGCACCGCGTTGCGGTTGACGGTGATGCCGACCTCGTGGAGGCGGTCCTCGGCCTGCTGACCGTCCAGCTCGGACGCGCGCAGGTCGACCAGGAGCAGGTGCACGTCGGTGCCGCCGGACAGGACGTTGACCCCGGCCTCGCGGGCGTCCGGCGCGGTCAGCCGCTCGGCGAGGATCCTCGCGCCCTCGACCGTACGGCGCTGGCGCTCCTTGAACTCCTCGCCCGCCGCGACCTTGAAGGACACGGCCTTCGCCGCGATCACGTGCTCCAGGGGACCGCCCTGGAAGCCCGGGAAGACGGACGAGTTCAGCTTCTTCGCGAACTCCTTCTTCGCGAGGATGATGCCGCCGCGGGGACCGCCCAGCGTCTTGTGGGTGGTGGAGGTGACGACGTCGGCGTACTCGACGGGGTTCGGGTGCAGGCCCGCCGCGACCAGACCGGCGAAGTGCGCCATGTCCACCCACAGGTACGCCTCTACCTCGTCGGCGATCCGGCGGAACTCGGCGAAGTCCAGCTGCCGCGGGTACGCCGACCAGCCCGCGATGATCACCTTCGGGCGGTGCTCCTTGGCCAGCCGCTCGACCTCGGCCATGTCGACCAGACCGGCGTCGTCCACGTGGTAGGCGACCACATCGAACTGCTTGCCGGAGAAGTTCAGCCGCATCCCGTGGGTCAGGTGACCGCCGTGCGCCAGGTCCAGGCCGAGGATGGTGTCACCCGGCTGGGCCAGCGCGAACAGGGCGGCCTGGTTGGCGGAGGCGCCCGAGTGCGGCTGCACGTTGGCGTACTCGGCGCCGAACAGCTCCTTGATCCGGTCGATCGCGATCTGCTCGGCGACGTCGACGTGCTCGCAGCCGCCGTAGTAGCGGCGGCCGGGGTAGCCCTCGGCGTACTTGTTGGTCAGGACCGAGCCCTGCGCCTCCATGACCGCGAGCGGAGCGAAGTTCTCCGAGGCGATCATCTCCAGCGTGGACTGCTGGCGGCGCAGCTCGGCGTCGACCGCCGCGGCGATCTCCGGGTCGAGCTCGTGCAGGGGCGTGTTCAGGACAGACATGCGTCTACGACTCCTCAGCCGGCGGTGTAGGCGGTGTACTCGTCGGCGGAGAGCAGTTCTTCCTGCTCGCCCGAGACGCGTACCTTGAACAGCCATCCGCCCTCGAAGGGGGCGGAGTTCACCAGCGCCGGGTCGTCGACGACATCCTGGTTGACCTCGACGATCTCGCCGTCGACGGGCGAGTACAGCTCACTGACCGACTTGGTCGACTCCAGCTCGCCGCAGGACTCGCCCGCGGTCACCGAGTCGCCGACCGCCGGGAGCTGCACGAAGACCACGTCGCCGAGCGCGTTGGCCGCGTGCTCCGTGATGCCGACCGTCGAGACGCCGTCCTCGGCGGCCGACAGCCACTCGTGCTCCTTGCTGTAGCGCAGCTGCTGGGGGTTGCTCATGGCCTGAATTCTCCTGTACGCGGGGGAGTGCTGGTGAAGGGGGGACTGCTCAGGACGCACGTGAGCAGCGGGAATGTGCGCAGGGTCACGCACGAGGGCCGCGCCGTGCCGTGCGTCGGTCGCTGGTTCTCGCTACTTGCGGCGCTTGTAGAACGGCAGCGCCACGACCTCGTACGGCTCGTGACTGCCCCGGATGTCCACGCCGACACCCGGCGTGCCCGGTGCCGCGTGCGCGGCGTCGACGTACGCCATCGCGATCGGCTTGCCCAGGGTGGGGGAGGGGGCGCCGGAGGTGACCCCGCCGATCACCTCGCCGCCCGCGACGACGGCGTACCCGGCGCGCGGCACCCGGCGGCCCTCGGCGACCAGGCCGACCAGGACGCGCGGCGGGTCCGTCTCCGCGCGCGAGGCCGCCTCGGTGAGCGCCGCGCGCCCGACGAAGTCGCCCTCCTTGCCGAACTTGACCACCCGGCCGAGCCCGGCGTCGAAGGGGGTCAGCCCGGTCGACAGCTCGTGCCCGTACAGCGGCATGCCGGCCTCCAGGCGCAGCGTGTCCCGGCAGGACAGGCCGCAGGGGACCAGTCCGGCGCCCTCGCCGGCCTTGGTCAGGGCCTGCCACAGCTCCACGGCGTGCTCCGGCTTCACGAACAGTTCGAAGCCGTCCTCGCCGGTGTAGCCGGTGCGGGCGATCAGCGCCGGGACCCCGGCGACCGTGCCGGGCAGTCCGGCGTAGTACTTGAGGCCGTCGAGGTCGGCGTCGGTGAGGGACGCCAGGATGCCCGGCGACCGGGGGCCCTGGACGGCGATCAGGGCGTAGGCGTCCCGGTCGTCGCGGACCTCGGCGTCGAAGCCGGCGGAGCGCTCTTCGAGCGCGTCCAGCACCACCTGCGCGTTCGAGGCGTTCGCGACGACCAGGTACGCGCTCTCGGCGAGCCGGTAGACGATCAGGTCGTCGAGGATGCCGCCGTCGGCGCTGCAGATCATGGTGTAGCGGGCGCGGCCGACGCCGACGGACGCGATGTCGCCGACCAGGGCGAAGTTCAGCAGGGCGGCCGCCTGCGGGCCGGTGACGGTGATCTCGCCCATGTGCGAGAGGTCGAACAGGCCGGCGTGCGTGCGGACGGCGTGGTGCTCGTCGCGCTCGGAGCCGTAGCGCAGCGGCATGTCCCAGCCGGCGAAGTCGGTCATCGTGGCACCGAGCGAGCGGTGCACGGCGTCGAGCGCGGTACGGCGCTGCCGCGAGGGTTCGGTACTGCTCATCGGACGGTCGTCTCCCAGGGCGAGGGGCCCCGCGCGAGCACAGCCGGGCGCGGGGGAGGGCGAGGAAAGTCCTCCCCATCTGTCATCGGAACCTGAGAGGTTCGCCATGACCGCGGGTGATCGGCAGCGATCACACGGTCCTGACTTGCACCTTGGGTGGGGCCCTGTGGCAGCGGCCCGCTTTTCAGATGTGCCTCGCCCGCGCGGTAACGGGGCCTGAGAGATTCAAGGGAGGGACTTGCTCCTTCGGCGCCCGGACACGGTCCGGGACTCTCCCGCGCGGATTCAAACGGCCGGTATGCAGTTGGCGCGGACATCATCGCATGCCCGTCCCCTGTCACGGCAGGCCGCATCTGTAACCGGCTTGTGGCGGGACGCGTACGAAACAGGAAGACGCCGAGCATTACCTTCTCTTTACGCTCGAAGGGGAGAAGACTTGTCTGATCCCAGGGGAGGACGATGACGGTGAACAGGACCAGGGCGTACGCGACGACCTCGGCGGCGATCGCACTGCCCGCGCAGCCCGCGACCCCGGCCCGGGGGGCACGCGGTACGGCCCGCGCGTCCGTCGTCCGCGACCTGCGCGACCGCGCCGGCCACAGCCCGCACGGCCTGCTGTTCGGCCCCCACGACCTGGTCGTCGTCACGGGCCTGCCGGGCAGCGGCAAGTCCACCCTGATGCAGCGCACGGTGAAGGGCGCCCGCGTCGACTCCCAGGACACCCGCGACCGCTGGGACGCCCGCGTGCCGCGCTTCCTGCCGTACGCGCTCTACCGCCCCCTCGTCCGCGCCGCCCACTACGCCGGGCTGCACCGCGCCCTGCGCACCGGCGGGGGCGTCGTGGTGCACGACTGCGGCACGCAGGCCTGGGTGCGCGCCTGGCTGGCCCGCGAGGCCCGCCGCCGCGGCGGCACCCTGCACCTGCTGATGCTCGACGTCACCCCCGGCACCGCCCTGGAGGGCCAGCGCGAGCGCGGCCGGGGCGTCTCCCGCTACGCCTTCCTGCGCCACCGCCGGGCCGCCTCCCAGCTCCTGCGCTCCGTCGAGCGGGGCCACCTCCCCGAGGGCTGCGGCTCGGCGATCCTCCTCGACCGCCCCGCGGCGGACGCCCTCCGCCGCATCGCCTTCACAGGCTGAACCCGTCGTCCGTCCCCGTCGTCCGTCCCCGTCGTCCGATCCCGTCGTCCGATCCTGTCGTCCGACCCCGTCGTCCGTCCCGTCCCCGCCCCGGCGGCGGGGCGCGGCAGGGCGGGGGACCCGGCCCGGCGACCCTGCCGGGCCGGGACGGAGTCCGGACGGACATGGACACGGGAACGCGTGCCGCATGCCGCGCGGCGGGCCCGCTGGTCCGGGCTCGCCGG
>NZ_JBHWKO010000071.1:0-25857 GCF_042731035.1 Streptomyces sp. NPDC059895
AACAGGCACCGATCGCCTACGAACAACAGTCAGCTACCCTGACACTTGCCGCATAACGACACGAACAGGTGTCCACTCTCCGGGGGCAAGGCCCCCCCTCGACGCGGCCGTACAGCGCGAACGGGTCGAAGACGAATGACGCTTCCGCGTGGACGTCGCGGCCGATGTAGATGCCCTCGGCGCCGAGTCCGCCTTCGGCGAGGAAGGGATAGGCGCCGGCCGCTACCGCGGTGGTCATGCGGTGGGCGGGCAGCCGCAGACCGTTCCCGCGCGCGGAGGCGGGCCCGGGGCGTCCGCTCGGTGGGTAGAGCGCGGCGGGCATCTGGTGCTCGGCAGACGTGCTGTCACTCTGGTGGGCGCTGGCTTCGGCGCGGGCTTTGGCGGTGGCCTCGGCGAGCTGGCGGCGGGCGGCCTTGCGGCTGGCACGGTCGGTGCCGTGGGGGATGAAGAGCGGGCTGGCGGAGGCGCGGCGGGCGCGACGGGCGGGCCGGTGGCTCATCGGGGGCCCTCGATTCTGCGGGTGGTGCTCATCGCACGCAGGCCGTGGTGTGCGGGCGGAGGTCGGTGGGGGTGGTCTTGCGGCGGACGACGTGCCCGGCGGTGAGGTGGCGCTGGCAGATCGTCAGCACGGGCGGACCCTCGGGCAGCCGTTCTGGATGGCAGGCGCTCGACTCGCCTTCTGCCGCGGTGTTGGCGGGCAGCAGGTGGAAGGCGGAGTGGACTTCGCTGGTGGCCTGCCAGAGTCGGGTGTGCGCGCTGGCCAGGTGACGGCCTGCGGCCGGGTGAGGAGGCCGGGTGTGGTCGGCGAGCCGGTCCAGAAGCTGGAGCAGAGCAGCGAAGTGTGCGTGCAGCACGTCTAGGTGCAGGCGGTCCCCGGGCCTGGGTGGGTTCGCGTCCGCCGAGGCAATGGCCCGTGTGTGGTGGCGGACGCCGGCGCTTGCGGCGCGGAGGTAGGGGTGCGCGTCGTCGGGACGCGTGGGAGAGGTCAAAGGTGGTGGTCCTTCCTGCCGGCAGGCAGGGCGGCGACGGGGGCCCGTCGCGGGTGATCCGGAGTGCAGTGGGCCAGGGCGCGGACTGGCGAGGCTGGTTCACGGGGCGGTGCGGGCGAGCGGGAGCGCGGCGAGGGTGAAGGCGTCCGGCTGCTGGTAGTTGAGCCGGCGGAGATCGACGCCGGAGGTGACGGCGTGGGTCTCGATCTGTGCGCAGGCGGCGTCCAGGAGGGCGTCGGTCTCGGCGGTGACGGTGACCAGGCCGGTCAGGGCCACGTCCGCGTGCCCGGCGATGAGCTGGCGCTCGCGCTGCTTGACGTCGGCGTACTCGACGGAATCCTCTTCGGAATCGACCTGTCCGCGGCGGGCGCGTTCGTTGGCGTCGGCGATGATCGCGGCCTTCTTCCGCTGGACGTCCCGCAGGGCGGACTCAAGCCCCTGCGGCGCGTAGATGAGGGAGAAGCTGCGGCGCACGCCGGCCGTGAACATGATCCCGTGCAGGAATCCGGCTCCCATTTCGGTGCGCGGCCAGTTCTCCACCCAGTAGGTGGCGTGCCGCGCGCTGTCGGTGGCGAGGCGGTCGTACTCCTCGAACTGGACGACGGGCCCGGCGGCGGCGGGGGCGGCCTCGGCGCGGCCGGTCTCGGACCACTGCTGGAGCGCGGCGAGGGCCTTCGGATCGTAGGCGGTGCGGATGACGGCGGCGATCTCCTGCGCGGTCAGCCACCCGGTGACCTGGAGTCCGGCGTTGCGGGCGGCCTGCGCGACGGACGCGGTGGTCTGCTCCATGACGGTGAACGCCCCGGGCAAGCATCCGCCGGCCTGGCTGATCAGGCGCCGGGCGGCCTTGAGGTCGAGGCAGATGGCGAGGTACGTCTCGTGCGGGGCGGCGGCGGGCCCGGCCGAGGCGACCAGTTCTGAGTAGATCTGTCCGGCCACGGGGGTCTGAGGCTGCCCGTTCTGCATCCAGTGGCGGGTGAGAGTGTCGCCGCTGTCGGGGACGGTGCGTTCCAGCACCTGGACGGTGGCGATGTGCCCGGTGCGGGCGACGCCTGCCAGCGCGCGTCCCCAGCTGGACACGTTGTGGTTCTGGGTGGCGGGGTCGAGGAGGGCGAAGGCGCGGCTGCTGACGCGGGCGATGGCGGTCAGGGTCTGCTGGTGAGGGTCGTGGACGGCCGCGGCCTGGTTAGCGGAGTCCCCGGGGGTGACGACCTTGAGGGAGGCGGCGGTGCCGGGCAGATGGAGGACGCCGTCCTGCCGGGGCCGGGTGACGGGCCGGGCGAGCCAGAGAGTCTGGCCGGTGCGGCGTCGGCGCGCGTACCGGGTGACGATCGGCGCCCAGTCGATCAGGGAGCGGCCGTGCCGGCGGATCGCGACGAGCGCACCGGATGCCGTCCACAGCGGGGCCAGGGCGACGGCACCGAGCAGTCCGGTGGAGACCACCATCATCAACAGCAGCGCCAGCGTGCAGGAAACGAGCACGAGTTGGGGCAGGGAGAGGCCGAGGAGGATGCCGCGGCGGGACCGGTACGGGAACTTCACCGTGACCGGGGCGACGGAGAGATCAGTCATGGGGCGGGTCCTGGAGACGCGGATGGAACCCGGGGGCGGGAGCGAGCGTGCACGTCCCGCCCCCGGGAGTCGGTCAGGGGATTCAGAGGCCGGTCGGAGGCTGCGACGGGGGTCCGCTCGCGCCGCTGGACGGGACGTTCTGCGAGCCGGAGCACGGCGGTGCGCCCTGCGGCGGCGGGCTGGTGGTCAGCGGAGTGGACTGCCATCCGCCGCTCTGCCCTGACGCCGCGCTCGCGCCGGATCCGCCAGGTCCCGGGCTGCCGCCCACCTGGCCGCTGGTGTCGTCGGACACGCTCGTCGGCGCAGGCTGGACGGCCTTCTCCAGACCGGACTTGATGGCATCGCCACCGGACGAGGCGCCTGTTCCGCCGCTGTGCGAACCTTCCTTGCCTCCGCCGGCCGGGTTGGCGGCGACGTCGCCGGGGAAGCCGCCGCCGGCGTCGGGACCCTGCGGTGCGGCACCCGCTCCGGCAGCGGCACCACCGGTTTCGGCGGTTGCCGCGGCTGCGGCGGCCTTGCGAGCGGCCTTCTCGGCGTGCGCCCTCGCGATCTGCGCACCGGCGCCACCGGCACGGTGGATGGACTCCCCGTCGGTTCCGTCGGCCGCCCAGTGCACGAACTTGAAGACCGCGTACGGGCACAGCAGCACCAGGATCATGATCACGATGCCGGACATGACGTCGGCGAGGGCGGCGATGCCGTCCTTGGCCTCGGTTTTGCCCATGGCGGCGATGCCGAGCACGAAGATCACGGTCATCAGCAGCTTCGAGACGACCAGGGTGGCGGTGGCCTCGATCCAGCCCTTGCGCCAGCGCCGCGCGACCTCCCAGCCGCCGCCGGCGGAGGCGAAGACGGCCAGCGTGACCATGACGAGGATGCCGACCTTGCGGACCATCATCACGCACCAGTAAAGGAACGCGCCGATAGCGGCGCCGAGCCCGGCGACGACCGGGACGAGCCAGCCCAAGCCCGCCAGCGATCCGATCTGGTCTACCTTCACGATGCGGCGCACGGCCGACTCGATGCTCAGGTGGGCGGTCTTGAACAGGCCGTCGCTGACGGCGTCGACCACTTCGACGGCCACCGTAGTCAGGGCGATGGCACAGAAGGCGAACAGGACACCGCTCATGGTGCCGGTGAACGCTTGAGTCAGCGCCTGCCCGTCGCGCCGGACGGCGGCCCGTACCAGCTGCGCGCAGAACGTGGCCACCAGCAGGACCAGTCCCAGCGGTAGCAACATCTCGTAGTTGTCGACGAACCACGTCGCGTTGAGGTCGACCTTGGTGGTTGTGTCGACCGCCTCGGCGGCCAGATCGGCTGCGGCGGCTGCCAGTTCACCGGCGGACTTCGCCATCCAGCCGCCGATGGCCTTGCCGGGGTCCGTAGCGAAATCCACCGCGTCGCCGACGGCGCACAGCTTGTCTGCCAGGGGGTAATCACAGAAACCCACGAGGAGTTACTCCTCCTTTCGTGTCTCAGGCGCGGGTCACTGCGTGACGCTCGGGGCGATGGCGGCCAGGGTGCAGTCGTGGTTTGGGTGGCACTGGACGGCGAGGGTCACGGCACGCTCCTCGGCTCCGCCGCCGCCTTTCTTCCAGCTGAGCGTCTGCTTGCCGTTGACGGTGACGACGTAGATGTACGCCTCGGTGATCGCCGACGGGTCCTCGGCCAGCGCCTGTTTGAACGCGGAGGGGTAGTGGCCCTCGGTGACGTGGGCGGTGGCGTGCTGGTCCTGGTCGGCCATCCGCGACCACAGCACCGGATCGGGCACCTGGCCGGAGACCGAGGCCCAGTCGGCGTACTTGGTCTCCGTGGTCATCCAGGCGCGCATGCCGGCGAGCTGCTGGTCCCGGCTGGTATCGCGGGTGTCGTAAGCCCACAGCATCTGCGCGGCTGCCTTGGCGTAGGCGACCGGCTCGGCGATCTGCGGAGGCTCGGGCACGGAACCGGATCCGGAGGACGACTTCGGTGCGGCTTCGGCGGCGGACGGGCTGCCGGTCGGGGCGGGCGCGGTGGTGTCCGGGTCCTGGTGACCGTTCCCGCCGCCGGTCAGCAGAGCGACGATCCCGGCGATGGCGAGCAGGGCGGCGACGGCGGCGGCGACGATCGCGATGCGCCGATTGGCCGACCAGCTCGCGCCGTACGAGGACAGCGAGAAGGCGGGGAATCGTTTCTGCATCAGTGGACCTGCGACCCCAGGGCGGAGAAGAAGGCCACGATGCCGTTCGCGGCACCCAGACCGAGAGCGGCGCCGGCCGCGACGACCGCGCCCTTCTTGCCGTTGGCTTCGGCCTGGTGTCCACCGGTGTGGTGGCCCCAGGCCCACACGCCGAGCGAGACGGCCAGGGCGCCGACGACGGCGATGATTCCGAACATGTTGATGCTGTTGACGACGTTCTTCAGCACGTTCAGGCCGGGCAAGCCACCGGCCTTGGGCGAGATTCCTGGGTCGTAGGCGAGCTGCATGACGCGGTCTGCGAGAGGGACGGACATAGGGGTGGCGGGACTCCTTGCATACGCGGGCCCAGCGAGGGCTGGCGGGGAAGGCGAAAGCGGAGAGGGAGGTGCGCGAAGGGCGCGGGATTGGCCGGGGGCTGGGCCGCCCGGGGCGATGCCGGGCGTGTAGGTTCCGGTTCTACTTGTCGTCTGGTGCCCGGATGACCTGCGGCTTTGGGCGGTTGTCCGGGAGACTTGTCGGCGGAAGGGTCCAGCGAACTTGTCGGATTCTTCGGGCGGAGGGCCCGATTGGGTTGGGCCGACAGATGGGTCGGACAGTCGACCTGTGGGTTTGCACCGGCAGGCGACAAGCCGCCGACAGAATGGCCGGACAACGACAAGTCAACCCGGAACCTACAGGGCGGGTGCGGCGTCAGAGGACGCGGCGGGCGGCGAGGATCGTCCAGTCCTTGATCGGGGTGATCCGAACCGGCTTGGTGGTGCGGGGTGCCTCGATGACGAGGCCCTCGCCGATGTACATGCCGACGTGCTCGGGCCGTGCGGCGCTACCGCGGCTGAAGATCAGGTCGCCGGGCTTGAGCTGGGCGGGCGAGACCGCCTTGCCCTCGTTGACCTGGGTGTACGTGGTGCGGGTGAGTGTCACGCCGGCGTGGGCGTACGCCTGCTGCATCAGACTGGAGCAGTCGCAGCGGCCCATCGGGTCGGGACCGTGAGGGTCGGTGCAGGAGCCGCCCCACTGGTAGAGCGTCCCGAGCTGCTGCATCGCCCAGGCGATGGCCTTGCGCGCCTTCGGATCCGCGTCCTTGGGGATCGAGTAACCCTTCGGGACGCTCCCCTCGGGGATGCGGCCGAAGCCGGAACCGTCCTGGGCCGGCGCGCAGCCGGTCGTGGCCGACTGCTGGTCCTGGTCCGTGTCCTTGCCGTCCTCGCCATCGCTGCCGGGGAAGGTCTTGGCGATGGCGGCCTGGAGCGCGGTGGCCAGCTTCTCCCACTGCGCGTAGGCGTCCGGCAGCCCGGACTTCTGAACTGCCTGGGCGGCCTGGGTGACGGTCATCTGCTGCCACCCCTCGACCTTGAGCAAGTGCTTGTAGAACTGCTCGGAGGCATAGACCGGATCTCGGATCTGCTGGGCGCTGCCCCAGCCCTGGGACGGACGCTGCTGGAACAAGCCGAGCGAGTCGCGGTCCCCGTAGTTCAGGTTGCGCAGTCGGCTCTCCTGCATCGCCGTGGCGAGCGCGATGATCTGTCCCTTCTCGGGGACGTCGAGCGACAGGCCGGTGGCCACGATCGTCTGGGCGTTGAAGACCTGCTCGGCGGGCAGGTCCAGGCCCTCGACGTGTACGTCTTTGCCGGACGCGCCGTCGAGGATCTTGGTGACCTGTTCGGCGACCTTGTCGGTGTCGATGTCGGCCAGACAACTGCTGAGGGAGCTGTTGCTCTGCACGGCGTCGGCGGAGGAGGCCAGCATGATGCCGGTGCCGGCGATCAGGATCGGGGAGAGGAAGACGACGCCGATGCCGGCGGCGAGCCCCTTCACCCCGAGCGGACCGCTCGCCGGTCAGCGATTTCGGGCAGGGGCGGGTAGCGAGACGTCATGAGCGTGTCCTTGGGGGTGCGGTGTCCGGCGAGCCGCGTGCGCGAGGCCTGTGGGAAGGGCGCGGTGGCCGGGGCGGGCGATCAGAGGCGGGCCGGTGCGAGTTGCCGCTCGCTCCGCGAGGCCGGGCCGTGAGCTAGGTGTGCCGGGGCAGGGGGTATCTCCGTGAGGTGGGGCGGGGGAGTAGCCAGCGGCGGTGTGCGCCGGGCGGTTCAAAAACAGTAGGCCCAGATCGGCGGTTGACCAAAAAGCCGGTGCAAGGTGTCGGAATCCGGCACCTCAGCAACGCGCTTCTTGGTCGTCGGCAGTTTCGCCTCTACAGTTTTTGGACTCCCCCTCGCCCTCCTCGGTCCGTGGCCCTGGGCTTCTGCATGCCCGCTTTCGGCTCGCGAGGACTCCTGCGAGAGACGGGTAGTTCCCTCCGCTTTTCCGCACCCGAATTGGGGTTCCTCTTTGCCTTTTTCCCTGCACCAGGGCGACGCCCTCAGCGTTCTCACCGGCCTCCCGGACGGCTGCGTCGACTCCGTCATCACCGACCCGCCGTACAACTCCGGCGGGCGAACAGCGAAGGAGCGCACCACTCGCTCCGCGAAGCAGAAGTACACATCCGCCGACTCCAAGAACAACCTCGCCGACTTCACCGGCGAGAACATGGACCAGAGGTCGTACGGGTTCTGGCTGACGCAGATCATGACCGAAGCCCACCGGCTGACGAAGACCGGCGGCACCGCGCTGCTGTTCACCGACTGGCGCCAGCTCCCGATCACGACGGACGCGATCCAGGCGGCCGGGTGGCTGTGGCGCGGTGTGCTGGCCTGGCACAAGCCGCAGGCCAGGCCGCAGAAGGGCCGGTTCACCCAGAACTGCGAGTTCATCGTCTGGGCCAGCAAGGGGCCGATCGACAGCTCCCGCAACCCTGTCTACCTGCCCGGCTTGTACTCGGCGTCGCAGCCCTCGGGCGCGAAGCGCCAGCACATCACGCAGAAGCCGGTCGAGGTGATGCGCGAGCTGGTCAAGATCAGCCCCGAGGATGGCACAGTGCTGGACTTCTGTGCCGGCTCCGGCTCCACGGGCGTCGCGGCCCTGCTGGAAGGCCGGGACTTCATCGGCGTGGAGAAGACCGAGCACTACGCGTCGATCGCGGCCGACCGGCTCACCGAGACGATCCGCGCAACCCTCACGCAGGACGACGTGAGTCTCACCGCCTGAGCCGCGGCCTTTCCCGTCGCCAACGCGACCGGCTCCCATGCGCAGCCGTCGGCGGAATACCGCCGGAGCGGACGTGTAATCCGCCGGCGGGGCCGCGCGAGGGTGCTTCCGCCTTCCCTCATTCCGTGTCTCGTAGGAGGCCGAACTTTCAATGCCCGAATCCGTAAAATCCTCTGACGACGGCGAGTTGGAGCCGATTCGTATTCTGGATCCGCAGCTGGAGGGGATCAAGGCGAGCGTGCGGCGGCTCATGGAGCAGTCGGCGCAACAGGCTCAGCAGCTCGACCACCTCGCGTCCGCCCCTTCGCCGAGCGGATCGCCGTTCGCCGCGTTCGGCATGCCGGGACTCGGCGGGCCGCCGGCCACTGCTCCACCG
The DNA here is from genome assembly GCF_042731035.1 of Streptomyces sp. NPDC059895. Classification (NCBI taxonomy): domain Bacteria; kingdom Bacillati; phylum Actinomycetota; class Actinomycetes; order Kitasatosporales; family Streptomycetaceae; genus Streptomyces; species Streptomyces sp. NPDC059895. The sequence continues at coordinate 8,198 of NZ_JBHWKO010000071.1, forward strand.
GAGCCCCGCCCGATCCTGGAACTGGACGGGGAGGAACGGGAGGACGAACTCGACGCCTTGTCGGACTGGGTCGACGACTTCTTCCTCCCGGTGTACGGGGCGGAGGTCACCACCGCGGCGCCCTGGTGCCTGCAGTGGCAGGAGCACGACGACGTCGTGGCCTGGCTCCACGCCCTGTGGCTCGCCTACCAGCAGCACAAGGACCCCGAAGCCGGGCTCTCCGGCCTGTTCGTGTGGCACCGGGACTTCCTCACCCACGCTGTCGCGGCGATCCGCGCGCCGGGCGGACCGCTGTCGGCCTGCATGACCTCTCCCGACCGGCCCGCGCACCGTCTTCTGCCCGGCCCGCCGCCGTCCGTGCGCACGGAGACGGCGGCGGCCACGACACAAGCCGCCGAGCCGGACGAACCGACGTCATGAACCCGGGACAGGGACAGCCCGCCTTCGGACTGAGCTTTGACCCCCGCGCGCTGACCGATCTCCTCCAGGCCCCCAGCGACATCCGCGACCTCACCCTCGTCTACCTGCAGGATGTCGTGAACGCGCAGCGCTTCGGGCTGCGCCTCGACGGCGATCTGGAGGGCTATCGAAAGCTGTTCGTGGATTCGCGCAGGGACTGGCGCGTCGTCTATGGCGTCCGTCCGGCACCCGCGGAGTCCGTGCACTCGAAGGAGATCCACGTCGTCGCGGTCCGGCCGCGTGCGGGCAACGACGTCTATGACGAGGTCGGCCACCGCCTGGGGATGACCCGCCGGCCACTGAGCGCCCGCACCCACGCGGCCCGCTCCCGTTCCCCGCAGCTGACCACCCGCACTCCCGTGCCCCGGCCCGGTCTGCTGCCGCCCACCGCACTGCCGGGTCTGCCCCGTCCCGCACAGAACCCCGCACACCATCACACCCGCTGAACGCACGGAGCGTCGCCTATGCCCCCTGAACCCGCGCCGGCATCTGTCCGGCGTGCGCTCTCCCCGCTCGACCACCGAGTCGAAGCCGTCACCGGCCACGACATCGACACCCTGTGGGCCTACCGCGACCGCAGCCTCCTCGACGAGCAGCACGCCCAACTGGTCGACCGGCACCGTGAACTGGCCAAAACTCAGACCGGCGTCATCTTCTACCTGCGCCTCCTCAACCGCCTTACCAGCGGCGAGTTCGACGTCGACGGGGCCCTGTTCACGCGCATCGACCGCACCGTGGACCAGCTGGAAGAGGCCACCGACGCGCGGGACGCCGCTGCCAGGAAGGTGCTCGCCGCCCTGGAGCCCATCGAGGCGGCAACGGTAGCCTCCGCGCCCGACGCGCAGCAGCTCTCGGCGGAAGACCAGGCGGCGCTGCTCGCCATCGCCGGCGGCGCAAAGCTCTACGAGCACCTGCTGACCGGCCGGATGTCCGTCACAGCTGCCTCCGGCACCCGCATCGCCCACGCCAGGCTGCAGCGGCTGGAGGACGCCGGCCTGGTCGTCCGGGACACCGGCCATCCCGTGCACGCCGGCCAGATGGTCGCGCTCACCGACGCCGGACGAGCCGCGCTGCTCGCCGCCCGCCGGACCTCCACGACGCAGGCGCCGAAGGCCTCGGCTCGCCCCGGCGCATCGCCGTCCACCCCGGCGCAGCGGCGCTGAACCCCACCGAAAGGCTCTTGTTGCCTCCCACCGAACCGGTGCCGGTCCGGAAGCCCATCCCCCAAGTCGACTTCGATCTGCACGACCTCGACGCCGACGAGGAGAAGTGCCTCGACTTCTACCGCAAGGTCGCCGTCCACGAGGACATGCTCATCCCCCTGGCCGAACACCACGACGGTCCGCACAGCTACTACGTCTTGTTCGACCGCACCGCCACCTTGGGACACCCCGGCATGCCACAGGTGCTTGCCGTGCATCTGCAACGGGACCACGAGAAGCGGACGTTCAGTTTCGAGCAGGCCCCGCTGCCGCTGCCCGCGATGGCACAGTCCTGGTTCATCCACCGCGGCTGTCCGCACGATGCCATCGGCCTCGACCCCGAGCTGGGCCCGCCGCCGGCGGACGAGGCCACGCGGGCGCTGGAGCGACGCCTCGCCGGCGACGGCGACCACTACGCCATGGGCTACTCCTGCACCAGCGACGACCCGGACGACAGGGTCGTCGTCGTTGCCCTGCGAGCCCTGGACGAGCGAGCCCCGTCGCCGTTCCGCGTCGTGGTCGACGAGGTCGACACCGAGACGTGGACGCACACTCTGCGCGAGGGCGGCTTCGACATGCTCGGCGAGGCCCTGCAGTGGTGCGACGACCGCCTCACCGGCGAGGCCGGACTTCTCCCGCCGGTCCGCCCGGCAGCCGCCGCCAGCCGCCCGGCCGGTGTGGTGAAGGGCCCCGCTCCGCGACCGCCCGGCCGTTCGCGCTGAGCGCCACGGCCGACGCGGGCGGCGGAATATAGCCGACGATCGCCGGTTAGCCAAACCGGCGATTCTCCGGACTCTTATACAGCCGCCGGGACAACACCCGCTGCGCCCTTCCCCGCAAATCCCATGCCTTCACGGAGGTTTCTTCCGCATGCGCTCCACGCGAATTGCCATATCTGCGGCGATGCTCGGCGCGCTCGCGCTGCCGGTGCTGTCTGCCACCACCGCCGGCGCAGCCCCCACCGCTGTAGCTGCGGCCTCCGCGAGAGGCTGCTACGACCTGCCGTCGTTGCCGTACGCGGTGCACGCCACGGCCGTCACCATCCGGTCCAAGGCCGACTCGAAGTCCACCGCGCTCGGCGTGCTCTACAAGAGCCACAAGTTCAGTGTGTCCAGGAAGAGCGGCAACTGGCTCTACATCACGGACAGGACGACCGGCGTCAAGGGTTGGGTCTCCGGCACGTACGTCTACCGCGACGTCCGAATGTGCCTCGACTGACAGACCGCCAGCAGGTGGCCCGAAAGCAGATGAGCTGCCGGGCACGGCCGCCCCTCACATTCCCCCCGGCAGCGGCTCTTCCAGAAAAGGAGTTTCCCTTTTTGTCCGACGGCATATCCGATGAGTCTGAGGACGTCGTGGGCGTGCTCACCGAACGGATCGAAGTGCGCTTCGACATGGGCATGGACCAGTTGAAGGCCGCGGTCGCCGCCGCGCCGACCGCGAATCCCGACGCCACCGACGTCGTCAAGTGGCACGGCCTTCTCATCGAGGCCCAGTCCGTGCTCGACCGGGCGGAGGACGACCTCCTCGCCGCCCTGCAAACCCAGCCCCGCGAGGTCGACGACCCGACGATGGGCCTCGCCCACCGGGTGGACGCGGCCGTCACCCTACGCGACGGCCGGGCCATGGTCGTGCGATGGCTCCTCGACCCGGACGCTCCGGGGAAGAAGGACCTCGCCGCAGAGTACCTCGCCCGCCTTCGGCCTCGAACCGGGCCGGCGGTGCAGACCAGCGCCCCCCACCGGCCCGCGGGTGCACCCGCACCGGCGACGGCGTGGCGGGAGGCAAGGGCCGCCCGATGAGCCGGGACAAGGCCAGCACCATGGATGCCGACCTGCAGAAGGTCTTCGGGAACCCGGTATCCGAGCTGTACGAGGCGGCTGCCGGCCACGACACCTCGCCCGCGCTCGCCCGTGCCCTGGAACTGCGTTCCTTCCTGGCTCTCACCGAGGAGCAGGTCGCCCGCGTCCGCGACCGCGTGCACACCGACACGGATCCGGACCGCGACATGGGCGAGCTGTCGGCGGACAAGCTCCGCTCCGACGCGCAGTGGCTCAAAGCAGCGCTGGAGGCCCGCGACGGCTACCGCGCCGCCCTCGGCGAGCTGCTGCGCACCATGCCCTCGCCCGCTCAGGCGGCCGGGCCCTTCCGCACGACGCAGCTCAAGGCCACCGCAACCCTGCCCCCGTCCGCCGCCCCGGCACCCCCGCGTGCCGGGGCGGCCCGGGCCCGCCGACCCTGAAAGCCCCGCTTGCCCCACCTCACGTCCACCGAGACAGCCGGACGGATCGAGGACCTGTACGGCGTGCCGCTCGCCGACCTCACCGCCCACGCTCAGGATCAGCCGCCCGGCATGCTCTCCGCCCTGCTCGGCATGCACGACGACCTCGCCCTCGCCGAGCGCAGCATCGACTTCCACCGCGACCGCCTCGCCCGGCTCGTCCACCCCGAGCGGCAGATCGGCCCGTACGAGGTCTCCCACCTCCTCGACGGTTCCCGTCGGCTCGCTGAAGCCGTCGCCGTCCGCGACGTCCAGGCCAAGTCGGTCGCCGCCGTCCTGCAGAGCCTGGCACGCGTCCCGGCCCCAGCGTCGGCCCCACCGACTGCCTCGCCGCCCGTTCCAGCTCCGTCCCTTCCGGCGCAGAGCCCGGCGCACAGCCGCTGACCCGCAGGCGATCCCCCCTTCAATCACCCAGGAGTTCCTCCCTTGGCCAACACCGCTCTGCCCCGTGACACCGAAGCCGACATCGCCCGGGTCACCGAGGCACTCGCCATGATCACCCCGCGCTGGAACGTGAGGATCCTGCTGGCACTCTCCGGCCCGCCGCTGCGCTACAGCGAGCTGGCGGCCAAGGTGTCCTGGCTGCAGGACGGCCAGCTCCACCCGAAGCTCAAGTCGCTGTGCGACGCCGGGCTCGTCGAGCGCACCGAACACACCGCACGGCACGTGACCTACCGCCACACCGAGCGTGGCGCAGCCCTGCTGCCGGTCCTGCCGATGATCGCCACCTGGGCCGAGGAACACCTGGAGACCACGGACCGCCCGCTGCCCGCCATCGAGCAGATCGAGGACAGCCTCACCCTCCTCACCCGGCGCCACGCCGCCGCCATCCTGTGGGTGCTCAAGTCCCGCCAGGAGGTCAGCGGCCGGGCTCTGGCCCGGATCGTGATGCCCAGCAGCGACTGGACCAACATCTATCCGCCGCTGAGGCAACTCGTCGCCGACGGCCTGGTCGACACCGACGGTACCGGCCTGCCCTACCGGCTGTCCGTGGCCGGACACGGCCTGGGCCCCGTTCTCGGCGCCCTGTCCGCGTGGTGCGCCGGGCAGCCCCTCGGCCAGGCGGCCCAGCACCCGGTCTGGGGACACCCGCAGGCGAAGCCCGCGCCGAGGCCGTGGGTCAGCACCCAGTCACGGCCGGCCCCCGCGGTGCTCCCACCCGCTCGGACGGTCGGGTTCTCTCCGGCGTGGCACCACCGCGATCTCTTCTCGCACGCCACGACCGCCCGCCCGAAGGCAGCCATCCCGGCAGGAGGCCCGCGCCGATGAGCACCCTCTTCACCCCTGCCGAAGCCCGCCACGCTGTCGAACTGCTGGCCTCGCGCTCCTTGATCCGCCTGGTCACCGAGATCGACGACAACGGGTGCCATACCTCCGCGACGGCTGGCCGGAACCCTGCCCGACCTCTCCTCGCACCAACTGCGACGCGCATCCGAGACGGCCCGCGCCCACGGTCTCGTCCGGGTCGCGCCCGGCGCCGGTCAGAAACTCACGGACGCTGGGACAGAGTTGGCAGACCTGTACGACGCGATGGCCCGCTGGGCCCGGCGTCACGCCGTCCCCGCCCCCGTCTGCGAGTTCGGCAGCCGTATCCGGCACGTCCTTGACCTGTTGGCCCCCTCGCTCACCACCGAGCGCGCCGGCGGTCCCTTCCCGCTGACCGGCGACGGAGCTGAGGCGGACCTGGCCCGTCCCCGCACGCTCCTGATCCAGTGGCTGGCCGACAACCTTCAGGTAGCCAGGCTGCCCGAGCCCGAGCCCGAGCCCGAGCCGGTCGCGTGAGCGCAGCGGTCACACCCCCGCATGCACGCCACACCGCCGGGCTGGCGCAGCATCTACCTGCCGCGCACGGCGGACGCCCTGGCGTCCGCGATGTTTACCTACGGCATCCCGCTGCTGGTCCTGGCCACGACGCGATCCGCCGCGCTGACGGGCGCGGCGTTCGCCCTGGAGTGGATCCCGCGGCTGGCTGCGTTCGGGTGGGCCGGATCGATCGTCGACCGGCGTGGGACGGCCGTCGTCTTCCACCTGGCCTCCCTGGGACGCGCGCTGGCCCTCGCCTTCGGCACAGTCATCCTTCACCTGCACCCGACCGGCACCGTGGCGAGCGTGACCGTGATGGTGCTTGCGGCGACGACCGGCGTGTTCACCGAGTTCAGCTACATCGCGGCCGAGACCGCGGGCGCCGCCGCCGGCCGCCGCGCAGGACGGCGGGCCCACGAGTCCAGGCCGTCCTGCTCGGCATCGACCAGACCGCGACCCTGGCCCGGCCCGGCGCTCGCCGGAGTACTCCTGCTCGCCGGGCCACTGTCGATGCTTGTGGTGATTACCGTGCTCTCGCTGCTCTCGCTGCTCTCGCTGCTCTCGCTGCTCTCGCTGCGCACCCCGCCCTCGCCCGTCGCCCCGGCCCGCGCGCCGAAGGGGCAGTCCGGTGCCGGATTCCTCACCGGGTGGCGCACCATCCGCTCGCTTCCCGCGCTCGGCTGGTTCGTGACCGGGCTGACCCTGTCCACCCTGGCCACCGGCCTTCTCCAAGCAGCCGGCCCGGTGATCGTCGTCAAGCACTTCGAGCAATCGACCACTGCCGTCGGCCTGGTCTGGTCCGCCGCTGCCGCAGCGACGCTCCTCAGCGTCACCGTCTGCCGGTTCACGCTCGACCGCCTCGGCCTGTGGCCGGGTCGGCGCCGCCTGCGCCGCCCTCGCCTGTCTCGCCGTCGCCCAGGCCCCCGACTACCATTCCCAACTGGTCCTGGTCGCGGTCCTCATGGCGGGCGAAGGCGGCATGACGGTCGTCCTGCGCACCCTTCGCTGCCGCCTGATCCCGCCGGAGAAGTTCGGCAGCACCCTGTCGGCGACCATCCTCATCCTCCTGCTGCCCTTCCCCGTCGCCGGCGTGCTCACCGCACTCACCCCGCCCGACGCGCTGGACCATGTCATCACCGTCTGCGCGGTCCTGCAGGCCCTCGGTCTGTTCTGCGCCTTCGCCCGCCTGCGAACCGATCCCGCCCTGCGCACCTGACGCTGCTGCGCCCCCAGCTAGTGGAGAACCCCATGCCCATCGCCGCCCTCGGAACGCACCGCGCGACCGGCCGCCATCACCAAGCAGTGCCACACCTTCAATGCCCACAGTCCGCACGTCTTGCGGGCCCTGGAACGCATGGCCGCCCGCCGCCTGGCCGCCGGCGCCACCGGGTCAGCTTGGAGGACCTGTTCGAGGACCTGCGCCGCCAGCTCCCTCACGGAGTCACCGGGCTGAACAACAACTACACCGCCCTCTACGCCCGCTGCCTGATTGACGACCACCCCCACTGGGCCGGGGCGTTTGAGCTACGCCGCCGCCGTGCCGCCTGAGACACCCTTCACTCCTCGCTCGTCCTGCCGTCCATCGATACGGAGAAACCCTTCTTGTCCGCTCGTTCCCTCGTGCTCGTCGTTTCTCCCGGAGACGAGATCTATCGCGGCTACTGCCTGGAGCAGGTGGCCGCCGCGTACGACGTCGTCCTGCTCACTGGCGCTGAGCCGTCGTGGGAGAAGCCGTTCGTCGTCGACCACGCCGTGGTCGATCTGAGCGACCCCGCAGCGCTGCTCGCCGGCGGCCGGGTGTTGGCCGAGCGCCACGACCTTGCCGGCGTGGTCACCTGGGACGAGTGGCACCTCGTCCCCACCGCCCTCTTCGCCCACGCGCTCGGTCTGTCCTCACCGTCCGTCGGGGTGATGCGGGCCTGCCGCGACAAGGCAACCGCCCGCACCCTCTTCGCCCGCCACGGGGTGCCCTCGGCCGCCTCGATGAAGGCGCGGACCCTGCTGGAGGCCGGCCTGGCGACGATGACGCTCGGCTACCCCGCCGTCATCAAACCGGCTGCGTTCGCGGGCAGCATCGGCGTGATCCGCGTCGACCGTCCCGAAGAACTTCCCGCCGCGTTCGCGTTCGCCTCGGCCGCCGCGAGCCGCAGCCGCGAGGACACCGGCGTCCTGGTGGAGGAGTACCTGGACGGGCCGGAGGTCTCGGTGGAATGCGTCACCCATCGCGGCGTGACGACTGCGGTCGCCGTGACCCGCAAGCACCTGGGGCCCGCGCCGCATTTCGACGAGACCGGGCACACCGTCGATGCCGCCGACCCGCTCCTGGCCCAGGTCGCCCCGGCCGCCGCTTCTGCGGTCAAGGCCCTGGGGATCACCGACGGCGTGCAGCACGTCGAACTGCGTCTCGTGGATGGCCGGCCCCGGCTGATCGAGGTCAACGCACGCATCGGCGGCGACATGATCGGCCACCTCGTCCGTCTCGCCACCGGAGTCGAGCTTCCCCGGGCTGCTGCCGATCTCGCCTGCGGCCGAGCGCCGGACCTCACCCCGACCCGCAGCGGGGCAGCGGGCATCCGCATGCTCTACCCGGACACCTCCGGCACCCTCACCGCACGGCACATCAACCAGCCCTTCGCCGCCCACACCCCCTGGCTGCGGCAGGTCCAGTGGACCCGCGAGATCGGCGACCAGCTCCTCCTGCCGCCCGAGGGCGACCTGTTCACCGCGCGGGCCGGTTTCTACATCGTCACCGGCCGTACCACCACCGAGGTCACCGAACGCCTCGATACCGCCGCCGACGAGATCACCGTCACCACGAGGGCAGACCGATGACCCGGCCCGATCCGCGCCGCGACACCGACGTCTACGTCTCCCCGCGCCATCTCGCCTCCACCACCGGAACCGGCGACCCCGCCCTCGCCCCGTTGCTCGAACTCGGCTGGGACCTGCGGTACGACGAGGACTCCAACGTGTACGTGAGCGCCCCCGACCGGCGCGTGCGCTTGGGCTACCTGCCCGAAGGCGAGGACGACGGACTCTGGCGTATCAACGCCTACAAGGACTCGTTCGGCCCGCCGGCATGGGGCGTCTGTTTCAACGACCGCGTCCCCACCGAGTTCGTCCATGCATTCACCACCGTCCTCGCCACGGCGTACGAGCAGGGGCCGGACGCCTACCTCGCCCGGCCGGTCTCCGGGACCGACGAGCACGACCCCTTCCTCGCCGTCGTCCCGCTCCTGAAACAGGGCTGGAAGATCGACCGCCCGCGCTGGGGCGTCCTCGACGTCCGGGCCCCGGACAGCCTCGCAGGCATGCGGTTCACCACCGGCGCCCTCGATCCGGAAGCCGAGCTGACAACGCGGGACGCCCGCTGGCAGCTGTGGGCGGGCAAGTCCATCGACCGGCCCGTCTGGTATGCCACGGCCAGCACCGACACCCCCGTCGCCCTGCTCACCGCCGTCACCGAGTGCGTCGCCGATCCGGCTCCACTGCCCCGATGGCGCGAAGAGACCTCCAGCTACATCAAGGGCATGGCCCAGCTCACCCAGATCCTCGCGCCCGGCCCCTCGGCTCCCACTCCACTCGACGTGCAGCGGGCCGTCTCATCCCGCCGCCCGGCCGCGCTCCCCACAGCCAGCGTCCCGCGCTGGAGCACCACCAGCCGACCGGCCCTGCCCGGCCCTCACCGGTAGGAAACCCGACCCCGACTGAGGCCCCCTCTTGCCCCTGCAAGCCGCCGAGTTCTTCGCCGAGCTGTGCCTCCCCTTCCATGCCAGCACCGTCGTGGGCAACACCTACTTCGCCGCCCCCGTCCCCGGCGTACCGCTGCGGCTGCGGATCGATTTCACCGGCACCCTCCACGCGGGCACCTACGGCGGGCTGCGTGTGGCGGTCGTCCACCCGGAACGCGGCGAGATCGACGCGGTGGCGCTCAGCTTCGTGGATCACGGGACTTTCCACCGCCGTGACGAAGCCACCAACACCCGGCCGAACACCAAGCAGTACGCCACCTTCAGTAAGCACCACCGCCCCGGCCGACTCCCGTGGGACGGGGCCGTCACCACAGGGCTGCGCGACGCCATCGAGCAGTACACCGCCGTCTGGTTCCCCGGCGCCTGGACCGCGTCCGCGCCGACCCGCGCCGCAGGCCGAACCACCGAAGCGGCTCCCCTCCCGCCGGTCACCCACAGTGGCACCCGCGCCCGCTGAGCCGCGCCTGCACCCGCTAGCCCCGGCGTTCCGTACTCTCCCAGCAGGCAGCTCGGAGCCGCGCAGCCTCGCATCGAGACGTACGGCGAGAACGTCGGCGTGCTGACTCACGAGGTCTTCGGTCTGGAACTCACCGAGGCCGGCTTTCTGCACGAGCTGCGGCGTTTGGTCGACGTCGGCTACTCCTACGACGCTGTCCTGGAACATTTCAGCGGACGGCTGGGCCGCGAGGCGCAGTTGGTGCTCAGCGCCTTGCTCGGCCAGCGCGACGACGTGGAGGGGCACAGCTGATGCAGCACATAGACCCTCCGCCCTTCGACGCTCGCGACGTCTGCACCACCTGCATCGGCAACGCTCGCCCCAGCAGCCGAGCACGGCTTGCGGCAGGTGTCACCCCAACGAGCGAGCACCCGCTTCGTACACCCTGAGAACCAGATCACATCGGGATGCACGCATCGTTGCCGTCGTACAGCGTTTGCACGTGTACCGCGCCAAGCGGGACCAACCGTGCGCACTCAGCCTCAAGTGCGGCGAGGCGCTCTTCACCCACGAGTCCGGTGCCGACCCGCACGTCAAGATGCACCCGGTTCTTGGCGGCCTTCCCCTCGGGGACGCGCTGGAAGTACAGCCGCGGGCCCACACCTGAGGGATCAATGCAGGCGAACCACGAATCCCGCTGCTCAGATGGCTGCGAGCCCTTGAAATCGTCCCAAGTGGCAAACCCCTCCGGCGGCGGCGGTACGACGTACCCCAGCACCTCGCACCAGAAGCGAGCGAGGCGCTCAGGTTCTGCGCAGTCGAAGGTGACTTGGAACTTCTTGATCGACGTCATCGGCCCACCATATTGGCGCGTGCATTCACCGAAACCCCGGGGTTCCACGGCATGCCGGTCGAGGTCTCGCGTGACATGAGCAGCGTCGACGGGCCAGATCACCTGAGACGACGAGCGAATCGGACCAGATCATCTGAGGCAGGGGCCAATTCGCATGAGACGGGACACAAAACGACTGGGTTCGATGTCAATGGGCAGTTGTCCTTTGACAGCCAAGTTAGTCCGGTGCGATGCCCTGACCTGGGGCGACTAGGTTGGATGTCAAAGGACAGTTGTCGGTCGGGAGTAAAGTGAGGGCCGCGGCTGGGCGGTTCAGCGCTGGCCGGAACCGCGTGCGCCACCTGTCACGGGCCTCCCTGCCCGCCAGGAGTCCGGCCATGCGACGTCGTCGATCGCCAGCCACGGCGCGGCGGCGACGGCAGTCGGCGTGAGCTCCGTAAACGCCTTCACTTCGCGGTGCAGATGGGACTGGTCGACGTAACCGCTCTCGGCCGCGACATCGGCGGGAGGGACACCCGCCGCGAGCAGATGGGCCGCATGGTCGAACCGCACCAGCTGGGCGGCCCGCTTGGGGGTGACGCCGAGCTGCGCCCGGAAGCGCGCCCACAGGCGCTTGCGGCTCCAGCCGACCTCGTCCGCCAGGCCGTCGATACGCATCCGGCCCCTGCTGGCGACCGTCCGCCTCCAGATGTGGGCGACCTCCGGATCGACCCGCAGGCCGTCCCCGATCCGCCGGCGGACGGCGTCCGCCGCCATCGCGAACCGCTCGTCCCACGATCCGGCTGTACGCAGCCGCTCCTCGAAGCGCCCGGCGTCGCGGCCCCAGACGTCCGCCAAGGGCTCCACGCTCCCGCTGACCCCGTCCGACGAGCCGAGCACTGCGGCCGCCACACCCGGCTGCAGCCGGATCTGCAGGCACTCGCCCACCAGGCCGGACGCCCGCAGCTCCCCGGGGGTCAGGCCGATCACGACACTGCCGCGTCCGTGCCGCCCCTGCGTGTCGTAAACCAGGCCGTCATCGTCGCTCAGATCGATGAGCAAGGTGACGGACGGATGCGCGACCATCGCGATGTCGACGGGCGCGGGGACACGGTGGCGGAATCCGGCCATGCTGATGCCCGGCAGCCGGTCCGAAGGCTCCGGTACTGCGATGTCAACGCCCGACCACGCGGGTGGCACGCCCTGCGACAACACGGCACCAGTCTAGGCCGGGCCTGCCGGCGGGGTTCCGGCGCACAGGGTCGCGAAGTCCAGCAGCAGCCGGCCCACCGGCTCGGGCGCTTCCAGCATGGGCATGTGCCCAACGCCCGGCAGCATCTCGACCCGCACGCCCGGCACGATGTCGTACTGGCGCGCCGACGCCGGATCCCACCGGGGATCGGCGGCGCCGAAGACCACGAGCACCGGGAGCCCGAGAGCGGCGAGCCGCTCGGGCACGGACTGCTCGGCGAGGTACGCGGTGTTCTCGCGCAGCACCTTGCGGAACGCGCGGTACGTGGTACTCCGCACGTCGGCGACCATGCCGGGCGGCATGGGCGCAGGCCCGGCGAGCGTGGCGCCGATGCCTTTGCGGATCATCGCATCCGAACGCCGCCACCACAGCAGCGGCCCGAAGGGCGGTGCCAGCATCACGCGGAGGATGGCCGGCTGCGGCAGGAGCGCGTCGAGGCGCGGGCCGGTGCTGATCATCGCCAGCGAACCCACCAGGTCGGGGCGCTGCTCCGCGAGCGCGGTGGCGACGTATCCGCCGCTGGAGTGGCCGGCCACGGTGACGGCGCGCAGCCCGAGTTCGTCGAGCAGCGCCGCCACGCGGTCCGCCTGCGCCGGAACGTCGTAGGACGTGGCGCGCGGGGACTGGCCGCAGCCCGGGAGGTCTATCCGGACGACATGATGACGGGCGGCGAGGGCCGGGACCACCGGCCCCCAGGAGGCGCCCGAGGCTCCAGATCCGTGGATGAGCAGCAGTGGCGGCGCGTCCCGCGGTCCGTCACGGTCCACATGCATCGGCTGCGCGTGCTGTGCGTCGTGGGCGTTCATGGAGCGATAGTGCGGGGGGCGGCGGCTGCCGGTCTTGTACGAATGTCGCTAATGGCCCGCGGCGGGCGCGCCCCGCATCTGGATGTCAACGATTCTGCTCGTGCTGGCGCTGTCGGGATCGTGTGTATCGGATGTAGTGGCGGATGCTGTCGTATGTGACCAAGTAGTCGTGGTGGTCTATGAGTTCTGTCCAGATCTGCCTTCCGTTGAGCCTTCTGCTGATCATGCTTTCGATCAGGTCGGCGAGTTCGCCTGTGATGGGGTCGGTCAGCGGACCTGTCTCTGCAGTGGTGAGGCGTGGGATCTCCAGGGCGAGGCGGACGTCCCAGCGGCGGAGGTTGTAGCGCTTGGCGAGCGTGCGGATTTGTGCGCCTTTGAGGGCCTCTTGAGTGATGCGGTGGGCCAGGCTCGGGCGCCTGGTGAAGGGATTCTTTGTGGGGAGGCGTCGGCGTGGTCTGTTCGTGCCGCCCAGGGCGTCGGCGTCAGCGAGGGCACGTTCGAGTACTTCGGGCGAGTGCCCTGCGGCCGTGGCGAGGTTTTCCAGGAGCGGCTTGCCGAACCACTGTGGTGGGCCGCAGAGATAGCAGTGCAGGAAGCTGGGCTTGAGATGGTTGGCGCGAGCCAGACGCCGGATGTAGGAGTTGGCGGACTCTCCGAGGCAGGGACGGAGCCGGACCGGCAGCGGTGCGAACCGGGGTGGTAGCTCGCTGTTCATCGGAGCGTGGCGGTCTTCGTGGCCAGCGACGCCGTGGTGTGGGCGGTGTGGTCGAGCGGAATGGCCTGGAGGCTCTTCTTGGTGATCTTCTCGGTGCCGGTGAGGATGGCGTCGACCGCGGCTCCGCGGATGGCGTGGGAGAGGGATCCGATCATGTCGCCGGTGTGGTCGTGCAGGAAGCGGTCCAGGCGCGTGAGTGTGCCGGGGCGGTGGTCGTGCAGCCGCAGGGTGTCCTCCATGGCGGCGACCAGGCCCTTCCATTCGCTGTTGTAGGGGAAGGGGCGGGAGGGGATCAGGGTGAAGCGGCCGGCGATCTGGGCGCCCCGTGTCCCGGACAGCAGGCCGGATTCGGCGATGTCGATGCCGGCATAGACGAAGGTGGCGGCCAGGCGCTCGGAGAAGTACTTGAGCGTGTCGGCGACTTCGGCGCCGTGGCGACTGGCGAGTGAGATGCTGTGGAGTTCGTCGACCAGCACCAGCCCGGTGCGGGTGTCGGTGCAGACACCGACCACGGCCTCGATGATGTCGGTGATGTTCGAGCGTGCCCGCACCGGCAGGCCCAGGAAGCGGGCGAACTCGGTCGCGATCATGCGGGCGGTCGCGGCAGGCGGGACGGTGACGTAGACGACCGGGATGCGGTCCGTGACCTGTGGGTGCCGAGCCTGGTCAAGGAGTTCGTGGGAGCACCCCAACTGGGTGATGGCGATGGTCTTGCCGGTTCCCGCGAGGCCGGAGATGATCAGCCCGCGGCGGGCGCTGATCGCGTGGCGGTTGAGCAGGACCAGCCGTCGGCCGCAGATCGCCGTCGTCTCGACGAACGAGGTGGCGACCGTGAGTATGCGGGCTTGGTGGTCAAGGCGGTCCTCGTCGTAGAGGCCCCGTTCGGACGCCGGCATCCGCTGCCAAGCGCTCCGGGACGACAGAGCCGGGGGTTCGGGTGGCCCGTCGATGAACCTTCGCCACCCGGGCAGGGTGTTCAGCTGCCGCCCGGCCTCGGCTTCGGCCTCCCGCAATACGGTGCGGCGGGCCGCTGGCTAGGGGATGGTCACGGGCGCCTCCAGGGGTCGGCCAACGGGTCGAACAGGCCCAGCGGGACAACCTCGGCCAACGAGGTGTCCGTGTCCTCATCCATCGGTTTGCTGGCGGCCGGCGGATCGGGGATCTCCCGCCCTGGGGCGGTCGCCCGGGTGCGGGCGGCGATCCGGCGATCCCGCCGGGACCGCTTTGCCGGAGGGTCCTTCTCGTCCGGGGGGCCGTCGTGGGCGCGTTTGAACAGGGCGGCTGCCGCATCCGCGATCTGTGCCTCGTTCCCATTCCTCGGGGCCTGTTGACGGGCGTGGTCCCAGGCCAGTTCGCCCATCAGCACGAGATGGTCCCGCTCCAGCCACGACTCGAAGCCGACATGCTGCCCGGTCGTCGCCGCCCAGTACCAGCCCGGGAAATGGCGCCCACCCGGCGGCCACCGAAACGGCCGTACCGGAACCGCCTCCTCGAACCTGACCGACACGCAGTCCAACAGCGGACGCCGTCGACGCTCGCGCCGGCCTTCCATGCACGACACCTCGACGTACGGCACGGCCCCGTCCGCCCCAGCCGGTATGGCCATCCAACACCCCCAGCGTGCTCACCCCGCACGACTAGGTTCACTGTCAAAAAAGCCGAAACGACTGAGTTCGTTGTCAAACACCTCGATTGGATGACAAAGGACAAGTTCGCCGGGGGCAGACTGGAAAGATCGCGGAAAGACTGGCCAACGGGTGCGAGGGCATGTCAACGTAGACGACCTTGCAAGAAACCCCAGGTCAGAGAGGTGATTGCCCGTGATCGTAGCCCCTGCGGGCCCCGGTTTCTCCACCACCGTAGAAGCCCTGCGACGGCGGGAGTGGCAGCTCGGCCCCGGTCAGCCGACCCTGGTCATGGACCAGTTCTCCGCCGAGGACTTCCACCTGATCGTCGATGATCGCGCGAACGTGCACGTCAGTTCCAAGGACGGCAGGTTCTACCTCGGCTGGTTCCCGCTCGGACGCCCCGGCACGGACGGCGAGGGATGGAAGATCGCCGTCACCGGCACCGCCAAGGTCCGCGGCTACCACCTGTCGTTCGATACCGAGACGCCGGCCGACATCGTTGCCGCCGCTGTGGCGCGCGTGCTGGAGACCTCACGCCGCCTCTGACAGCGCGGAAACCGACAGGTAACGCCCGCCCTGTGAGCGCTGGCCGTACCGAAGGCCAGCCCGTTCCACTGCCCCCCGTTTTCCCGCACCCCAGGAGGCTGTTCGTGACGTCCCCGGAGATGACCGTCGGCGATCTCATCGACCTGCTGTCCGGCTGCGACCGCAGTGTTCCGGTCCGCCAGGCCATGAACCCGTTCTTCCCGATGGCGCACCGCTTGGCGCAGGTCCTGCAGTCGGTCGACGAGACCGGCCGGACCGTCGTCTACCTCGCCGAAGGGCGGGACGAGGACGCTCAGCTCGGCCACCTGCCACCGGAGGTCGCCATTGCCCTGACGTGGCAGGGCCCCGTCCAGGCACCCCCGCGCCGCCCCCGCCGCCGCGCCGGCGGCAACTAGATACGCACCGAGCCCTTGGAGGCGCCCCTGTACCCCGACTTCCCGCCCGACTCGTCCACCTCGCGCGGCGGCCAGCCCGCGTTCTGGGTCGGTCCCCGGCACCTGGCCGGCGATGACGGGCGCCTCTACGACGTCGCCGCCGACACGCTCGCCGGCCTGGGCTGGACGTGCCTGACGATCGTCCGCGGACGCCACGAGCCGGACGAGGCACCGGAGGACCGCCAGGTCCTGCGAAGCACCGTCCTGCACATCAGCCCCGACGCCTTGCGCTGGGCCCAGTGGGGCCTGGCGGACGAGGCGTTCCACCTG
This sequence comes from Streptomyces sp. NPDC059895, assembly GCF_042731035.1. NCBI lineage: Bacteria > Bacillati > Actinomycetota > Actinomycetes > Kitasatosporales > Streptomycetaceae > Streptomyces > Streptomyces sp. NPDC059895. The sequence continues at coordinate 24,614 of NZ_JBHWKO010000071.1, forward strand.
GGCGAGCTGCCGATCGCCTGGCAGATCTCCGCCCGGGCCGAGGCGAGCAGCCCGCTCGCCCAGTGGTCGGCCTACTTCACCCGCGACGTTCCCGGCGAGGCGGTGGTCGACTTCCTCGTCGCGCTCGACGCGAGCGACCAGCCCGCCGTTCCGCTCGCCGGAGCCGAGCTAGTCCTCGAAGCAGTCTCCGCCCACGGATGGTTCCGCGACATCGACCAGCCCCAGGCGGCGGCGACGGACCCGACGTTCACCTCGCACATCAGCCTCGGCGAGGTCCCGCCCCTCATCCAGGACGCCGACCCGCGTGCCCTCGTCGCCGAGGACGATGAGACGGGGCCGGCCGGATGGCAGGCGTGGGCCGAGCCCGTGCTCGGCGCACCGTGTCTGTGGGCGGCATCGTTCGCCGCCAGCGTCCCGCACGATCTCGTCGCCGCCTTCGCCGCCTCCCTCAGCTCGACCGCACCGGTCCTGCGGCGAGTGCTGCCCGAGGCCACCCGCGAGCGGCTTCTGCGCGCGCCGGCCATCTAACGTCCCGCGCAAAGCTCTCGACGATCGCAGTCCGGCACCCTCCCAGTTGGAGGTGCCGGACTTTCTTGCTTCTCGGGTGAAGTGGCCGTTCGGTCTTCGATGCTCTGGATGGTTTGCCGCCCGTTGATGGAACGATGCAGGATGCGGCAATGCCCCCCAGCCCTGGCGCCTTCATGGTCATCGCCTCCATCGTCGCCGTGACAGTCGCGTTGACGGTCCGTTCACGCCGCAAGTGCACGGCTGCCCTCGCGGCGCAGTGGCAGGCATTCCAGCAGCAACGAAGCTCCGGACAGGGGCAACTCCTCCAGGTGACACGGGTCTACCAGCACGCACGCCGTGGCTCAAAAGCCGTCGTGACCTGGTGCGACACCGGGCGGCAGCAGGACGCCTGGTTCTGGAACTGGCACGTTCCCCCAGGCGCATACCTGCTCGTCAACGCCTCCAGCGGCTACGGGCCGCACAGTCACAACCCGAACGTGCTCTACGTACAGCCCGGCGAGGTCCGAGCCTGGGTACCGGGCCAAGCCGCTCGTGCCGCGCAGCGCATCAGCCAGTAACGCGACGCTGCCCCCGACCATGGCGGTCGAGGGCAGCATCCCAGGGCTGAGGGCGTGCAGGATCGGGCCTTGCCCCCGGAGAGTGGACACCTGTTCGTGTCGTTATGCGGCAAGTGTCAGGGTAGCTGACTGTTGTTCGTAGGCGATCGGTGCCTGTTG